>DYRR01000067.1 GCA_020718605.1 Chthoniobacter flavus | reverse complement strand
GTGTGGCGGGATTGCACCGGATGCTGGCCCACAGGGATGCGCTGGTGACATGCCGTGTTCTGATTTGTTGCGCGGGCTTTGAGGGCGCCCTCCCTTCGGTTCTTGGCGGATTGATGTCCCAACCCATCATCGCCGTGCCGACCAGCGTGGGATACGGCGTCGCGAAGGGCGGGCATGCCGCCCTGCATGGCATGTTGGCAAGCTGCGCCTCGGGCATCATGGTTATGAATATCGACAACGGCTGCGGTGCGGGCATGGCCGCCCTGCGCATCCTGCGCCAAATCCAACCAACCCGAATATGAGAATCTTAATTATCGAAGCCCACAGTGGAATCAGCGGGGACATGTTTGTTGCCGCTGCGGCAAAACTTGCCGGGTGCGAACTGGAAGTCCGCGATCTACCCCGCAGGCTCGGTCTGCCCGGTGTCACCTGTGGATTTCGAGATGTGCTGAGAGGTTCGATTCAATGCCGCAAGTTCGACGTGATGGAGGGCGGGCATTCCGCAGAAGAGGCCCCGCATTCGCACCACCACTCACACGGGCATGCGCATCCGCATGATTCCGGGCATTCGCACGCGGAGGATCATGCGCCCCACGACCATGGCCACGACGGCTCGCATGCGCATGAACACCGGGCGCTTTCGCAGATCCTGACGATGATTGAGGCTGCGGATCTGGAAAGGCCCGTCGCGGAGCGCGCCCTGCGGATGTTTCGCCGCCTGGGCGAAGTGGAGGCCGCCGCCCATGGAATTCCCATCGAGCGCGTGCATTTCCATGAGGTCGGGGCGGTCGATTCCATCGTGGATATCGTGGCCGCCGCGCTTTGCATGGAGCGGTTGGCGATTGGCGCGGCGTTTGCCACTCCGATTTGCGTTGGCTCAGGAACGGTGAGGACGGCGCACGGGATTCTTCCCGTCCCGGCTCCCGCCACTGAACGGCTGCTGCGCGGGATGCCGACAGTGACCGGCGACCTTTCCGGCGAATGGACCACGCCCACCGGGGCGCTGATTTTGGACGAACTCGGGGTGCGCTTCGGGATCCCGGAGTGCGTGACGACAGATGCCGCATTCGGAGGTGGCACGCGAAACCCGGAGACTCGGCTCAGCGTGTTGCGTCTGCGGCTGGCAGAAACCCAACAGTCGGCGGTGGGAGTGGAGCGGGATGAGTTGGTGGTCATCTCCTGCAACATCGACGATTCCCCCGCTGAACTTTGCGGCGCCACGCTTCTCGATACGCTTATTCAAGCCGGGGCCCGCGACGCCGTGATCCGTCCGGTGCTCATGAAGAAGGGGCGTCCCGGCCATCAATTGGAGGTTCTCGTCCCACCGGATCTTGCCGAAACCATGGCCCTGCGCATCCTTTCCGAGACCAGCACCATTGGCGTGCGGATGAACCCGGTCCGCCGCATCATGCTCCCCAGGGAAGCGTGTGTGATCCGGACGGCCCATGGCGCGATCGCCGCGAAGTCAGTTCGGTTGCCCGACGGGAGATGCAGGATCACGCCGGAATTCGAATCGTGCCTGGCCTTGGCCGCTGAAAAAGGACTGGCGGTTCAGGATGTGTATCTGGCGGCGCTGCGAGGAGCAGGGGATCCGCCCCGATGAAGCAGGGAACAACCCCAAAGAAAAAGCGGACAGGCCATGGGGTCTGTCCGCTTTTGAATGGAGAACTTGGGAAGCGGGATTATTTCACGTGTCCCGAGACGAGCTTGGTCATCTCGAACATGCTCACCTGCTTCTTGCCGCCAAAGACAGCCTTGAGGGCTTCGTCGGCGTTGATGAGAGTCCTTTTCTTTTCGTCCTGAAGCTTGTTCTTTTTGATGTAATCCCAAAGCTTCTTCGTCATCTCGCTGCGGGGAAGCGGGGTGGAGCCGACGATGGCCGCGAGCACGGCATCGGGCTGAACCGGTTTCATGAGAGCGGGATTCGGTTTGCGGGCGGTTTTTGTTTTAGCGGGCATAGTGTTGTCTTTCTGGGTTGGTGGATTGACGCCCGAATTGTTGGCGGAATTCTTTTCTGACTCAAGCGGAATCGATGCGGTCTCTTAAATATTTGCCGGGGATGAAAATCCGGATAACCCCGTCAAAACCGCTCCCGCTGTCCCGACGGAGCTGTTGGAGACGAAATTCTGTGTGTCGGTCGGCTGAATCTGCTTGCTTCGAGGGATGGAAAGTGAGAAACAAGGCGCCTGTCGTGGCGGTTTGCAAAGCCTCACGGGGGTATAGCTCAGTTGGTAGAGCGCGTCGTTCGCAATGACGAGGCCAGGGGTTCGAATCCCCTTACCTCCACCAGGTTCCAGTCGGGTTTGCCAATAATGGTGCGCCGCCCCTTCTGGAGAATCTCCTGCGGCGGACGTCCGAAGGGATGCCAGGCGCATGCCCGAGGGAAATCACGACCCCCTATATACTTGACCCGACATATGACCCCAGACCTCAGTTCCACCCCCTGGATCTCCTCCGCTTTTTCCGGAGGTCCCCGCTCCTCGGTTCCCGTTCCCCACTTTCGCAAGGAATTCAAGCTGGATCGTGCGGTGAAAACGGCCCGGCTCCATGTCTCCGCTCTGGGACTTTACGAAGTGGAGATCAACGGGAAGCGGGTGGGGGATCATGTGTTTGCACCCGGTTGGACTGAATATCACATCCGGGTTCCCTTCCAAACCTACGAGGTCACCGCACTGCTGAGGCAGGGTGAAAACGCGGTGGGTGCCCTGCTTGGGGACGGCTGGTATTGCGGTTTTGTCGCATGGGCGGGACGGCAGAATTACGGACTTAAACCCGAGTTCCTAGCTCTGTTGGAAGTCGAATTTGAGGACGGAACGATTGCACAGGTGGGCACGGACCCCACATGGAAAACTTCCCCCGGGCCAATCCGCGGAAGCGATCTTTTGATGGGTGAGGATTACGATGCCCGGGAGGAACTGGGGGACTGGTCTCTTCCTGGTTATGATGATTCTGCATGGCAGCCGGTGGTGGGCACTTTTCATCCGGATATTGTTCTCGATGGAATGGTGTATCCTCCGGTCAGGCGGCAGGAGGAATTGAAGGCCACTCGTCTTCTCGACGAGCCCTGGGACCTGAGGATATATGACTTCGGCCAGAACTTCAGCGGCCGGGTTCGCATCAGGATCAGGGCTTCCTGCGGAACAACCATCGTCATACGCCATGGTGAAATCCTCAATCCCGATGGCAGTCTATATACCGAAAATCTACGCAGTGCGCGGGCGACGGATTCTTACACCTGCAAAGGGGAGGAGGAGGAATTCTGGGAGCCCCGGTTCACCTTCCATGGCTTCCGCTATGTGGAGGTGAAACATCTGAAAGAGGACGCCTTTTTTGAATTAACCGGAGTGGTGTTGCATTCCGATACCCCGGTCACGGGAATGTTCGCCTGCTCCAACCCGCTGCTGAATCAACTTCAGCATAACATTCTCTGGGGGCAGAAAAGCAATTTCCTGGAGGTGCCCACCGATTGTCCGCAGAGGGATGAACGTCTGGGCTGGACGGGGGATGCGCAGGTCTTTGTCCGCACGGCGGCCTTCAACATGGATGTGCGCGGCTTTTTCCATAAATGGATGCGCGATGCGCGCGATTCCCAGCGGCCCAGCGGTGGAGTGCCGGCGGTGATCCCGGTCAGAAACTTTGTCGGCGTTGAAGACAGCGGTCCGGCCTGGGCCGATGCGATGATCATCTGCCCCTGGACCATCTATCTGTGTTACGGGGATAAAAAAATCCTGGAAGATCATTATGCCGCCATGCGGAAATATCTGGTTTTTATCGAGCAGCACCGCAGCCTCAATCATATCCGCTCCCATCCGGAAGTGGATGCCTGGGGAGGCTTTGGGGATTGGCTGGCACTGGATGGAAGTGGAAAAGTGGACGGAGCCACCCCCCGCGATCTGATCGGAACCGCATTTTATGCCTACGACGCCAAAATCATGTCATGCGTGGCGGATATATTGGGACACACCGGGGACGCGTCGAAGTTCAGGTTGTTGCATGAGGAAATTGTCAACGCCTTCCGAGAAAGGTTTGTCACTCCGGAAGGATTTTTGGCTTCCTCAACACAAACAGCCTATGTGCTTGCCCTTCATTTTGACCTGCTTCCGGAAAAGCTGCGCCCCGTCGCGGCCCGCGAACTTGTCAGGGATATTGAGAAACGAAACCACCACATCGCCACGGGTTTCGTGGGGACCCCTTATATATTGGAGGTGCTCGAAACGCACGGATACCTGGATGTGGCCTACCGCCTGCTGGAACAGGAGACCTTTCCCTCCTGGCTCTTCCCAGTCAAAAACGGGGCCACCACCATTTGGGAGCGATGGGACGGATGGACCCCGGACAAAGGGTTCCAGGACAAAGGCATGAATTCCTTCAACCACTACGCCTATGGGGCGGTGGGCGCCTGGATGTATCGGAGCGTGGCGGGATTGGAACTCGATCCGCAGGAACCGGGTTACCGCCATATCGTTTTCCGGCCACGTCCGGGAGGCTTGATTACGTGGGCAAAGGCGGGGTTGGAGACCCCGCAGGGCCGCACGGAAATTTCCTGGAAACTGGATGGGAAAAATTTGGAGGTGGAAGTGTTGGTTCCCGAGGGCGCCCATGCGACCTTTTCCCCTCCCACTGGATATCGCGGCGATAAAGTTGCGTGGGGATCAGGCAGACATCGCCTTGTTCTGGAGTCCTCCGCGAACTGAAGTTCAGGAACCGGCTCCCTTCCACAGAAGGAGTGGAGCCTAGGGGATTCGAACCCCTGACCTCCTCAATGCCATTGAGGCGCTCTACCAACTGAGCTAAGACCCCGGTTTGGGGATGAAACAAGGTCTCCGCGAATATCCCGAAGCCTCCCGGAGGAGGAGCAGCACGGATTTTCAAGACGCATTATTCCATCAGCCTGTCGATCTGCATCGACAAGGTGGGGCATTATGCACGCGAGACCCCCCGGAGCAAGCGAAAACACACGCCAAACACATTTTTTCACTGCCATCGGAAGATTAGCGCAGGGTTCCGTCCAATGCCTTGTTGAGAAATGTGCGGGCCAATTCCGGGTTCTGGGCGTCAACCACTCCGCCCAGTTCGCCCTCCCGCCGGTAGATCAGTTTTGCCTTGCCGAAATTCGTGGCCAGGAAAACTTTTGCCCTGGCAATCTCCGGAAGGGTCTCGGATTTTCCCCCATGGCGTCCGCTGAACTCCCGATAGGATTCCCAGGCCTTGTCCGCCGCTTCGGGTGTGGCGATCATGATGAAAAAGGAAATCCTGGCACCCTCGAACTCGTAGTCCGCCTGAAAAACATCCCGGAGAAAGGCCTGCCCATGCGCATTCTCCCTCGTGTAGGTCAGCGAGCCTGGAACAAGCCCTTTTGCGGGTAGTTTGCGCCGGGCGGCAAGACCCGTGTCGTTCACTGCGATGGATGCCGCGATGCGTGAGGACAACGATTTTGCAAGCGCCACCGTCGCGGGGTTGGCGTCGGAAGCGATCACCTGGACATAGCAGTCCGCCTGTCGGAAAAAATAGCCCATCCCGTCCGTATAACCCTCCGGGACAAAATCCAGCGGAGCGCCGTTTGGATCGCGTTCCAGTGCGAAGATCCCGAAGGCGTTCACGGGCGTGTCCATGCGATATTCATAGACATCGACATAGCCCGTGGATTCGCCGGGAACGGCAAAGGATCGGCAGCGGAGCTGTTGAAAATTGAAATCCTGATACGCCGGCGCACGGCCGTTGATTTTTTCGTAGAGTGTGTCCGTGGAATAAAACTCCGTGGGACCGGTGGGCTTCTCCCCGGGTATGTCCATGGGCTGCAACGCCGGCGAAGAACTGGCGGGCGCGGATGCCTCATAGCCCTCCGGAGATTCTGCCGGGGCCTGGATTGGAGCGTGGGACGGAGAAAGGTCAGGCGAGGACGCTGACCCTCCAGGGGCTGCGCTTGTGGATTTCAATGCCTCGGTGCGCAGGCTGTAGAGGCCCGGATCGAAATTCCGCCCCTGGATCCAGACCGCAACTCCGAGGAACGCCAACAGACCCACGATGGCAAGGCTGATGCCGCGTTCCAGTGCGGAAACTTTCACGCGCCGGAATGCCTGCCGTCCCGCGCGCGGAGATTGGGAGGCGGGGAGGGTCAAGCGAAGTAGCGGTTGGCCCGCCGGATGATCTCCGGATAATCGGTCTGGAATGCGCATCCGTCCCGCAGAGCCGCCAGATCCAGCCGGGCGGGATCGCGGTTTTCCGCAGGCAATGCGTGATACAGCTCGCGGGCGTCGAGAAAGCCATCCTGCTCGTAGTAGGTCACAAAACGCGAGATATCCAGAAACGCAAACCCGGTGGCCGCCGCAAAGGCATCACACGAAGGGCACCCCGGGCACATGGTCCTGCGGTTGGCCATGACGGTTTGTTTGAGCGCCTGGACATCGGCCATTTTGAGCGGGCCCTTAAACTCGCGGGCCGCCGTCGTATTGGCTTCCATTTCGGCGACATTATTGATGGCGGAGCAGATCGCCGAAATCCGCGGGTCGCTGTACACCGCCTGCAACAGACCCTGGTGTGTGGTGAGTCCGAGCTTGTCGAATTCCGGAATGCGCGCCGGGACATCCCCCGCGCTGCGCATGGTTTTCATCGCCACCAGGCCGATGCCCGCGTTGTGGCAGGCCGATACGGCTTTGTCGAACGCATCTCCCGGGGTGAAGAACGGCGTGTACTTGAGCATGATCGCATCCACAAACCCGCCCTCCGCCGCCGAGTTCAGGCATTCGACCAGGGTTCCATCGTGACAGGAAAAACCCACCATTTTGGCTTTGCCGGAGGCCTTGATCTGCTCGATGACTTTTTTGAAATTATCGTTCTTCGGCCAGTTGACGGCATCACTGCCATACTCCTTCGGACCGAGTCCGTGGACGAAAAACAGATCCAGATAGTCGGTGCCGCACGCCGCAAGACGCCGGTCGATCATCTCCAGAAGCTCTTCGGGGCCTTTCCGCGGGTGGTCCTTGGATACCAGGAATAATTCCTTCCGCCGCTCGGGATATTTCGCCAGCCATGCGGCGATGATTTTTTCCGATTGACCCTTGAGGTAACAGTCCGCCGTGTCGAAGTACCGGATTCCCATGGACCATGCGATGTCGAGATAATCGGGGCTCATCGCGCCCATCATCCCGCCGAGACTGATGAGAGTCACTTCGGGACCGATTTTGCCGAGCTTGCGCATGGGCAACGGTCCGCCGGATTTACCGGAAGCCGGAGTGGCGGCCGAGGCCATGGGTTGCAGCGACTGGCCGAGGGTCAATGCGACAGGCACGGCCAGCGTGGATTTGAGGAAATTGCGGCGGGAGGTGGAGGTCGCGGTGTTCATGGTTGTTTCTCCGGTGGGGACAGGTCGCGGTGAGAGACTCGGGGCGGGGGCAGTGTTGGAAAATTAACCGGGGTTTTTGGTTTTCACAAGCCGCATATTCAGCCGCATCTTCTGTCCTTCGGGTTGGAGTCGATCACAGCATTTTCATCAACAAATGCAGCACAACGCCCAGGAGCCCGCCCACCAGGGTGCCGTTGAGCCGGACGAATTGCAGGTCCCGCCCCACTTCAAGTTCAAGTTTCCGGGCGAGTTCCTCCCCATCCCAGCGGGCCACGGTTTCTTCGATGACTCGGGCAAACTGCGGAGCATTGCCGGAGAGGATATCCAGAGCTGCTGCGCGAAGCGCCGTATTGAACTTCTCCCGGACCAATCCGTCACTTTTCACCTGTGCCGCCGCTCTTCGCAAGGCGCCGGCCAAGTGTGCGCGGATCTGGCTGTTTTCAAGCGCGGCATCCTCAAGCAGCGCCGTTTTGATTTCCGTCCAAACCCGGGCGGCATAGGCCGTCACATTGGGGTTGGCGAGAAATTCCACTTTGATCTCCTCTCCCCGGGAGATCATTCCGGGCGATTCCGTCAACTCAACCGCAAGTTTGGCGATCCGCTCCCGGATGCGCAATCGGATCTCATGAGCAGGGTTGTCCCGAATCTCGCCAATGGTGCGCAGGATGCGCTTCATGGCTTCCTCGGCAATCATTCCGGCCAGCTTGTCCTTCACCGCTTTCAGCGGCAACGCCATCGGCAGACCCGGGAGGGAAAAGGAATCGGGAACGGGAATTTCTTTGCGGATCAATCCCGTGAGAACATCGCGATTGTCACCCAATCCGTCGGATGCAAGTTTGAGCAGATCGTTGACAATCCGCTCGTGTTTGTCGCCGGAAGTGAGAAGTTCGATCAGCCGCCCAACCATCGGCGCAACGGGAATTTTCCTGAGCCGGTCGGTGAATTGCGACTCCAGGAACCGGCTTACGTCGGCATCATCCAGTGCGTGAAGCAGCCGGGGAAGATACTCTGTGGCGCGGGCCGCGATGGCGTCGGACTTTGACTCAAGAAATTCCGCCCCCTTGGTGCTGATGTCGATCTTGTTGAGTTCGCGATCCAGCACGTCCCGCGAGAGGAAATTGCCGACGACGAATGTCGCGAGCGAAGTTGCGATGCGATCCTTGCTCCGGGGAAGGATGCGGGTATGGGGGATCGGAAGTCCGAGCGGATGCCGGAAGAGCGCAGTCACGGCAAACCAATCCGCGAGGCCGCCCACGACGGCCGCCTCGGAAAAGGCGCGCAAAAAGCCGACCCACACCAAGTCGGGCAGGAAACCGGCCCCAACCCTGACCGTGAACGCCGCCGCAACACACCCGGTGGCGATGCGTTGCATGCGGCGCAATGAATTTGCTTTTTCGGTGGGCATGAAGTGGGAAACCCGCCTCTGTATCATTTGTCCAGAATGGACTCCTCGTAGAGGGTATCAGGGCAAATATCCTGCTCGTGTGGCCATGCAACCGTTCCGGATGCCACCAAAACCCGGCGAAAATACTTCGGGTCGCGAAGTTCCCGGAACACGCCAAAATCCAGCAGGCGCGAACAATCGAAGACCCCCCGCTCTCCATTTGTGAAAAGGATTCGGAGTCGGTAGTCGGCTTCAGGTTGAATAGATTCCACACGTGGATTCATCGTTTATTTCAGCGGTTCAATTTTATAGGGCTGCTGACCAGTCGCCGCCAATTCCCAGTCCGCGAGCAGTTCATCCCGATGAATCTCCATCCACGCGAGTGCGAGCTTCAGCTTGCTGCCGGGGATCGATCCTTCCAAGATTTCTCCGTCTGGAATTGCAAGAACAATTTCATGCTCTTGGAAGCGGACGTGAACGTGTGCTCGTTTGTGCCTCCTATCATCGAGAAAGTACATGGACACGATAATCCCATAAAACATCGAAATGACTGGCATGGTTGTTCTTACCCTCGCCTGAGGCTACCTTCAATCCGGCTCATTCTCAACCTCAATCCAACAAGATCTTGAAAATTGGAGAATGATCGGCCCCTGGCAGCAACCGCTGGTTGGTTGAACGCCACCTCCATTTCACCTTGCCCCGTGCGCGGGAAGGTCCTACGCTTGGCCGCATCATGAGTGGTCAGGGTTCTTCTGGAAACGTTATCGCCGCCGTCTGTAGTTTCTTCATCCCGGGCTTGGGCCAGCTTGTCCAAGGCCGCCCCATCATGGCGCTGATCCATTTCTGTCTGGCGGGATTGCTGTGGCTGATTCTTCTCGGCTGGATCATTCATCTGTGGTCCATTCTGGACGCCGCATGGTACAAGCCTTGATGTGTGGCAAAGTGTGATCCTGTTTTGTTTCGCGGGATTTCAACTTTCCCGAGTAATGATTTAGCCCATTGCTTGGAAATCGGCAGCAAAACATAGTCATCGAGAGAGCTGGCTTTTGATATAGGAGCCGGACTCGGTCAGATCGCTGTCGGTCCAGTTTGCCGGGCCGCGGTCCCGACGAAAAGGGTGGGGAAAAATCATGTTGCGAGCGGAACGGTTCCGAGAGTGGCGCATCCGGCCAGTGCTTTAGATCCTGCAGCGCCACCTGAAATTTTCCCGGCATAATGTGCAATACATCTTTGACACCGTGCCCGCTCCCGCCATTATTACGGGCTTGCTCCGGCCCGATTCCGTCCGCCGAAGCCGAATTTCCAATCCAATCCTATGAAATCCAAAAAACCCGTGATTCTGATCATCCGCGACGGATGGGGCATCAACCCCGGCGGACGCGCCAACGCCACCCATGACGGCGATGCCACGCTGTTGGCGCGCACCCCGTTTCATGACGAACTTTTCGCCAAATATCCCTGGGGCCGTTTGAGTGCCAGCGGCATGGATGTGGGGCTGCCGGAGGGGCAGATGGGCAATTCGGAGGTGGGTCATCTCAATCTTGGGGCGGGACGGATCGTGTATCAGGAACTCACCCGCATCAACAAAGCGATCCTCGATGGCGATATCGATACCAACCCGGTGTTGAAAGAGGCATTCGCCAAAGCCTCCGGTGCCCGCCTGCATCTGCTGGGCCTTGTGTCCGACGGCGGGGTGCACAGTCATCAGGAACATCTTATCGCCCTGGTGAAGTCCGCCGCCAAAGCCGGGGTGAAGGAGATTCTCATTCATGCCATCACAGACGGGCGCGACACTTCGCCCACGGGCGGCGCCGGTTACTTGGAGACGGTATCCAACGGCATCGCCGGGACGGGCGCACAGATTGCCACGGTGATCGGGCGTTATTTTGCGATGGACCGCGACAAGCGCTGGGAGCGCAACAAACTCGCCTGGGACGCCATCGTGCTGGGCCGGGGCGAGGTATCCTCCGCGACGCCGGCCGATGCCGTGCGCGCACTTTACGAACAGGGCAAGACCGATGAGTTCATGCCACCCGTCATTTTCTCCCATGCCAACGAGCCGCGCGTCCGGGACGGGGATGTGGTGTTGTTCTTCAACTTCCGCGCGGATCGCGCCCGGCAGTTGTCGGTGGCGCTCATGGAACCGGCGTTCGACGGGTTCGACCGCGAGGTGCACCCGAAGGTGCATTACGTCACGCTCACCCAATACGACAAGACTTACAACAGTCCCGCCGTCTTCCTGCCCGGGTCGATGGATAACATCCTCGGCAAAGTCGTCAGTGACGCCGGCATGAGCCAGATGCGCATCGCCGAGACGGAGAAATATCCGCACGTCACCTACTTCTTCAACGGCGGACTCGAGGCGCCCTATCCCGGCGAGGAGCGTGTGATCGTGCCGTCGCCCAAGGTGGCAACCTACGATTTGCAGCCCGAGATGAGCGCCGCGAAGGTCACGGCGGAAGTGGTCCGGCGCCTGCCGGAATTTGATCTGGTGATCCTCAACTACGCCAACCCCGACATGGTCGGACACACCGGCGTTGTCGAGGCGGCGATCAAAGCCGTGGAAACCGTGGACGACGGGGTGCGGCAGGTGCTCACCGAAGTGTTGCGGCTGGGCGGCAAGGCGCTGGTGACGGCGGATCACGGCAATTGCGATTTCATGCGCAACGCCGACGGATCGCCCAACACCGCGCACACGACCAACCTCGTGCATTTTCTATACGTGGCCGATGACGCCGAGAAGTTCCAGGTGAAGGACGGCATCCTGGCGGACGTGGCGCCCACGATTCTCGCGCTGCTCGGGCTGCCGCAGCCGAAAGAAATGACCGGACACAACCTCGTCGTTCCCAAGGCCTGACATGAGCGGCCTTTATCTCCTCGATGGCGTCGTGGTGCTGGTGTACTTCGTGGTCATCGTCGGGATCGGATTGTGGGCGGGGCGGAAAAACCAGAATCTGCGTGACTTCACACTGGGTGGGCGGTCGATCCCCTGGTGGGCGGTGCTGGCGTCCATCCTTGCGTCGGAGATCTCGGCCGGCACGTTTCTGGGCACCCCGGGCGAGGGATTCAAAAAGCTGGGCTACACCTACGCCCTGCTCGCGATCGGCACCGTCATCGCGCGGCTCATCGTCGCGGTTGTCTTCATCCGTCCTTTCTACGACATGCGGGTCGTGTCGATCTACGAATATCTGGGCAACCGGTTCGGGGTCGTCACCAAGCGCGCCGCCAGCGCCGTGTTTCTCCTCACCCGCACGCTGGCCAGCGGGTCGCGGCTGTTTGTCGCGGCGATTCTCATCGTGATCGCCTACGAACACGTGGTGGGATTGAAACTCGACCTCATGGATCTGGCGGACCGGCGCACGGCCTTTTGGATTTACTTCTGGGCGGTGGCCGCGCTCACCTCCATCACCACGCTCTACACGGCGGTGGGCGGCATCAAGGCGGTCGTGTGGACCGACCTCATCCAGGTGAGCCTCATGTTCGGTGCGGCGGGGTTTGTGTTCGTCTCGCTCTGGCATCAGGTGGGCGGAGCGACGGCCATCGGGGAGACCCTTGCGCATCCCGCCTTCTGGGACCTGGGTCTGGTGAAAAGCACCGACGGCGGAGTGGCCGACGGAGTGTGGGTTCATGTGAAGAACATTCTCTCCAGCGAGTACACGGTCTGGGCCGCCTTTCTGGGCTCGGTGTTCACCACCATGGCCACGCACGGCACGGATCAGGACATGGTCCAGCGGATGCTGACGGCGAAAGACACCCGGCGCAGCCGTTGGGCGCTGGTGGGGTCGGGTCTCCTGGATGTGCCGGTGGTCGTGGTGTTTCTCACCATCGGCATCATGCTGCATCTCTACTACACCAATGTGAAACCGGGTGGTCTTCCCGTGGGGGCGGACGTGTTCCCCTGGTTCATGGTGCACGATCTCGCGCCGGGTCTGCGCGGACTGCTCGCCGCCGGGCTTTTTGCGACGGCGATGGGCTCGCTCTCGACGGCGTTGAATGCGCTCGCGACGAGCTTTACCCGGGATTGGTATGTGGGATTGTTCCGGCCCGATGCGGACGAGAAAAAGCAGTTTCGCATGGCCCGCTGGAGCACGGTGGGGTTTGCGGTGCTGCTGGCCGGCGTCGGCATTGGGACGGCGGCGATCAAACTCTCCAACCCCGATCTGCGCATCATTCCCATTGTGCTGGGCAGTTTCGGATACACGTACGGTTCCCTGTTGGGTGTGTTTCTCATCGGAATGCTCACCAGGACGCGGGGGTCCTGCCGGGGCAATATGATCGCAATGACCTGCGGCCTTCTCGCCACCTGTTTCCTGAGCGGTGTGCATAACGATATCCACGACATTTTTCACGAGAAAGAGGCGCGGGTCCGCCGGGCCCGGACTGTGCTGGCAACAAGCGCGTCTCCGA
>DYRR01000066.1 GCA_020718605.1 Chthoniobacter flavus | reverse complement strand
CGCTGACCCTCCAGGTGATGCCACCCCCACCCTTCAAATCAAAATGAGAATTGCTCCCTGTGGAGGTTGGTCGTTGGTAGGCATTGGTGTGTATATATGAATCGGTGACGAATAGAAGGCATGAGGTGGTCCCGAATGCCAAAGTGAACCAAAGCACCACTGCAGCACGGCGGAGCCACGCTTCCTTGCGGGCTGCTGCGGAATACATGCTGTCCTCGGTAACGGCCGCTTGATTGATGGTTTGTTTCAAGAGGGCTCGGTGACTTTGAGAACAATCAATTCGGCCTCCAAATTCAGGCTGGTCACGAGCATCAGCGTGTGGCCGTCGGCCTCGCCCCCCGGCGACTTCCGGATTTCTTGGCGAGATCCAAAAAGACTTCTTTCAGCAGAAACCCGCCGTCCGTTGGAGAATCACCCGGGCATACGGTCCACGTCGATCCGGAATGGACGCCCGCACAGACGGGCACTGCGGGTGCGGTGCATCACCTGCTCCACCAGTTCGCTTGGCACATCCACGAGGGAATGGTTCGGGAAAAGGGTGATCTTGCCGAGACATGCATCGGGCAATTCGGCCTGGCGATAGAGCATGCCGACGATTTCCTTGGCCATCACGCCCTGGGTTTTGCCCATGGAAATAAAGAGACGCGTCATTCCCGGCTCCTGCCGGGCGGGACCGTGATCGCGCGGAAGCCGGGACCGGGGTGCGCGCTCCATTTCGCGGCGGGGCTCATGCGGTGCGGAGGCGGAGGCGGACCGGCGTGTGGGCCGCACGGGCTGGCGATCCTCTTCGATCTGGGAACCCTCGCGTCCGCTCGCTTCGCGCAGCATGCTCACCAATGCGCCCGCGATGTCGGTGGGGGTGTGTCCCTGCTCCAACAGACGGTCGATGCTTTCCTGGTATGCGTCGAACTTTCCGGATTCGAGCCGCTCCTTGAGCGCGTCGAAAATGATGTCGGCCCTGCGTCCTTCGACCTGCTCCGCGCTCGGGATGTGTTCGCGGCGGATGGTCTGGCGGATGAAGCGCTCGATGGATTGCAGCCGGTAAATGTCGCGGCCATAGACAAAATTCACGGCGCGTCCGGAGCGTCCGGCCCGCCCGGTGCGTCCGATGCGGTGCAGGTAATCCTCGGGATCGGTCGGCAGATCGTAATTGAACACGATGTCGATCTCATCGATGTCCAATCCGCGCGCCGCCACATCGGTGGCAACCAGCAGCTCCACGGCACCCTCACGGAACCGCTTGAGCGTCCGCTCGCGCATCATCTGGGACATGTCCCCGTGGAGCCGGTCGGCGGCGTAGCCGCGATTGATGAGATCCTCGGCGCATTCGTCCACCGAGCGTTTGGTGTTGCAGAAAACCAGCGCAAGCCGCGGGGGATTCATGTCCAGAATTCGGGAGAGCACCTCCACTTTTGAGCGCTGGCGGACTTCGAAATACGATTGATCCACGGTGGAAACCGTGCGGGATTTTTGTTTGATCTCGATGACCTCGGGTTCCTTTGCGAAGCTCCGGATCAATCGCGACACGCCGGGATTCATAGTGGCCGAGAAAAACAACATCTGCCTCCCGGCGGGGATCTGGGCCAGCAGTTCGTCCATTTCCTCCTTGAACCCCATGTCCAGCATGCGGTCGGCCTCGTCGAGGATGGCCATGCGGATGCGGGACGGGTCGAGACTGCGCCGCCGCAGATGATCGAGGAGGCGGCCGGGTGTGCCCACCACCACATGCGCGCCCTCGCGCAGCGCACGGAGCTGGCGGTCCATCGGCGCGCCGCCGTAGATCGGGGTGGCATGAAGCCCCCGCATCTTTGCGCCAAGAAGGTGAACTTCCCCGCACACCTGCACGCTGAGTTCGCGGGTGGGGCAGAGGACCAGGACCTGCGGCCACGGGGATTTGGTGTCCACCAGGGTGAGTGCGGGCAGCACGTACGCGGCCGTTTTCCCGGACCCCGTGGCGGAAAGACCCACCAGATCGCGCCCCGCCAGTGCGGGGGGGATGCTCATCGCCTGGATGGGGGAAGGCTGCTCAAAGCCGAGCGTATGGATTGCGGCGAGAAGGAAATCGGGCAGGCCGAGTTCGGAAAATGGCGGTGTGTTCATGGGAATGGATCGTGCGAAAACACGATACCCCGCATCGTCGGCGGCATTGACACGGAAGGCAACCGCCGATTTCGCGCGATTGCATTCAGTGCGCGATGTGGTATCATACCCGGATGCTTTCACGCCGGTCCAAGAGGGCCACCATTGGTTTTTTGTTCACGACAATCACGGTCCTCCTTCTTTTGTTCTCCGTGGCGAGATATTTCAGCGCCAAGGAGGAGAAGCGGCGGTATCTGGAGGAAAAATCGGCGCTGCGGGTCGCCGAACCCAACGTGGTGACGGTGGAAGCCCAGCCCCATATCCGCAAGCGGAGGTATCCCGCCGAGTTGCGCCCGTGGCTTGACGCCAAGGTGCCTGCGGAAGTGGCCGGGGTGGTGGTGAACACGGCTGTGGAACCCGGCAGCCGGGTTCGCAAAGGCGACGTGCTGGTGACTCTCGACCCGCGCATGGCCGAAATCGAAGTGGGGGCATGGCGCGTGCGCCACGCCGAAAACCAGCGTCTGCTTGCCGAGGCATCCACCCTCAAGGAGCGCAGCGTGGCATCGCGCACCGAGTTGGAGGCCGCAGCGGCCCGGGCCGCCGTGAGTGGCGCCGAACTCGAATCCGCCGAGGAACGCCTGCAACGGCACACCGTTTTCGCGCCCTTCGACGGGGTCGTCAACACCCGCATGGTGGATGTGGGCGACGCGGTGGGTGCCTATCAACCCGTGGCCGATCTGGTCGATCTCAACCGGTTTCGCGCGGTGTTTTATGTGGGCGATGTCGAGGTGGCCGCCTTTGCCGAGGGCCAGACGGTGGATCTCATTCTGCCGGGAATGCCGGGCCGCGTGTTCAAGCCGGTGGTGCGTTTTGTGGCCGGCGCCGCCGAGCGCGAGTCGCGCCTGTTCCGCATCGAAGCCGAGCTGGCCGGAGAAGAGGCACAGGGGTTGCCGGGCCGCGTGCAGGCGGTGGTCGAGGCGGAGATCGCGGTTTACAGGGACATTCCCTTTGTTCCGGCCGCCGCCGTGGCCATCGTGGGGCGCACACCCACCGTTCAGCGTCTGTTGGAAAGTGGAAAGACCGAGCCGGCGGGGATTGAGATCGGACCGGAAATCGACGGGGCATACCCCGTGCTCTCGGGGTTGAAAACGGGCGACCGCATCGTGATCCGATGAGCACCGCAGGCTGGAGCGTCAAAAACCGGGTGGTGGTGAACCTCTTCACTGTGGTTCTCCTGGTGGCGGGTTTTGTCACGGCGGGCTCCCGGCTGCAGATGGATCTCTTCCCCGATATCTCCACCAATTTCATCAATGTCACCACGGTGGACATCACCACCAGCGTGCCCGAGGACATCGAGCGCACCATCACGGTGCCGATCGAGGAGGAGCTCTCCAACGTCGAGGGGCTCACCCGGATCCGCTCCTTTTCGCAGGACAATCTCTCCACGATTTTCATCGAGGTGGACTCCGCCATCACCGACCTGGATCCCGTGCTCAACGATGTGCGCCAGGCCGTCGATCTCGCCCGGAGCAAGCTGCCGAAGTCGGTCGAGGATCCCATCGTCGAGAGTTTCGACATCCCCTTTCCCATCATCAACTTCACCTTTTCCTACCCGCCCGGAACCGATCTGCGAGAGGTCCGCCCGATCTTTGACAATCTCGAGCGCCGTTTCAAACTCGTGCCGGGTGTCTCCAAGGTCCTCACCGACGGATTGGAGGACCGCGAGGTCTGGGTGGATGTGAATCCCTTCCGCCTGCAGGGCCTGGGTGTGCCGTTCAGCGAGGTCGTGAGTGCGGTGGCCCGGAAAAATCAGAACTCGGTGGGCGGACGCCTTGACGGCACGGGCGGTCAGCGCGTGGTGCGCGTGCTCGGGGAAATCCGCTCCGCCGGGGAGTTGGAACAGACTCCGGTGCGCGCCGGACCCGGCGGGCTCGTGCTCCTGCGCGACATCGCCACCGTCAAGGAAACCACCGCCCGCGCCGAGACGATGGGCCGCGTGGATCTGCGCCCTGCGGTCACCTTCAGTCTGGTGAAACAGAAAGGGGAGGATGTGTTGAAGACCGTCGCAAAGGCCCGCAAAATCTTCGAGGAGGAAGCCGCGAAACTCCCCCGGGGATTCGAGGCCCGGGCGGTGGCGGATTCCACCAAGTTCATCAAGACCCGCGTGGAAACCGTGATGCAGAACGGCATCCAGGCGCTGATCCTCGTGACCGTGTTGCTCATACTCCTGCTCAACTGGCGTCTCGCAGTGGTGGTCGCCGTCGGAATTCCCGTCTCGTTCGCGGGATGCTTTCTCGTGCTCTACATGACCGGCAATTCCATCAATCTGTTAAGCCTCTTCGCCATGATCATGGCCCTGGGCATGGTCGTGGACGACACCATCGTAATCAGTGAGAATGTCTATCGCTACTATCAAAATGGCCTGAGTCCCGTGCAGGCGGCGATCCAGGGCGCGGGCGAGGTCTTCTGGCCCGTGCTGGGGAGCGTGAGCACCACCGTCGCCGCGTTCCTGCCGCTCATCTGGGGCGAGGGCATCATCGGGAAATTCCTCGCGGTGGTGCCGCTGGTCGTCATCTCCGCGCTCCTCTTTTCGCTGCTCCAGGCCTATCTCGGCCTCCCCAGCCATCTTTCCGATTTCGTCCGGATCAACCGCGCTTCGAAGGACATCCGCGCGGAACTTGCCGGGGGCACGGTGCGGGGATTGCGCCGGCTGGCCATGCAATTCGAACTCACCTACGCGGAAATGCGCGCCTCCGTGGACTGCGGACTCGGCCGGGTCGTACAGGTGTACCTGCACCTGCTCACATTGAGCCTGCGCCTGCGCTATCTTGTGATTGCGGGATTTTTTGTGATGCTCATGGCCATGGGCGTGGCGCTCGCGCTCGGAGTCGTGAAGTTCCAGCTTTTTGCGGCGGACTTTGCGGATCAGGTGATGGTGAAGCTGGAGTTGCCCGCCGATTATTCCCTGGAAGAAACCGTGGAGGAAGTGCGGCGCGTGGAGGAAAGGATAGTCACGGAATTCCCCTCCACCGATCTCGTGACCCTCATCACGCGGGTGGGTGCTCAGCTCGACGCCACGGATCAATTCCTGGAATACGGCAGCAATCTCGCCATGATCACCCTGGACATCAACGAGCAGAATTCCAAGTGCCGCAAACCTTCCGAAATCGAGCGGCATCTCCGGACCATCCTCGCCTCGTTCAATGTCTTCGTGCGCGCCACCGCGAGGGCCGAGCAGGGCGGGCCGCCCGTGGGCCGCGCGGTGAATGCCGAGATCCAGGGGGCTGACTTTGGCGTGATGCGCGAGATCGCCGCCGACCTTGAGGCCCGGCTGGCCGGACTGGAGGGCGTGGTGAATGTGGGCAACGATTTTCCCAGGGGCAAGACGGAGTTCCAGATCTTTGTCGAGGAGGACCGCGCCGCGCGGGCCGGGCTCGATGTGACGGCCATCGGCGATGAACTGCGGGCCGGATTCCGGGGCATCGAAGCCGCCCGCCTGCGCTGGGGCAACGATGAGGTGCGGGTCCGGGTGAAAATGGATGAGCGATTCGCGCACGACCCCGAGATGCTCGCCGGCTATCGCATTGTGAATTCCCGGGGTGAAGTCACCGAGCTGGGAAACATCGCCCGCGTGATCCGCACCGCCGGAATTGCCCGGGTGAAACGGGTCAACCAGGAACGCGTGCTCGCCGTCTCGGCCGACGTGGACGACCGGATCATCACCTCCGCCGCAGTGAATGAGCGGATCCGGCAGTGGATCCCGGAATTGCTCGCCGGCCGCGCGGGCGTCGGCATCCAGCTCACCGGAGAGAACGAGGACACCGAGAAAAGCGTCGATGCCATGAAGTTCTCATCCATCATCGCCCTGCTGCTCATCTACACGCTGCTGGCCTGGATCACCAACAGCTTTTTCCAGCCTTTCATCATCATGTCGGTGATTCCGTTCGCCATCGTGGGCGTGTTCATCGGGCTTATTTTCATGGGCGAACCCCTCGGACTCATGTCGATCATGGGCACCATCGCGCTGGCGGGCATTGTCGTGAACAACTCGGTGATCTTCGTCGATTTCATGAACCGCTTCCGACACAGCCACAGCCATCTGCGGGTCGAGGCGGACGCCGAAAATCTCCGCCAACAACCCCGGGTCCTCACTTCCTGGGTGCGGTGGCGCTCGATCATGGCCAGCGGTCAGACGCGGTTCCGCCCTATTTTCCTGACCACGGCGACCACCGTTGCGGGATTGCTGAGCCTTGCCTTCACCAGCTCCGGGCAGGAACAGTTTCTGGCTCCGATGGCCCAGGCCATCGTCTTCGGACTTTCCTTCGCCACTCTCATCACCATGGTGCTTATCCCCTGTCTCTACGCCATCTTCGACGATGTGCGCCGTGTTGTCGCCAGGATCTTCGGCATCACCTCCAGCAGAGGTGAGGCTTGATATTTGATGCGTGATGCGTGATGCTCCTGACCATGAGAACAACCCTGAATTTGGACGATGACGTGCTGGAAACGGCCAGGACATTGGCGGTCCGGCAGGAGCAATCCTTGGGCAAAGTGATTTCCGGGCTACTGCGCCGCGCGGTGGAACCTCCCGTGGTGGCGTCATCCGAACGCAACGGGATTCCGCTGTTTCCCGTTTCACAAGGGGCGCGCCCGGTCACACCGGAAGTCGTGAGTGAACTCCTGGACAAGGTTCCATGAATCGTTTCCTCCCGGATGTGAACACAGTGCTGGCACTGTTGGATCCCATGCACGTCCATCACGAGGCGGCACATCGCTGGTATGCGGCAACCCGGCCCATGAAGCTGCTGATCTGCTCGCATGTGGAGAACGGAGTGATCCGCGTGGCGAGTCAACCCGGGTATCCAAATTGTCTCGGCACCAGCGGGCGCGTCAGGGCGATACTTCAGCTCTTCATCCGCAATGCGCCCGCCGAATCCTGTGTGCATGATATTTCCCTGCTGGATGATGGAATTCTGTTGCATCAGGAATTACTGACGCCGTCGAGAGTTTCCGACCTGTATCTCCTGGCCCTGGCAGTGTCCCATGGGGTTCGCTTCGCGACCTTCGACCAGCGGATACCCGCCGGGGCGGTGAGTGGCGGCCCCGAAGCCCTCGTAGTGATCCCAATTTCGGCAGCCTCCTCGTAGCCGCGAGTGGAGGGATACTGGGTCCACGGTGTCTCTCGCAGCCCTGCGCGGGAGCGCGGGGATTGGGGTGGCCGGACCGCACTGTCAGTCCGCCGCGATTCCCGGAAATTTTGCGGACCAGGCGGCGGCATCGCCGGGTCTGCGGGCTTGCAGTTCCGTCCATACCGCCCGGCCAAGCTTTTCTTTCATTGCGTCATCCAATCCGCAGGCAGCGGCATCTGTTTCCCAGTCATTCTCGGCCGAGTCGGCCACAAGTGCCCGGGCCAGGGGTGCCGGATCCCGCGCCCCGGGATAGCGATATCCAAAGACCAGGGCCCGCCGGGCGAGACCGGGCTCGCCGTCTGCGGCGAGATAGGCGGCATAGGCCAGCGCGATCTGGCCGCGCTTGGCCAAGGGCATGAATTCCAGCGCCAAATTGTAATACCGCCGGGTCTCGTCCGCGCGTCCCGATGTCTCACAAAACCGGGCCAGATCAAACAAACCATCCGGGAAAAAACCGCGCCGCAGGGCGAGCTGATCCAGAACCTCCGCGCTCTCCGCAGAACGTCCGAGCGCGGACAGGATGCGTGCTTTTTGCATGTGATACCCGCTGTTCCACGGTCCTTTGAGAATGAGGCGGTCGAGCAGTGGCAGTGCGATTTCCAGCCTGCCTTCGCGTTCCAACGCGGCGGCGAGACGGGCAAGGCACACCTCATCGTCATCGGGATACGAAAGCACGCGGTCCAGATTCGGGATCGAATCCGCCGCCGCCAGTTGATTGTCCGCAAGCCACACCCCGGCGGCAAATCCGCCGTCGCCATCCGCCCAATCTGTGGCGGCTTCCGCCGTGGCATCGGGCAATCCGGCGGGCATCGGCAGGTCATAATACTCAAACAACGCGCGTGGGTTGGCCGAAATCAACGCCTTCAACATGCGGCGTTCGCGGGCCGCCAATTCCGGCTGGACACCGGCCCGGGCCAGGATGCGGACAATCTGAAACCGCAGCGTCCGTTCCCAATCGCCGGCTGTCTTGGTGGCGAGGGCAAACCGTAGCAGGCGAACGGCATCCGCAGATCGTCCGGCCTTGTCGAGGCGTTCGCAGAAGCCGGGCAGCCATGCAATCTGGCCTGCGCGCACCAGAGATCTCGCGGTGCGCATTGCGGCGGAGAATTGACCGGCCTCAAGAAACAGGGATGCCAGGGGCGCGCCGGACCGCGGATCGATCTGGTTGTCGGCGCGAAACAAGGTCTCCAGTACATCAATGGCTTCATCCCGGAATCCGGCAGACGCCAGCACTGTGGCGGCATCGACCCGGGTTTGCGTCGGAAGATCAGACATCGCGAGAAGTCGGCGCGCGAGTTCCGCCGCAGCGGGTTTGTCCGACATACGGAGGGAGAGCATCCACCGGAGGGCTTCCGGATCGCCGGGATGCGCCGCAAGAATGCGCTCCGCAAAGGGAATCGCACCGGCGACACCCCGCACGCGCACCATCGGTTCGAAAAACAAACGCATCAGCATGGCCCGGCTCTCATCGTCGTCCGGCAAAGTGTCGCCGCACAAAAACTCCGTCACCTGCTCCGGAGGCAGTGCGGGTTCGCCGGTGCGGGCGCCGACCTGCAGGATGGAACGCAGGAGTCCGGTGTTGGACGGATCGCGGTTCCAGAGGAGACGCAGCGTTGCCGCTGTGGACGTGAGATCCCCCAGGCGCTCGAAGTGGGCTGCAAGCGCGAGCTGTGTTTCGGGTGGCAGAGCCGCGACCTCGGGCGAAGCAATCCGGTCCAGAGCCCGGGCCGAAGCCTCGGAAGCAATCTCCATCGCCATGCAGCGGAGGCGTATTTCGGCGGCAATCCCGGAGACCTGCTCGCCCTGCAAACGCAGGAGAGCGTCATTGCCAAGGGCGGTCCTCCAAAGATGCAGTGCGAGCCACTCCAACCCCCAGGTTTCCAACCGCACCCCGCTGTTCAGAAGAAACGTCCAATGCCTCGCATCCGCCGGACCCGCGAAGTCCTCGAACAGATCCTGCCCCGCCGCCACTCCGCGGAGCGTCACCAGTTTTTCGATCCCGGCGCGGGCCTTGGCGCGTTGTCCGTCCAACGCCTGCAGCAGACTCAGCGCACAGGCCCGATGCAGCGGGGAGGCGGTCTCCTTTTCCACCCGGGCGAAAAATGCGGGACGATCCGGATCGGGAAGCAGTAAATAATATTCCCGCAGCGCGTCGTAATATGGAGCACCGAATCCGTCCGCACTGCCATGCAGGGATTCCGCGAGCACCCGGACCGCTTCCTGCGGTTTGCAGGCGAGGATTTCCCACCGGGCCAGCTCTGTGCCGAACACGGCCTTTTGACTGGAGGATTCCTCAAACACACGGCGCGCAAGCTGTGCTGCGGCCTTCACATCCCCGTGCGAACCGAAAAGGACCGAGGCCTTCCACAGGAGAGACCGGGACCGGAATTCCGGAGGAAAGAGTGCGTTCACTTCGTCTGCGGACAGAGGCCGCACCCTGGCGGAAAGAAACTGCTCCAGACCCTGCACCAGAATCTCCCGGCGCGGCGCTTCTTCGGCGCACCATTGCGCCAGCACGGACGCCTGTCCCAGTGCCAAAGCCAGCGGAACAAAGTGCCGCACCGCCTCGGAATCACCCGGCCTGCGCCGCAGCAAATCGGTGAAACGCGCACAGAATGCCTCTCCGCAATCCGCAAAGAACAAGGCCCAAAGCGCCTCGGAATCCGATGGGACCGCCGCCCATCTCCGCGCCCATTGTTCTTTGGAATCGGAATCCTTCCCGGCCAGCAAAGCCAGCGCCCGGATCGCGCGGAGCCTTGGCAATCCCGGCGGAGGCGGGGCCGTGTCCGGTCCGCGCACGGCCCGTCCGCGACCGCCCCGCAGAAGGACGCCCGGATTCTCTGTGCGATCAATGGGGGGATAACGCACGGAGCCCGACTCGGGGCGGGTTTCCAACAGGATCCGCTCCATCTCGGCCCGGCCGTTTTTGGCATCGCCTCCGGCAAGGAGCAACTCGCCCAGGGTCAGGCGGACGTCCGTGAGCCGTGGATTGATTTCCAATGCGGCGCGGAAAAGTTCGGCGGCACGGTCCGGACGCCCGTAGTGCGCAAAATGTTCCGCCGCCCGGGCCAGATGTTCCGCATCGCGCGGATGGAGTTTTGCGAGGCGATCCCATGTCTGGCCCGCGCCGGCGATATCGAGATTTTCATCCTGCAACCCGGCAAGTATGGCGAGATCCTGAGCCGGGGGAAACGGGTCGAGGCGGAGCAGCCGCCGTTGATATCCGATCGCGCGGTCCAGATCGCCTGCATCCCCGCAGTCGCGAACCAAAGCCCGGAGCGGTTCCGCTTGATCGGGGGCGGCATGGCGGGCCCGGGCCATCGTGGCCACCGCCTCCTCTTCCCGCCCGGATGCCCGCAGCACTGCGGCGAGGGATTTTTGAAGAAAATAATCGTTGGGATCGCGTTTGAGACGCGAGCGGCACTGGGCTTCGATCCACTCGGAGAGTCCGTGTTTCGAGCAATACGCGATGAGATCCTTCAGGAGAGCATCGCGCCCGTCCGGCAATTTTTCCACGGCCTGCCAGAGGGCGTCGGCCGCCTCACTATGGAGCCCGAGCCGTTCCAAAACCCTCAGGAGCGGATCCAAAAACTCGCGCTGATTCGCGGGCGGGCTGTGCCTGAGGGCATTGCGCCAGGTGCCGAGCGCGTCGGACCACTGTCCCGCCTTTTGTTGTGCCAGAGCCAGTTCGCGCAGGAACGCGGGGTTGCCCGGCGTTTCCCGGTTGAGAGAGGCAAAGGTGGCGATGGCGGCGGTGGTGTCCCCGGTTTCCAGGAGCAGGCGCCCCAGCCGAATGAGATGGGTGGAACGCCGGGCCGGATCGATCTCGCTGAGGCGTTGAAGCAGTTGCCGGGCACTGTCGGCATTGCCTGTCTCGCGGGCGAGGTCCGCCAAAAACTCGAGAACCCGGGGGGAGTCCGGCGCAAGGTTCCGCGCCTCCAATGCCCGTGCGAGCGCGGCCTCGTTGTTGCGAAGCCAGCGGGCCCAGCGGGCCGCGCGCAGATGCGCCTCAGGATCATTGCCCGCCGTCTCCACCAGGCGCAGATAAAAGGCCGCCGTGCGACCGGGGGCGGTGTTTGTCAATTCGACCGTCGGACGGGGCGCAAGTAATTCCTGGAGACCGGGCGCGGGTGCCGCCGGAGGTTTGGGCTTCTCCAGAGGATTGGCGGGAATTGCGGCCAGTGTTTGAAAGAGCCTCCGGTCGATCTCCTGCTTCGCTCCCGATGCCGACTCGGCGTCAAAGGCGCGCTGGAACAGTTCGGCGGACACCTCAAGATTTCCCAGAGAAAACTCAATCTCCCCGGAAGTGCGCAGCAGATCGGCACGGTCGGGGGCCAGACGCAACGCCTCATCGAGATAGCGTCGCGCCTCCTGTGGACGCCCCTCATCCATGAGCAGATTGCCGGCGCGAAGTGCGGCATCGGCGCGGCGGTCGGGCGGATCCGATGGCCGCAGAAGCTTTTCCAGTGCTTTCACACCTTCGGAGGCGCGTTGATCGGTGATGAGAAATTTGGCAAGAGCGAGAACATCCTCCGGATCGGCATTTTCGGCGGCCAATCGGAGGCGGTGCTCCGCACCGTCCATGATGCGGTGATCGATGAAAAACCGGGTCATCCGATCCGCGAGAGCCGTGTCGTCGTTCCCCTCCAGAAGGGCTTCGAGCCGGAAACGGGCCGCCGTTGAATTTCCTTCGTGCAGATCGATCCGGGCCAGCGCAAAAGCCGCCTCCGTCCGTTCATTGGGCTTCTTTGTAAGCGCCTCAAACCGGGCTCTGGCGGCGGGGATATCGTTGAGGGAAAACTCAAGCTCCGCGAGTCGGCGCGTGAGCGCGGCATTCGAAGGGGAAAGATCGGCGGCTTTCCGGAGCCAGACAAGCTGATCCGGGGGTTCGCCGGTTTCGGCCAGCAGATCGGCAACACGCAGCGCGGGTTCGGCATCGCGCGGGTTGTGGTCCGCCTCGGTCCTCCATTTTTCCAACAACTCCGGGGCGCGATCCTCCCGGTCGTAGAGTCGGATCAGGTCGGACTGGATCCCGTCGCGCAGCCAGTTGCCGGGGGCGGTGATCCGCAGTGCCTCTTCCAGTGCGCGACTGGCGGCGTCGAACGCACCGAGCCGGTCCTGCAAATCCCCAAGCTGCCGCAAATCCTGTGCCCGCTGCTCCGGCTCGCCCGTGGCCGCAAGTGCCTCCAAAAGCGGTCGGGCGCGGTCGGGCAGATCGTGCCGCAGATAGGTTTCCACCAGGCCTCGCCGCAGTTCTTCATCCCCGGGGCGGTCGGCAAGCAATGCCTCGAAAAGTGCCACGGCCCCGCCGGTATCGCCCGATGACAGCAGCGCCGAACCACAGGCCAGCAGCCATTTTGTGGAACGCGGATCGGTGGGCGACACCAGATCCGCCGCATGCTGCCAGGCCTTTGCGGCGGCGGAAAACTTCCCGCGCTGCGACTCCAACCCGCCCAGCGCCGCATGGGGGCGTGGATCCTTGGGAGCGAGTTCCGCCGCTTTGGCAAAGGCCGACACGGCGGCGTCGGATCGCCCGGCTTTTTCCTCAAGCAACCCCAGCAACAGAACGGCGGTGGGATCCTTCGTTCGGGCGCGATAGATTTCCAGCAACGCCTCCGTATCCTCACTGTGGAGATCCCAAAGCCGATCCAGCACAATTCCCCGCTCCGGTCTGGCCTCCAGCAACGCCCGGTAGCGGTCCGCCGCGATGAACTCGGAATCGTCCAGTGCTTCCGCCGGGAAAAAGGCCATTGTGAAAACCACGCAAAGCAGCACCCGCAGCAACAATCCGGGGGGAAAAGAATCGGAAGGACAGAACTTCACCCGCCAACGCTACCCCGACACACCCCGCGCCGACAATGGCGAAGCGATGGATACTGAGGGTTCACTCCGCAGCATTTCCACGCTTGGAGGGGCGGGGATCGGAGCTTTTCTGCCGGGCGGAAAACAGCAGGAATCCGGCGCCGATCGCCACCAGAAAGAGCGAGAGAAACTGGCCC
>DYRR01000198.1 GCA_020718605.1 Chthoniobacter flavus | reverse complement strand
CGCAGGGAACGCAAAGAACACAGAGGAAAGAATTTAACGCGGAGACGCGGAGGGGGACGAGGCGCGTTGGGTTGTCCGCCAGGTTGCGGATGTTACGGGTGTTACGGCTGGTTTCTCCAAATGTTACGGCTGAATTGCCCCGAAACCCCAATGAAAGCGGCAATGTTACGCTTGTTACGCTTAAATCCTTCCCCAAGGGGGGATGACACTGGCCGCGCTCCGTTATCTCCGCGATCTCCTGTTCCAATTCCTGTCCCGCTGTTAAACGCAGGGTATGCGTGCAAGTCGTTTACTGCCTGGCACATAAGGCCATTTCCAGCCCGGCATTTGGGAGGGCCTGCGCAAACCCGGGCCGGCATCAGGGAATTCGTCAGGGAGGCTGTTGAATTGTGACTCCCATTGGCTATAGTTCAGAAGGCGCAAATGATGAGGCGTGAGATGAAAGGCGGAGACGGAAGGCTCTCGGAAGTGGGACAAGGGTTCACACTGATCGAACTGCTTGTTGTCATCGCGGTCATTGCCATCCTCGCCGCCTTGCTGCTTCCCGCCCTGGGTCGCGCGAAACTGAAGGGCCAGGGCATCGCCTGCATGAACAACCACCGCCAGCTCGGCCTGGCATGGCAGATGTACAGCCAGGACAGCGCTGATGTGCTGGTGTATGCGAGCACCAGCGGCGTGGAGGGAAACGGGCCGGACAGATACGCCTGGTCGGGGGCGCATATGGACTTCAACGGGGCCAATCGGGGGAACTGGGACCCCACTTTCGACATGCACCATCGCCCGCTTTGGCCCTACGCGAAAAACGAGGCCATTTACAAATGTCCGTCCGACTGGTCCACCGTCAATATGGGCGGCGAGAACAAGCCGCGGATTCTGACGATGTCCATGAACCTTTATGTGGGGGGCTTTGCGCCTGTGCCGGCGTGGGGGGACCCGCTGCCGAACGGGACGGACGGGCACTGGAGCTTCGCGAAGCCTTTCCTGGTTTACGCGAAGATCAGCCAGATCAGCGGGGTTTCTCCGCCATCGAGTATTTTTGTCTTCCTCGACATGCGCGAGGATGTCGTGAACTGGAGCAATTTCATGGCGGACATGACCGGGTATCCGGACGAGCCGGAGCTGTATCGGTTCACCACAGATTTGCCGGGGATGTATCACGGGGGCGCGTGTGGATTTACCTTTGCGGATGGGCACTCGGAGCTGAAGAAATGGAGGGATGCCCGCACCACGCCGCCGCTGGCCGCGCCGGGGGATCCGCTCGCGATCAAGACATGGCTTTCGCCAAACAATCCCGACGTGGCCTGGCTTCAAGAGAAGAGCACACGGCTGAGATAATCGCCCCCCTCCGGGTCTTTACAACGTCTGGTTCCATGCCAGACTCGGCGCATGTCACGGCTCGGATTGGCCATCCGCACACTTGGTTTTTTCCTGACTGCATGCGCGGCGGCGGGCGGACCTAATGTTGAAAGCGCGCCCGTCCGCCACCCCTGCCGCCTGCTGGTCACCGCGGCGATGCACTCGACGTTCTTCACTTCAGACAGCGCGTACCTGGGCGGCGCGTTTCTTGCCGGCACCTCGTTCGCCGCGCCGCATGTGACCGGCGCTCTGGCCCTGGCCCTCACAAAATACCCGAACGAACCCCACACGCGAACCATCAGCCGGGTTCTTGTGGCGACCGAACCGCTTCCAGCGCTGGCGGGGCGGTGCCGCACGGGCGGACGCCTGAATTTGAGCCGAATTCTTAATCCGCCCATCGAGCTAGCCATCGTGAATGCCGGCGGGGGCCGCCGAATCGAGGGCCGCACGTCGCCAGGACGGGTTTGCGTCATTGAAGCCTCGGAGAACCTTTCGTCATGGTCTGCCATCGGCGCCCGGGTCAGCTCGGAGGACGGCCGTTTTCAGTTCCTGGATTTCGGGCCGGGGGTCCAGACACGGTTCTACCGAGCGGCAGCGTCGCCGTAGGAGGCCGGGCAGGCAGGACACCGATCAAAACACTAATCCGGAACGGAAAAGAAACGAAAGCCAGATGACTCCTACCGGAGCAATCGTCAGATTGAAATCCTTCGGCTCGACCTTAAACCCGGCGCGACGCAGCTCAGCCTTGACCTGCAAAAGTTTGCGCTCGCCAGGCTGGCTGCGCGCCCGGATGAAGATAACCGCCAGACCTAACAGCACGACCAAAACCGCCGCTTTGATGAGCTTGCGCATTACGCAACCCGGATGGTAATGGCCCGCCGGTGGGACTCAAGAAAGTCTTCTTGATTTTTCGGCCAAGTTGGGCAACTGGTTCTTGCCATGAACAAACTATTTGTAGGAACCATCGCGGCGGGTCTGCTGGCGGCTCTTGGAGTCTCGGCGGGGAAACCCAAAGTTGACATTTTGAAGCTGCCGCCGCCCGCGTCGGCGTCCGGTGTCACTTACACTGGAAACATCAAGGGCATTTTGGACAACTCGTGCGTCCCCTGCCACGGGCCTGAGAAGGCCAAGGCCCGGCTTCGGCTGGACAGCATCGAGGCGGCGCTCAAGGGCGGCGAGAACGGCAAATCCATCCTTCCCGGCAAGAGCGCCGAGAGCATGCTGGTGCATAACGTCTCCTATCTCGGGGACGAGGATCACTTCATGCCGCCGCCGAAGAACAAAGCGAAGATCAAGCAGCTTACTCCCGAGGAGATCGGGCTGATCCGGGCATGGATTGATCAAGGAGCGAAATAGGTCGCGCGCGGGGATCTGATTTGAAATCGCGCCCAGCGCGAGCTACCCGGATGCTTCACAATCCGCACGAATTGCCGACAGGGTGGAGCGCCGGTCTGCGACCGGCTTTGCGCGACCGGACGGCCAAAG
>DYRR01000197.1 GCA_020718605.1 Chthoniobacter flavus | reverse complement strand
GTGGCGCGAACGCCGCAGGGAAAAGATGCGCGAGACCGCACGCCGCCACGGATTGCCCCTCGGGCACCGGGTGCGTCTCGAATTCAAGGACGGCCCTTTTCTCGAGGGAATCCTTCTGCTTGATGAATCCACATGGCACAGCCAAAGATCGGATCACCACGTGGTACTGCGAATCGACAACTCCACCTTTCATCACGACGAAATCAGCGCCTGTGTCCGCCTTGACTGACACCCCCAGACTCCCATGACCTCCCGCTCCCGTTTCCCGACCCGCGGCAGACGACCGAAAGTCCAGACGGATTCCGGTCCGGATCTGTTCGCCCAAGTGTTGGATGCCGCGGTGAAATCCGCTTTTGAATCGGGAACCGAAGTCCTCCCCGACGCCCGGACACCGCCCGCCGTCCCCGGGGGGCCTGTCCCGGACGCTCTTCCACCGATGGAATTGCAGTCGGCACTGCCGGAAACCGCGCCGGACGTTTCTGTGCCGGATATTCTTCCGGCGCGGATGCTGAACGAATTCGTCTATTGCCCCCGCCTTTTCTACTACGAGCATGTCGAGGGTATCTTCGTCGATAACGCGGACACCGTGCGCGGCCAGGGTATTCACAAACGGGTCGATGCGGGCAAGGGCGAACTGCCCGCCCCGGACGCCGCCCCGGAAACCATCCACTCCCGATCGGTCTCCCTCGGCTCCGATCGGCTCGGTGTCACCGCCAAACTCGACCTCGTGGAAAACGCCGCCGGCGATTCCGCCGGCCTCTCTCCGGTCGATTACAAGGCGGGTGAGCCCCGCAAAAATGCCGACGGCATCGATCTCTGGCCGACCGATCGCATGCAGCTTGGGCTCCAGATTCTCCTGCTGCGTGAGAACGGTTATGTGTGCGACAGCGGAATCATTTACTACCGCGGAACCCGGCAGCGCGTGCCCCTGGAGTGGTCCCCCGATCTCGAACAATGGATTCACGACCAGATCAGGGCGGCGCGGCGCACCGCCATCGGCTCTATTCCCCCGCCCCTGACCTCCTCCCCAAAGTGCGCCCGCTGCTCGCTCAACTCCGTGTGTCTGCCGGATGAAACACTTCTGCTTGCATCGGGAGCGTCCACACCCGGGTCCGGCCCGCGCCGCCTGCTCTCCCCAAGAGATGACGCCAGAGCGCTCTATCTCAACACCCCGGGACTTCATATCGGACGCAAGGCCGAGATGCTCGTCATCAAGGACGGTGAGCGCACCATGGACGAGATTCGTCTGCACGACGTCGCGCATGTCGCCCTGTTCGGCAATATCCAGATATCCACCCAGGCGATCCAGACTTTGTGCGAACTCGGGGTGCCCGTGACGTATTTTTCCATGGGCGGATGGTTCTACGGGATCACCCGCGGACATGGCCTGCCGAATGTCCTCAGCCGCATCGATCAATTCCAGGCCGCGCGGGATTCCACCGTCTGCCTGCGCCTCGCCCGAGCGTTTGTCTTCGGGAAAATCCGCAACCATCGCACCCTGCTCATGCGCCTCCACGAGACACCTCCCGCCCCGGTGGTTGCAAAGCTCAAACATCTTGCCGGCTCGGCTCTCGAAGCATCGTCCCTGGAAGAACTCCTCGGCATCGAGGGAGCGGCCGCCGCCATGTATTTCGGAGAGTTCAACGGCATGTTGAAAGCCGAGGACACGCTGGACCTGGGCGGTCCAGAGCCGGAGCAACAATTCCGCTTCGACTTCACCGGGCGCAATCGCCGCCCGCCCACCGATCCCGTCAATGCCCTGCTTTCGCTTGCCTACAGTTTGCTGGCCAAGGATTGCGCCCTGGCCGCCACGTCCGTCGGCCTCGATCCCTACGTCGGCTATTATCACCAGCCACGCCATGGACGGCCCGCCCTCGCGCTGGATGTGATGGAGGAATTCCGGCCCATCATCGCCGAAAGCGCGGTGCTCGGCTGCATCAACAACGGGATGATCCAGCCCCGGCATTTCGTCCGGGCCGGACGCGCGGTGAATCTGAACTCCGATGGCAGAAAAATCTTCTTCCAGGCCTACGAGCAACGGATGAACACCCTCATCACCCACCCGATATTCGAATACAAAGTCTGCTATCGCAGGGTGATTGAACTTCAATTCCGGCTGCTGGCCCGTTTTCTCACGGGCGAGATTCCAGACTATCCCCCGTTTCTCACCCGATGAGACACACATACCTCGTCTGCTACGATATCGCCAATGCCAAACGCCTGAGGCAAGTCTTCAAGGTGTGCAAAAATTACGGGAATCATCTGCAGTTTTCCGTGTTCGAATGCGATCTTTCCCCCCTGGAGAAAACCACGATGGAACTGGAACTCGGAGAGTTGATTCATGCCACAGAAGATCAAGTGCTGTTCGTGGAGCTGGGCCCGGCGGAGGGACGCGGCAACCGGGTCATCACTTCCCTGGGAAGCCCCTATACTTCCATCGATCCCGTCTGCTATATCGTGTGAACCCACGTGGAGACTTCCCCCACGACGGAATGCTCTTTGACAACCACCAACACCCGCGAGAGGTCCGGTGCCGCAAGTTCCACCCAACACCGCTCGCTATCTGCCGCTGTGGCACTTACGCCGTTTGCCGCTCCTCACCGCAGCGGTTTTTTGTTGTACGTGCGAACCTCTCGCAAATGCCTTTTCAAGTGACGTAAAACCAGTAACATGGAGGTAGGCTATTTCCGCGTGCTCCGGCACGCGGCCCCGTTGAAGCTTTTGCTGTTGGCCCTGTGTGTGACGGGGTGCGCGCCGATTTCCGCGTGCTCCGGCACGCGGCCCCGTTGAAGCCACATTTCCGGGCGGGTATCGTAGTCAGCCTGGTAGGATTTCCGCGTGCTCCGGCAC
>DYRR01000003.1 GCA_020718605.1 Chthoniobacter flavus | reverse complement strand
TCTAAAATTTTGTTTTATGAACCTGATATCCGGCGACAAAGGCCCGCCGGAATTCATCGAAGGTGCCGACTTGGATGTGATGGCGGGTCTTCTCCATGAGGGTGAGGTAGAAATGCAGGTTGTGCAGCGTGACCAGGCGCAGCCCGAGTATCTCCTCCGCCTTGATGAGATGCCGCAGATAACCCCGCGTGAAGGTCCGGCAGGCCGGGCACTGGCATCCGTCCTCGATCGGTCCGGGGTCCAACGCGAATCCGCTGTTTTTCAGGTTCAAAGTGCCTGCGGCGGTGAAGGCTGTGCCATTGCGCGCAATGCGGGTGGGAAGCACGCAGTCGAACATGTCGATGCCCCGGGCGATCATCTCCAGCATCTGCGGGGGGGTTCCCAGTCCCATCGCATAGCGCGGACGGTCGGACGGAAGAAACGGCACGCTGTGCTCGATGGCGGCCATCATTTCGGGCTCCGGTTCCCCCACGCTCACGCCGCCCACGGCATATCCATCGAACCCGATCTCCACCAGGGCCTGCGCGCTTTCCGCCCGGAGATCCGCATACGACGATCCCTGCACGATGCCAAAAACCAGGGGCGGACGCGGGCGGGATTCCTGCCAGAGTTTGCAGCGGGCCGCCCAGCGCAGCGTGAGCGCGAGACTGCGCGCCGCATAATCGCGCTCGCAGGGAAACGGCGGACATTCATCAAACACCATCGCGATGTCGGAACCCAGCGTCTCCTGGATATCCATCGACGTCTCGGGTCCGATGAAAGTGGGCGTGCCGTCGAGGTGATTCTGAAAATGCACGCCCTCCTCGGTGATGCGCCGCAGTTTGGCCAGCGAGAAAACCTGGAACCCCCCGGAGTCGGTAAGAATCGGTCCATCCCACGCCATGAACCGGTGCAGTCCGCCAAAATGCCTCATCACGTCCAGTCCGGGCCTGACAAACAGATGATACGTATTGCCGAGGATGATCTGTGCCCGCAATCCGCGCAATTCCTCCGGGCTCACCCCCTTCACCGTTCCCTGCGTGCCCACGGGCATGAAAATGGGTGTCTCGATGACCCCGTGCGGCGTGGTGAGACGTCCGCACCTGGCGCGGCCTTCGGTGGCAAGCAGTTCAAACATCTTTGGATAAAATCGCGGCATAGGCTCCGTCGTGGGAACCGGGGCCGGGGATGGATTCGTGTTCGCGTTCGAGGCGCAGGGCGGGCGTGGCGGAGAGCAGTGCCCGAACCACTTCCCCGTTTTCTTCGGGCTCAATGCTGCACGTGCTATAGACGAGCCGCCCGCCGGGTTTCAAGCACGGAATCAAATGCCTCAACATCCGGAGCTGCCGTGCCGCCATTCGCACAAAATCATCCGGCACAAGCCTCCAGCGCGCATCCACCCGGCGGCGCAGAACTCCGCTGTTGGAACAGGGTGCATCCAGCAAAATCCGGTCAAACATCCCGACAGACGCCACCCCTCTCACCCAATCCACCGCCTCGACCCGGGCGATCGTCACGCCCAGCCGCGTCAGATTCTCCCGCAACCGCCCGAGGCGCACCGGGTCACAATCCGTCGCCACCAGGGTGCCGCGATCCCCCATGCACTGGGCAATAAACGCCGCCTTGCCCCCCGGAGCCGCACAGGCGTCCAGTACCGTGTCGCCGGATTGCGGATCGAGCATTTCCACGGCGGCCAGTGTCGCCGGATCCTGCATGTAACCCAATCCCCGCTCCAGAAAATCCCCGGGAAGATGCCGGACCCGGAACACATCCCCTCGTCCGGCAACGGGTTCCGCATCCGGCACGGCGCGGATCAGTTCCTCCGGGGTGGAGAGCAGCAGGTTCACCCGCACAAAAAGTTCCGAGGGACGGTTGTCCTCCGCGAGCATTGCCTCCGCGCGGGTGGATCCGAACCGGGCGACCCAGCGGGCCACCAGAAAATCGGGATGCGAATGGCGGATCCCGGGCGACGCCCCGGCCAGCAGACGATCCAAATCCTCCCGCTCGCGGATCGAGCGCCGCAACAGCGCGTTCACGAGACCACGGGCGCGCCCGGCCGATGCGACTGATTCATTCACCGCCGCGTGGTCGGGAATCCTAAGCCAGCGCAACTGATACAGACCGCAGCGCAGGATGTTGCGGGTGACCGGATCAAGCCCCCCGCCACGCAGGTGATCGATCAGAAAATCAAGCGCCCGCAGGTTCCGGAGTATCCCGTAAAACAATTCCGTGAACAGCGCACGATCCCTCGCCGCAAAACCGTCGCAAACCCCGGGCCGGTGCAGCAGATCATCGGCGCGCACCTGTCCGGACTCCCACTCTGCCAGTGCATGAAGGCAGGCGATGCGGGGAGTGTTCCCGGGTTGGATGAATGGATGGCGGTTGGATTGCATCATGTTTTCAGGCCGCTCCAAAAACCATGCGGCAGACCACCACCGATGCGATCACTCCGGAGAGGTCGGCGATCAGTCCCGCAGCAATGGCGTGCCGCGCGCGCCGGATTGCCACCGCTCCGAAGTAAACCGCCACGACATAGAATGTGGTCTCCGTGCTGCCAAAAATCGTGGCGGCCATGCGGGTGGTGAGATGGTCGGGGCCGAAATGTGCGACCAGTTCGGAGAACATCCCAAGCGACGCACCGCCGCTGAGCGGGCGCACCAGCACCATGGGGAGCAGATCCACGGGAAACCCGATCGACTCCAAGGCCGGTCCCAGCAGGTGGCGCAACGTCCCGATGCCTCCCGCGCCACGAAACATCCCCACCGCAACCAAAATGGCGACAAGGAACGGGATGATCCGGATCGCCACCTGGAACCCCTCCTTCGCCCCTTCGACAAACTCCTCATACACCGGCACCCCGCGAAGCGCGGCATACAGCGGAAATAACCCCAGCAGAAAAGGAATCGCCAGCAGGGAGACCGACTCCACCATCGCCACAAACAACGGCGGCTCGCCGTTGTCGATGATTTGCCGGACGGCGATCCAAGCGAAAAACCCCAGAAACAACAGGAGCACCGCCCGGCCCCATGCGGGCACGGGCCGTGGAGGATCGGCCAATGCATCCCCCTCCACAGAATCCGCCGTTTCATCACCCGCCGGGCCGGGCGGCTTCGGTGCCCCGGAGATTCGAAACACCGGCAGTCGCTCCAGCAATTTCACCGCAGTGATACCCACGGCCGTGGAGCAGAGCGTGGCCACGAGTGCCGTGCCGACAATGGCCGTGGGATTCGCCGATCCGGCCGAGGCAAGGATGGCGATGGCGGTTGCGGGAATGATCTGGACCGAGCTGGTGTTGATGGCGAGGAAGGTGCACATCGCATTGGTGGCGGTGCCGGGATGGGGGTTCAGCTTTTCCAGATGCGTCATGGCCCGCAGCCCCAGCGGGGTGGCGGCGTTGGCCAGTCCGAGCATGTTGGCGGCGGTATTCATGACCATGGCACCCATGGCCGGATGTTCGGCCGGCACATCGGGGAAAAGACGGCGCAGGACCGGCGCGAGCCTGCGGGCCAGCAAAGTCACCAGTCCGGACTTCTCCGCCAGCCGCATCACGCCCAGCCACAGGGACATCACCCCCACCAGGCCGATCGCAAGCGTGACGGAAGTTTTGGCCATCTCAAAGGCGCCTTCGGTGACCTCCTTGAAATGCCCCTGCCAACCGCCCAGAAGAACGGCGGCCAGAACCAGACCAAGCCATATATAATTCAACATGCACCCAGATATGACCGCCTCAGACCCCGCACGGCGAGGAAAAATGGTTCCCGATGATGCCAACGCACGGGTTCACCGCCCGTATCGCCGACATTACGAAAGGCAGGTCCCTGCGCTCCCGCACAGAGCTGCGAAGCAGGTTGCGGCCCGCTCCGGGAGGAGCGCGACACCCACCCCAATCCTGACGATCCATCTGCCCGTGGAGGGAATGGGTGCAGAGTGGCAGGGGCAGCTTGCCCCTGATTGTGCGGGAACCAAGCCCGGAAGCTGACGTGTCAAGTTTCAGATCGTCAGGATTCGGGCGACGCCCACAACCATCCAATGGCTCGACATCGGGAAGGGCGGGAATACACTCCGGGACCGCATGTCCGAATCCTCCTTTGTTCATCTTCATCTTCACACCGACTACTCGACCCTCGACGGAGCCACGCGCATCAAGGCGGCGGTCCAACGTGCCGCAGAATTCGAAATGCCGGCGATGGCGATCACCGATCACGGGGTGCTCTATGGGGCGGTGGAATTCCACAACGCCTGCAAAACAGGCGGCATCCGCCCCATCATCGGCTGCGAGGTGTATGTCGCGCCGGATTCGCATCTCAACAAAAAAGCCTCCTCCCAAAAAGAAGCCTCGTTTCATCTCACACTGCTCGCCGAAAATGCGGCGGGCTACCGCAATCTGGTAAAGCTTGTCTCGATCGCGCATCTCGACGGGGTCTATTACAAGCCGCGCATCGACAAGGAACTCCTGGCCCGCCACCGCGAGGGGATCATCGGGCTGAGCGGATGCCTGAAAGGCGAGATTCCCTATGCCATCCAGGGCGATCAGATCGACAAGGCCCGCGCACTCACGGCGGCCTACCGCGACATCCTGGGTCCCGAGAATTTCTTTCTCGAAATGCACGACCACGGCATCGAGGCGCAGGGAAAGGTGAATGCCCAGCTCGTGCAATTCTCCAGGGAGTTCGGTCTCGATCTGGTCGCATGCAATGACGTGCATTTCCTGGATGTGACCGATCACGAGGCGCACAACGCCCTCATCTGCATCGGCACCGGATCGAATATCGCCGATGAAAATCGGCTGCATTACGTCACGGAAGTCTATCTCAAATCACCCGCCGAGATGCGCGCCCTGTTTCGCGATCATCCCGAAGCGTGCGACAACACCCTGCGCATTGCCGAGCGCTGCGGATTCGATCTCGACACCTCGACCAAATACCCGAACTTCCAACCCCCCGAGGGCAAATCGCAGACCGAGCACCTCCGGGACCTCGCCGAGGCGGGCATGCGCGAGCGCTACGGTGCGCACTGGACCGATGCCGAAATCCACGACCGTTTCCGCATGGAACTCAACGTGCTGGAGACCCAGGGGTTCACGAATTATTTCCTCATCGTCTGGGATTTCATCCATTGGGCGCGCCAGCAGGGCATCCCGGTCGGCCCGGGCCGCGGCTCGGCGGCCGGCTCCATCATTGCCTACGCCATCGGCATCACCGATGTCGATCCCATCCAATACAAGCTGCTCTTCGAGCGCTTCCTCAACCCCGAGCGCGTGAGCCCCCCGGATATCGACGTCGATTTCTGCCAGAGCCGCCGCGGCGAGGTGATCGATTATGTGAAGCGGAAATACGGTGAGCGCGCCGTGGCCCAGATCATCACGTTCGGCACGCTCGGCGCGAAATCCGTGGTGCGCGACGTGGGCCGCGTGCTGGGCTGGGGCTACAGCGATGCCGACCGCATCGCCAAGATGATCCCCTCCGGGCCGGGCAATCTGAATCTCACCCTCGCGGGATTTTCGAAAAAGGATCCCGCCACGGGCGAAGTCAAACATGAGCAGGGCGCGGTGGACAAAAATTCCGAACTCGCCGACGCGATCAAGAACGAGCCCGCAACAGCGGACCTCTGGAGGATCGCCACCAAACTCGAGGGCCTCACACGCAACGTCGGTGTCCACGCGGCGGGCGTGGTGATCGGCGCGGGCGATCTCTCCGATCACATCCCCCTCACCCGCTCCAACGACGGCGGCATCGTGAGCCAGTACGAGGGCAACGCCCTGGGCGAGCTGGGCATGCTGAAGATGGATTTTCTCGGACTCAAAACACTCACCGTCATCCATGACGCCCTGACCCTGATCCACCGCAAAGAGCCGGATTTCAACATCAAGACAATCCCGCTGGACGACGCCGCCGTTTTCGAACTGCTCAACCGCGCGGAGGTGGTGGGCCTGTTCCAGTTGGACGGCGGCATGGCGACCTGGTGCAAGTCGTTCGACTTTCATTCCATCGACGACGTGATCGCCCTCAATGCGCTCTACCGTCCCGGTCCGATGGATCTTCTCCCCGACTTCATCAAGCGCAAGAAGGGACAGACACCCATCAAACACGCCCATCCGCTGCTGGAAACCGTGACCGCCGAAACCTACGGACTCATGATTTACCAGGAACAGGTGATGGCGGCCACGCAGGTGATGGCCGGCTACACCCTGGGCGGCGCCGACAATCTGCGCCGCGCCATGGGCAAAAAGGACCGGGAGAAGATGGCCAAGGAGCGCGAGAAATTCATCAAGGGTTGTGCCGAGGTGAACAACATCGGCGCGGCCAAGGCCAATGAAATTTTTGATTTGCTGGAAAAGTTTGCGGGCTACGGATTCAACAAAAGCCACAGCGCCGCCTACGGCTGGATCAGCTACCAGACGGCCTATCTCAAAGCCCACTACCCCGTGGATTTCATGGCGGCGGTGCTCAGCAACGAAATCAACAACACCGACAAGCTCAGCACGTTCATCGCCGAGTGCCAGCGGCTTGGGCTTTTCATCCTGCCGCCCGATGTGAACCGCAGTGATCTTCTTTTCACCCCTGAAATGCTGCCCGACGGGCGCAAGGGCATCCGGTTCGGCCTGGCCGCCATAAAAAATGTAGGCGAAGCCGCCATGGCCGCCGCCATCGCCGAGCGCGTCGGCGGCGGCGACTACCAATCCATCGAGGATTTCTGCTCCCGCCTCGGCTCGCGCACGGTGAACCGGAAGATCCTCGAAAGCCTCATCCGGGGGGGGGCCTTCGACTTCACCCAGCGCGACCGGGCGGAATTGTTCGCCCGGGTCGATTCGGCGCTGTCTGCCGCCCAGGCCGCACAAAAGGACCGCGCCTCGGGCCAGGTCTCGCTTTTCGACGCGATGGAATTGCGCCAGACCGCGCCCTCGGTGCCGGAAACCATCTCCTTCGAACCCTGGACCCAGCTTGAAAAACTTGCCTTTGAAAAGGAGCTGCTCGGATTTTATGTGACCGGGCATCCGCTGGACGACTACCGCGACATCCTGGACTCGGGCCCCTACGTGACCATCGTGAACCTCCCGCAGGTCGAGGACCGCAGCAGTGTGAAACTGGCCGGCATCCTCACCAGTGTGGACACGCGCTACAGCAAGAAGGACAACAAACCCTTTGCCTTCGTACAACTGGAGGACCTCACCGGCACGATCGAGGTGCGGGTCTGGTCGGAAGCCTTTCTCAAGGTCAAAGACCGCCTCACAGTTGGAAATGTGGTGGCGATCACCGGCCGCATCGGATCCCGCGACGAGGGCGTTCCCAACATGACGGCCAACGACGTCGTGCCACTCACCCAGGGAAAAACCCAGCGGGCACTACGCCTTTTCTTTCCGTCCAACCGGGGAACGCCCGAGGAACTCCTGGAAGTGCGGGACCATCTCCTGCGCCACCCCGGCAGTCGCCCCGTCGATTTGGAGTTCGAGATGCCCGCCGGACGCCGCGCGCGCCTCCGGACCGGCAGTGCGTTCCGGGTCAACCTCACCGACGACCTCAAGCGCGCCCTCGCCCCCTGGCTGCCGGTCTGATCCCCGCGGCGTCGAAGACGATATTTCAGGGGGCGACAGGGAAAAGTGCCGTTCTTTTGCGTCCGAGGATCTTGTCGGCCTCTACCAAAACGGCTCCGTAGCGGCCACAAACGCCTCCGTCCGCGAACGCCTCCGGAACCGGGCTGCGGGTCGCAAGTGAAAGAGATCGCCGACACGGGTCTTATTGTGGCCTTCTTCAACCGCCAGGACCCTTATCATTCCTGGGCTGCGGCGGCCTGGTAAACTCTGGTGGCGATGTGGGAGGAGTTGGGGATTGCGCAGAGCGGACGCGATCCCGCCGCAACGCGCCGAAACGTGATTACGCCCCAATCGTTAGGATCGGCAGATCCCTGCGCTCCCGCGCAGGGCTACGAAGCAGCCTGTAGCCCGCTCCGGGAGGAGCGGGATCGCCCGCCGCACACTCCCCCCATTTCTGTATATCCTCCAAAGGATCGTAATGATTCGGGTGATTACGGATTGGGCGGGAAGCGAACCGGTGTCATCCGGCGCTGGTGGCTTCGGGAAAAAACCGTCGCCAGGCTGATTTTTCGGTTTGACGGGAGGGAGGTGTCTCCGGATGATGCCCGACTCTCCATGCGACACACCATTTCAGTCAAAGTCGAAAACAAATTCGGCGTGCTGGCCCGCATCGCCGGCATGTTCAGCGGACGGGGCTTCAATATTGACAGCCTCAACGTGGGTCCGACGATGGATCCCGCCACTTCCCGCATGACCATCGTGGTGCGGGGCGATGACAAGGTGCTCGAGCAGGTCACCAAGCAGCTCAACAAACTGGTGGATGTGATCACAGTCACCGATTTCCGCGACGACGAGTATGTGGACCGCGAACTCGTGCTGCTGCGTGTGAATGCCGACTCCCGCACCCGGCCCGAGGTCATGCAGATCTGCGATATTTTCCGCGCCAAGATCATCGACGTCCAGCCCTCCAAACTCGCCATCGAGATCACCGGCAACGAAAGCAAGATCAACAAATTCCTCGCCCTCATGGCCAACTTCGGCCTCTCCGAAGTCACCCGCACCGGCAAGGTCGCGCTCGCCCGCTCGAACGACTGATTTTCCACTCCCGCCCGCGTTCCGCCCGCGGGCTGTCCAATTCCAAACCAACCACACCACACCATGCCCGCCAAAATCTACACCGACAAAGACGCCAGCCTCGAACCGCTCCAGAAAAAAACCGCCGCCGTGATCGGCTTCGGATCCCAGGGGCACGCCCACGCCCTCAACCTGAAGGAGAGCGGCATCAAGGTCGTCATCGGACTCTATCCCGGCAGCAAATCCCGCGCGGTGGCTGCGAAGCAGGGCTTCGAAGTGCTCGACACCGCCGAGGCCGTGAAAAAAGCGGATGTCATTTTCATGGCGGTGCCGGATCTGAAAATCCCCTCGGTCTATGAGAAGGATGTCGCCCCCCATCTCACCAAGGGCAAGACGCTGCTGTTCAGCCACGGATTCGCCATTCATTTCAAAACCGTGGTTCCTCCGAAAGATGTCGATGTGATCATGGTCGCGCCGAAAGGCCCCGGCCACATTGTGCGCCGTCAGTTCACCGAGGGCAAGGGAGTGCCCGCGCTCATCGCCATTTACCAGAACCCCAGCAAGCAGGCCCGCAAGATCGCGCTCGCATGGGCCAAAGGCATCGGCGGCACCCGGGGCGGCGTGCTGGAGACCTCGTTCAAGGAGGAGACCGAGACCGATCTTTTCGGCGAGCAGGCGGTGCTCTGCGGCGGCGCTTCCGCGCTGGTCCAGGCGGGATTCGAGACGCTCGTGGAAGCGGGATACCAGCCGGAAATGGCCTATTTCGAGTGCCTGCATGAACTCAAGCTCATCGTCGATCTCATGAACGAGGCCGGGATCGCCGGAATGCGTTTCTCCATTTCCGAGACGGCCAAATACGGCGACGTGACCCGCGGACCGCGCGTGGTGGACGCCGCCACGAAGAAAAAAATGAAGGCCATTCTCAAGGAAATCCAGAACGGAAAATTCGCGAAGGAATGGATCGCCGAAGCCAGGGGGGGCATGAAGAACTACAAGCGCCTGCTGGCCGAGGGTGAGAAGCATCCGATCGAAAAAACCGGCGCACGTCTCCGCGGGCTCATGCCGTGGATCGGCAAGAAAAACATCAAGGGCGCCCAGGCGGCCTACTGATTTTTCCACAGATTCCCGATGCCCGCAGGATTCCGCGCGGCATTGATCCCCCGTTCCCCAATGGCACTAACCTAAGCAGCGATGCCCCAAAGGGGCAAAATATACCAGCCCAGGGCAACGCCCTGGGATTCAAGTAGTTTAATAACAAAGCCCTGAAGGGGCGACATACGCACGACCTCCAAAATCCCCCTTGACTTAGCGCCATTCGATTCCAACCCCGGCTTATGTATCGCACGCACCATTGCAGCGCTCTCCGCGCCTCCGACATTTCCTCCACCGTCACCCTGTCGGGGTGGGTGGCCTCCCGCCGCGACCACGGCGGAGTGCTCTTCATCGATCTGCGCGACCGCGAGGGGCTTACCCAGGTGGTGTTCCGTCCCGAGGAGAATGCGGAGGTCGCCGCAGCCGCCCAGCATTTGCGCGGCGAGGATGTAATCCAAGTCACCGGGCGCGTGGCGGCCCGGCTGGCAGGCACAGAAAACGGGAAGCTCGACACCGGCGCGATCGAAGTCGTGGCCACCGCACTCATTGTTCTGAGCAAGGCCGATGTGCCGCCGTTTCCCATCGATGACGATGTGGCCAACGAAGATCTGCGCCTGGCCTATCGCTATCTCGATCTCCGCCGTCCGGCCCTGCTCAACAATCTGCGCCAGCGGCATCGGATCGTGAAAATCGTGCGCGACTATCTGGACGACGCCGGATTTCTGGAAGTCGAAACGCCCGTGCTTTCCAAAAGCACGCCGGAAGGCGCACGGGATTATCTGGTCCCGAGCCGTCTGCATCCCGGGTGTTTCTACGCGCTGCCGCAGGCACCCCAGCAATACAAGCAACTGCTCATGGTTGCGGGGCTGGACAAGTACTTCCAGATCGCGCGCTGTTTCCGCGACGAGGATCTGCGGGCCGACCGCCAGCCGGAGTTCACCCAGGTGGACATCGAGGCGTCCTTCATCCACCGCGACGATCTGCTCGCGCTCATGGAGGGGCTCTTTGTGCGGTTGTTCCAACAGGTGCTCGGACGCGGGATCCCGGCGCAATTCGAGCGCATGACGTATCAGGACGCACTGAACCGCTTCGGCAGCGACCGCCCGGACACCCGGTTCGGATTGGAACTCACCGACGTGGGCGACATTTTCAGCGCGAGCGAATTCAAGGTGTTCCGCGGTGCGCTCGATTCCAAGGGCGTGGTCAAGGCCTTGAATGCCAAGGGCTTCGCATGCATCACCACCGGTCAGATCGAGGATCTCACCAACATGGCCCGCCAATATGGCGCGAAAGGCCTGGCATTCATCAAAGTCGAAAACGGCGGGTGGAAATCCCCCATCGTGAAGTTTTTCTCGGAGCAGGAAAAAGCGGCACTCACGCAACGGCTTGGCATCGAAGAAGGCGATCTGGTCCTTTTCGGCGCCGACAAATGGGAGATCGTGTGCGAGGTGCTGGGACGCATCCGCCTGCGCGTGGCCGAAATCCAGAAACTCCTGGAAGGCAACACCGATCTGAATTTCCTGTGGGTGGTCGATTTTCCCCTGCTCCAGTTCAGTCCCGAGGAAGGACGCTGGGCGGCGGTGCATCATCCGTTCACCCGTCCGAAGGACGAGGACCGCTCCCTGCTGGAGTGCGGCGACTATGCGGCGATCCGGGCCGAGGCTTACGACGTCGTCCTCAACGGCGTGGAAATCGGCGGGGGCAGCATCCGGATCCACGAATCCGATTTGCAGGCCAGAATGTTCGACGCACTCGGCGTGAGCGCGGAGCAACAGGAGGCCATGTTCGGCCATATCCTGAAAGCGTTCCGGTTTGGTGCCCCGCCCCATGGCGGCATCGCGCTGGGTCTGGACCGTCTGGTGATGCTCATGCTCGGCGCGGAATCCATCCGTGAAGTGATCGCGTTCCCGAAGAACAACCGGGGCCAGGATCTCATGTCCAAATCGCCCGCCCCGGTGGAGCCGCGGCAGCTCCGCGAACTGCACATCCAGCCCCGCGCGGCCAAACCGGAGTGACGTTGCTCCCTGGGTGGGCGGTTCCACAAAATCATTCCGCTTCAATTCGTTTGACAGGCCGCGATGGCGTGATAGATCATCTATCAAATGAAAACGGCGACCGTCGCGGATTTGCGGAATAATTTTGCCACCATTTCGCGCTGGATTCACAGCGGCGAGCAAGTGGCGATCACGAAGCGGGGACTTCCCTTTGCCACGCTAGCCCCCTCGCGGCGCGGCCCTCTCCCCGCCCCGGAATGGCCTGACCGGGAGGCATGGAGGCGCAGGTTGTTTCCGAACGGCCCCACCAAGGGCGACGTTCAAGACGTGCTGGATTATGACAGGGGGGACACATGAGCGCAGCCTATGTGGACAGCGGACTTTTCGTGAAAAGCTATATTGAAGAACCAAACTCGAAGGAGGCGGAAACCCTCCTGCGCAGGCTTGGAACTCCCTTCGCGTACTCTCACTTGCATGAGATAGAAATTCCCAATGCAATCCGATTGAAACGCTTTCGCGGGGAGATCACGCGGGCGCAGGAAACCGCGGCACTCCGCGCATTCGCGGCGGATGTGGACGCGGGGAGATTTGCACGGCCCGCTTATGACCTTGGTGCCGTCTTCATCCGTGCGGAGCAACTTTCCGTCCGGCACTCGGGGGACATCGGAACCCGCAGCCTGGACCTCCTGCATGTTGCGGCGGCTCTGGAAGCCGGATGCACGGCCTTTGCATCCTATGACGCGCGGCAACGCAAGGCGGCGGCACTATCCGGTCTGAAAGTCATTCCGGCCACCGCCAAAATGGCAAAATCCTGAGTGCGCCCCTTTTGCCGACCGGCTGTGGACAAGCGCCAAGCCGATCCCGAACATCCTCAGACATCCGGACGTGGAAGGAAAAGAGATGAGCCCATTTTTTGGTGGAGACGTGCAGCCTCGCGCGTCCTCGAACCGGACGAGCGGGCCGCTCATCCCTACCCCGCCAACTCGAACAGGGTCCTCCGCTTTTCCCAGTTCCTCACATGCTACGAGAGAGGTCGGGATGGCACATGTTGCCAACTCCATTTTTTTACAGTCAGAGCCCATTTTGCTGCGGACGGGAAGGTTTTCTCACCCTTCGCCGAAGAGCTTGGCTATGCGGCCGGCAAGCTTGCGGCGGGCGACGGAGTGGGAGAAAAATTTCCGCCCGAGATCGTAGTTGATGACCGCCCACTGTTCGCGCAGGGCCGGGTTGCGCAGTATCCTGCGGGTTTGTTCGACGACCTCATTGGTCACGAGCATGGACATCCCGATGGTCTTGAAACCGAGTGGATCGATGTCGCGGGCATAGACGGCGTAGGTGTTCACCACAACGGGTTTTCCGAAGTAGATGGCTTCAAGGAAGGCATTGCCGAATCCCTCGTAATAACTCGGGTAGGTCACAAGGTCGGCGTGCGGGTAGATGTCGAAAAGGGTGTAGATTTTCTGTCCGAATTCATTCACCCCACGGGACTCGCCGATGCGGTCGGCGATAAACAAAGCGTGGATGCCGGCGTCGGCAATGCGGTCGTGCAGGAGTCTGACATAAGCATCCCCTTCGTCGCCGCCCGGATGGGAGAGAATGAGTTTGAGACGGGGCTCATTCAGTCGGCGAAGCAGTTCGATGGCGTGCTCGATACCCTTGCGGGCAACGAGTCGGGTGGGTTGCAGGACAAGAATGTCGTCGTCGGAGACGCCAATTTCGCGGCGAAAATCGGCGACGTATCCGTCCGCCGCAGGCGGGGGCGTTTCGAAATCAATGACGTTCGGAATCACCGTGGTCGATTGGCCATAGCGCCGGGCGACCTCTCTTTGCTGCATACTGTTGATCACGACGTGTTCAAGGTGCGGCAGCGTGGGAGGGAAGGCGGCGGCGAGATAATCCGAGCCGGAGGTGACGGTGAATCGCTCGCGCTCCCATGTGAAGTCGTGGTGATGGGCGATGGCCGGGATGCCCGTCTCGGCAATCACTTCGGTAACCGCAAGGCCAAGCGGGATGTGCATGGGAATGGCGAGAATATTTTGCGGGATCAGAAGCTGCAGATCAAAGCGTTCGATGAAGGCGTAGATGGAATTTTTGAGGCCTTCCTTGAGCTGATGCACCCGGTCGGTGATTTCGCGCGGGCGGGTGGTCCGGCCAAAAAGCTGCTCCTGAACTTCCACCACTTCCGGGTGATTAAAAAACGCGCGCTCGTCGAGAAAACTGACAGCGCCGGGCCGGTCGAGCAGTCCGGCCATCCAGTAGCAGGCAGCCCCTTCGGTTTCAAGAATGGAAGCCCATTTGGCGGCTTCCAGGGTGACTCCATCCGTGCCGTGAAAGCGGGTGGAGATGAATCCGATGCGTTGCGGAAACCGGGTGAGGGGAACTGTGAGACTCATATGATTTGGCGGGATGAAATTGGTGTGAAAAGATTAATCACTCATGGCTGGCGTCGGCCCGGGTGAATCGGGCCGCAAGCAATGCCCGCCAATTGCCTTCCTGCGAACCGTTGATCCACCAAGTCTGAAACCCCTGCGCCCCGGCGGGCCCGATGTCGTTGTCCCTGCGATCTCCGATCACCAGCGTTTCCTCCGGCCGGATGCCGCGGTGCCGCAGGCGGAAGGCCAGCAACCGGAACACATGGGGATCCGGCTTGCTGAATCCGTTCTCAAAGGACCATACGCAAAGATCCTTCTCGAAACCCTCCAGCGACTGGCCCCCGGTCCGCAGCAGTGTGTCCAGTTCGCGCAGCGTGTACGGCTGCGCGTTGGAGACGATGCCCAGCACGATCCCGCGATCCCGGCAGATTTGCATCAGCCGCGTGCATCCGGGGGCGAGACTCAGAGTGCGGAGAAGTTGAATATGATGGAAAAGGAAATCCTCCCCCCTCTCCTCCGGCAGTCCTGCAAAGGTCGGCAGCGCCCGCCGCATCACATCGGCCCAGACCACCTCGGGATGGACGACTCCGGCACGGTGGGCCTGGGAATGGTCCCCGGAAACAATGTGCCGGCAACGTTCCGCCAGATGTTCCAGAGTCATTTCGGGGGGGGCGTCAAAATACTCCCGATAGAGCTGCTTCCACGCCTCCTCCCGATCACCCTCGGGATGCGCGACTTCGAGCAGCGTCTGATAGACATCGACGATGACCGCTTTCAACGTATTCATTTTGCAGAAAAGAGAATGGGATAAAGCGTGCCGGTGCCAAGCCTTTCCCCGATAAAATCCCGCTGTACCGCATGACAGTCCGCCGCCGAAACGTCAACCGAAGATCGCTTCTCTATTGCCTCCCAAAACCTCCGCGCATAGGCGCGGCCGCCGATCAAACCATCCGCGCGCCGCGGCCAGGCCGCAACACGAAACCGTCCGGATGCGATTTGGTTTCTCCACCGTGAAAGGCCCGGATTCCAAGGCGCACACAACTCCCACGCCTCTGCGGCGGGCTGCGCCAGCACCTCCAACTGGCCTGTCAGGGTGAGACGACTGAACGGCAGGGGGCCGCTCCCGGAAATCTCCAAGACTGCGGGACGGCCGGCCAGGGCGCGAAGCGAAGAGGGAATTTCCGCCTTCCATTCCCGCCAGGCCGCCCATTGACGACGGCGTTCCCGCCCCAGATCCAATAAAGCCGGATCAATCCAGATTTCGTCATACAGCCAGGGCAGGCGAAATCCGAAAGTCTCCAGATCGGGCACCACATTGGGCAGCCGCCGGGCGAGGAGCGGACGTCCGGCCGCGACCGCTTCCACGCAGGGCAACCCAAAACCCTCCTGCGCGGAAGTCATCACCACAACCTCTGCGGCGGCCATCAGTGCCGGAATCGAGGGAGCCCGCCCCTCTTCGCGTTCGAGAATGCGGAAACGCACCCGCCAGCCACCGCGTTTCGCCGCGCTCTCAAGCTCCCGGGCGTAAACCCTCTCCTCCGCGGAACTCACCCCCGCCGTGGTGACAAGCCATCCTTCGGGACGCAGCCAGCGCGTCAACAATACGGCCTCCGCGAGATTCTTTCGGCGCAGAAAGCGGGTGGGAAAAATCCAGACCGGTCCGTCGTCGCCCAACCGGTCCGCCAGCCAGTGCGCCGCCTCCACGCATTTCGTTTCCGCACAGGGCTGCCGACGTCCGGCCAGATTCGGCATCCACACCCCGGCCACCGTCTTGTGACGTTGCAGGATGGCGGCGTCACTCCGGTTGATCGTCGCGTGAATGGCGGATGTGCCGGCGGCAAACACGGCCTCCGCCACGGAATCCACGGACCGAAACCCACCCCGACGCAACTCCTCCCAGCGCGTCCAGCGATTCTCGAACCAAAAATCGTGGTGATGAAAAACCAGGGTCGTTTTGTGGCGCGCAGCGAACCGGCGCAGCTCATCGGCAAGCAGCAGATTGCGCGCAAGCCCGGGATTGTGCACCCAGAAAAGCGTCTCTTCCGGCTTGGGAGCCAGTTTCACCAACGCGGCGGAAATTTTTCGGCGCAGCGCCCCGGGCGTGGATTTTTGCCCGGAGAAATAGCGGAACGCCGGCTCACAAACAACCTGAAGCGGCACCCCGCCCAGACTCGCGCGCAGGGCATCGATCCAACCCGCATCCCCCGCCCCGCCCACAGCCAGCGTGACGGAGCGGATGGGTCTTTTCTCCACCAAATAAGGGAGGGCCAGCTCGATGATTCGCCGCACGCCTCCCGGTCGAAGATGATGATGGACAACACAAAGATGGGAAATTTTCCGGGACAATGGAAACATTGTAACAGATTTCCAGGGTTGCTCAATTCCAACAGACAGTAAAAAGTGAGGCATGGCGGATTTTTTCCAGGATGGCTCCATGGCCACATTGCACCGGCTCGGCAAACCCAACATCGCCCGGTTGGAGGCGGACCTTCATGAGTTTTCCAAACAAACCCCCATCGCGCTCGTTCTCCCTTGCCATGTCCGCGAACTCGGCACCAAGGCCCTGCGCGGCATCCTTCGCGAACTGAAGAATGTCACCTACATCAGGCAGATCGTGGTGGGCATTGATGGAGCGAATGCCGCCAATTGGAAACGCGCGAAAAGCACCTTCGGCCAGTTGCCGCAAAACCCCGTCCTTCTTTGGAACGACGGCCCGCGCATGAAGCGCCTGTTGGAGCAACTCATCGAATCCGACCTCGATCCCGGCCCCTCCGGCAAGGGACGCAATCTCTGGTTGTGCTTCGGATACGTGCTCGCCAGTGAAAAATCCCGCATGGTCGCCGTCCACGACTGCGACATTCTCACCTACAGCCGCGAACTTCTGGCCCGCCTCTGCTTTCCCGTGGCCCACCCCCATCTCGGTTTCGACTTTTGCAAAGGCTACAGTGCGCGCTTCACCGACAAGCTCAACGGCCGCGTGATGCGACTGCTTTTCACGCCGCTCATTCGTTCCCTGCAAAGCATCATTGGGGATCACGTGTTTCTCAATTACCTCGACACCTTCCGCTACCCGCTGAGCGGCGAAGTGAGCCTCGACCACGACATCATCCGCCGTGCGCGCGTCCCCTCCGACTGGGGCGTCGAAGTCGGCATGCTCGCGGAAGTGTTCCGGGTCTCCTCCCCCAAAAGCATCTGTCAGGTGGACATGGCCGAATGTTACGACCACAAACACCAGGAACTCTCCGCCCGCGACACCGCGAAAGGCCTCAACAAAATGGCCACCGACATCGTGAAATGCGTCTTCCGCACCCTGGCCGGCCACGGCGTGAAGCTCGATGTCGGCATCTTCGACACCCTGCTCAGTGCCTACATTCGGAAAGCCGAGGACACCATGCGTTTCTACGCCGCGGACGCCGAGATCAACAGCCTGAAATACGACCGCCACCAGGAGGAGCTTGCCGTCGCGACATTTGTAAGAAGCATCCGCAGTGCCGCAAAGGAATATCTGGTCGATCCGCTGGGCGACCCAATGATCCCCAATTGGAACCGCGTGGAGGCGGCCCTGCCGCACTTCTTCAAGGCTTTCGACAAGGCCGTGATGCTGGATAACAAATAGCCCCGAACGCGGCTCTGACGACCTTTTCGGTGTTGGACCGCAGCGTGTCGGCCCGCTTCCGCCCGCCGCTACGCGGGGGTGTCGTTCGCCGGAGTGCCCGCGCGGTAGTCGAGGACGCGCACCGGTTCCATGGTCAGGAGACCACCCTGCATCATTTCGTCCAGAACGGGCAGGAACGCGTTGATTTTTTCCTCCGAATCCACGATCTCGATGACGATGGGAAGGTCGTCGGAGAGGCGCAGGATTTTGGCGGTGTGGAGCCGGCTGGATTTGCCGAACCCGATCGGACCGCGCAGCACCGTGGCTCCGGCGAGATGCCGTTCGCGCGCCTCAAGTACGATGGCTTCGTAGAGGGGCCGGTGATGCCAGCGGTCGCTTTCCCCGAGGTAAATGGCCAGTCGGACGGCTTCGTGTGGGATTTGCATAAAAATCAAAGACCTTTCCAGAAGTTGAGGGTGGAGGCGAGGATATGGCCCAGCCAGACGGCGGCGAGGCAGAGCACGAGGGACAGGACCGCGTTGAGGCCCGCCCGCAGCCAGTCGCCGTCGCGGGCCAGTTCGAGAGTTTGGAGGCTGAACGAGGAAAATGTGGTGAACCCCCCGAGCACTCCGATCATGACAAACTGCCGCGCGGCGGGTGCGACCAGCCAGCGTCCATCGGGTCCCGTGAGGGCGGCGAACATGCCGATGAGAAGCGAGCCCGTGACATTCACCAGCAGGGTTCCCCATGGGAAGGTTTCGCCGAAGCAGCGCGCCACCGCCCCGGATCCCAGGAACCGGGCCAGGCTGCCGAGCCCGCCCCCGAGAAATATCCAGAAGTAAATCATCGCAGCATCATCAGACACCCAGGCGCCCGCATTCGTCAACGCGCTTTCAGAATCTCTTCCTTGGCGGCATGAATGGAGGAAAGGGTGGTGTCGAGGATGCGCTGGACCGATTCGTAGCTATTGTAGGCGATATGGGGGGTCACGACGACATTGGGGCGGGAAATCAGGGCGCGGTTTTGGATCACCCCGCGCAGTTCGGCCACCCGCTGGGGGCTTTGTTTGCGGAGTTGATCGGTCGAAGAGATGGCGCGCAGGTTGCGCACGATCTGTTCGCCAATGATGGAGGCGGACTCCTTTTTCATGACGCGCTCCTCTTCGAGCACATCGAGGCCGGCCCCGGCGATCCGCCCCTCGTCGAGCGCCCTCAGCAGTGCCGGGGTGTCGATGAGACTGCCATGCGCGGTGTTGATGATCAGGGCACCCATCTTGCACTTGGCGAACGCCCCGGCATCCATGAGATGGCGGGTGTCGGGGGCGGGGGGGGCATGGATGGAAATGATATCCGAGCGCTCCAGCAATTCATCAAAGGAGACATATTCAAAGCCAAGGTCACGGGCGGTGGCCGGATTTGGCTGCGGATCGAATGCCAGGACATTCATTCCGAACCCCTTGGCGATGCGGATGGTGTGGAGGCCGGTGCGCCCCGCGCCCACGATGCCGAGCATGCGCCCCATAAGATCGATTCCACGCAATTCGGAGTATTGAAAATTGCCGCGGGCGGTGCTGTCCATCGCCTCGCGCAGCCTGCGGGAGAGGGCCAGGATGAGCGCGAAGGTGTATTCCGCCACCGTGTTTTCGCCGCACTCGGTAACGTTCATCACCCGCACATCGCGCTCGGAACACCCCGCATGGTCGATGTGTTCCATGGCATTGGAGCGGGTCGCCACAAGGCGCAGCATGGGATGCGCATCGAGGAAGGCCCGGTCGATTTTGGAATAGATGAAGGTGGAGAGAATCTCCACTTCGGGGTCCACCTCGTCGAGGCCGGACACGAAGGAAAGCTCCACGTCGTCGCAATCCAGATGGTCGCAGAAAAACTTTTCCGCGTCCTCTTCGGTCTCGACAAAACAGATGTGGATCGGGGATGACACGGGCTCCACCATACCCCCAAGCATTGTCATCGACAACGGGAATCGGACCGGTCAAAAATCTCCGCCGCATGAACCAGGGAGTTTTTATCAGTTTCGAAGGCTCGGAAGGCTGCGGCAAGTCCACGCAGATTTCTCTCCTGTCCGAAAGGCTGCGCACCCTGGGACGCGAGGTGGATGTCCTGCGGGAGCCCGGCGGCACCGCGCTCGGAGAGTGCATCCGGCATTTGCTCCAGTTCGCTCCGGAAGGCCTGGGAATGTGTCCGGAGTCGGAGCTGTTGCTCTTCACGGCCAGCCGCGCCCAGCTCGTCCGCGAGCGGATCCGGCCCGCGTTGGAGCGCGGAGCGGTGGTGATTTGCGACCGTTTTCTCGACTCGACCACGGTGTACCAAGGAGTCGCCCGGCGGCTCGCGCCCGACACGGTCGCGTTCATCAACGATTTTGCCGTGGGAGGCTGCCTGCCTGATGTCACTTTCCTGCTCGATCTGGATCTTGCGGAAGCCCGCCGACGGATGGCGGCCCGAAACAATCCGGAGGCTCCGCCCGACCGGATGGAGCAGGAGCCGGACGCCTTTTACGAGGCGGTGCGGGCGGGGTATCTGCGTCTTGCACAAGCGTGTCCGTCCCGGGTGCGCCGCCTGGACGCGTCGCGTCCGGAGCGGGAGATCGAGTCGGAGATCCTAGAAATCCTATCCGGACAGATCCATGGAATTTTTCCGCCGCCCGCCTTCGGGGAAGCGCGGATTTCCTGAGCACCCCATAGCATGGCATTTTCCAGAGACACGGCATTAGATTATTTGAAGCGGGCGCACCGGGCCGGTCGTCTTGCGCATGCGTATTTGATCACCGGTCCCGCAGGCAGCGGCAAGACGGCACTGGCCTCGGATCTCTGCGGCCTGGTGAACTCAACCCCTCCGGGCCGCGATCCTTTGGCCGGAGCCGATGTGCGCATCGCCGCACCGGAATCCAAGTCCCGGCGCATTCTTGTCGAACAGATCCGCGAGATCGAGCATGCCCTCCAACTCAAGGCCTCGGGACCGGGGACAAAGGTTGCGATTATCCGCGAGGCCGACCGGATGCAACCGCAGGCGGCGAATGCGTTTTTGAAAACGCTCGAGGAACCGCCGGCCAACAGCATGCTGCTGCTGCTCAGCGCCCAGCCCCAGATGCTGCTCGATACGATCCTTTCCCGCTGCATCATGGTCCCGCTTCGCGAGACTGCCGACCACACCGTAACCGGGGACGAACGGGCGGTGCTGGAATTGCTTCGGGATAACGCCCGTCGGCCAAAGAGCGGATTCTCCGATGCGTTCGCACTGGCCCGGGATTTCCATGAACAGCTTGCCGCCATCAAGGGCCGCATCTCAAAATCCGTTGATGAGGAAATGAAAGCGGAGTCGGCCCGCTACAAACAAACGACCGACGGGCGCTGGCTGGCGGGGCGGGAGGATTACTTCGAGGCACTGGCCGCATCCGAATATGCCGGGGTGCGCCAGAGACTCATGGAAACCCTGGTCGGCTGGTGGGCCGATGTGTTGCGGCAGCGCCAGGGGATGGCCCGTCTGGATTATCCCGATTTCGCGGAGGCCACCGAAGTGCTTTCCCGGGCAATAACGGACAAAACGGCGATGGAAGCGATCGACCGTCTGGAGGAATTGCGCGATCAACTGGGCCGGAATGTCCAGGAAGCCCTGGCCATCGAGGCGGCTTTTTTGCAGGTGTTCCAGCGGGGAAATTGAGTCCGCTGTGGCGAAGAATCCCCGGGAGACCCCGATCATTAGCAGTGGCAGATCCCTGCGCTCCCGCGCAGGGCTACGAAGCCGCCTGTAGCCCGCTCCGGGAGGAGCGGGATCGCCCGCCGCACAATTTCCCCATTTTTTTATATCCTCCAGAGAATCGTAATGATTCGGGCGGGAAAAATTCCGTCGTTCCGAGAAAAAGACTGGTCACCGATGGAAAATCGCCATAGTCAGGGCGGTCTCCGGCAAATACCGGTCCTGTATTTTTCCCCCGGAATACACCCAATCATGGAAAACATCATCTCCAGCAGAGAACTGCAAGTCGAACGCAAGCATTTTGCCATCGAATACCGCCAGAACGAACGCGGGAATTTCCTGCGCATCACCGAAGAGGCGCATGGCCGCAGAAACACCGTGATCATTCCCAGCACGGGATTGGCGGAATTTCACGCCTTGCTGAGCGACGTGATCCGCGAATCCGCAGTGATCTCGGAGGGGTGATTCCGCAGCCTCAATCGGAAGAGCGTGGTTCGGTGGGGCCGGGTTCAGATTTCATTTGCCGGGGCGCGCCCGGGAATGCCATGTTTGCCGTTCTTCCGAGGGGCCGCATCCGGCCCGGCGGAAATCCGGCGACTTCATGACCACTCCAGATATCCAGGCAAATTCACTTCCCGACGCACACGGCCATTTCGGCCCGTATGGCGGGCGTTTTGTTCCCGAGACGCTCATCACGGCTCTCGACGAACTGACGCGCGAATACGAGGCAGCCCGTGCGGACGCCTCATTTCAGGCGGAACTGGACGATCTGCTGGGCGATTTCGCCGGACGCCCCACCCCGTTGTACCATGCCGGGCGGCTTTCCGAAAAGATCGGGAGCGGGAGGATTTATCTCAAGCGCGAGGATCTTCTCCACACGGGTGCGCACAAGATCAATAACGCGCTGGGCCAGATCCTGCTCGCCCGGCGCATGGGCAAGCACCGCATCATTGCGGAAACGGGCGCGGGTCAACACGGAGTCGCGACGGCCACCGTGGCGGCGCGGTTCGGTTGCGAGTGCGTTATTTACATGGGCGCGGTGGACATGGAGCGCCAGGCGCTCAATGTGGCGCGGATGCGTTTTCTCGGCGCCAAAGTCGTGCCCGTGACGGCAGGACAGGCCACGCTCAAGGAAGCCATCAATGAAGCGATGCGCGACTGGGTCACCAATGTGCGGACCACCCATTACATCCTCGGGTCGGCGCTGGGTTCGCATCCGTATCCCATGATGGTCCGTGATTTTCATCGTGTGATCGGGGTGGAAACGCGGCGCCAGATTCTTGAACGCGAAGGTCGTCTGCCGGATCTGCTGGTGGCCTGTGTCGGCGGCGGCAGCAATGCCATCGGCCTTTTCCACCCCTTTCTGGATGACCCGGGTGTCCGCATGATGGGCGTCGAGGCGGGTGGGGACGGAATCATCGAGGGCCGCCATGCCGCGCGCTTCCAGGGCGGCCGTCTCGGGGTTTTACAGGGGACAAAAACCTGGCTTCTCGCCGATGCGCAGGGCCAGATCCAACTCACGCACTCCGTGTCGGCGGGGCTCGACTACGCCGCCATCGGGCCGGAGCACAGCTATTACCGCGATCGCGGACGCATCGAGTATGATTTTGCGACGGATGACCAGGCGCTTGCCGCATTCCGGGAACTGGCGGAGACCGAGGGCATCATCCCCGCGCTGGAAAGCGCACACGCCGTCGCCTGGATTCTCAAACACGGCCCGACCCTGCCGAAGGAACACATCACCGTGATCAATCTCTCCGGGCGCGGAGACAAGGATGTCTCGCAGGCTGCGGAGATTCTTTTGAAATAATCCCCGCCCATCCCCCAAAAATCAGAACCCGATGAAAAGCATGACAGGATATGGCCGCGGGAGCGCGGCGAATGGAGGCGCCCGCTATACGGTGGAAATCCAGTCGGTGAACCGCAAGCAGACCGATGTGAGCGTGAGTCTGCCGAGGGATCTTTCCTCGCTGGAAATGCAGGTGCGGGAGACGGTCCACCGCGCCGTCTCGCGCGGACGGCTCAACGTGGCCGTGGACGCCTCTTTTTCCGGCGGCAATGCGGAGCCGAAAGTGGACCGGGATCTCGCGCGTAAAGTCCGGGATGCGCTGGTGGATCTGCGTTCGGATCTCAAGCTCAAGGGCGAGATCGATCTGGAGATGATCGCCCGCGTGCCGGGCGTACTGGCGCTTTCGGACAAGCGGCTTCTGCCGGAGGACGCCTGGCCAAAAGTGCTGGAGGCGTTGGACGCCGCCCTGGCCGATCTCTCCGTGATGCGCCTGCGGGAGGGCAAGCATCTCGCCAAGGATCTCATCGGGCGCCTGAAAAATGTGCGCCAGACCATCCGCCGCATCCGGGCTCTGCATCCCGCAGTGACCAAACGCTTCGGTGAGGCTCTGCGCGAGCGTCTGCACAAATCGGGATTCGCCACCGAGGCGCAGGACGAGCGCCTTCTGCGTGAGTTGGCATATTTTGCCGACCGTTCCGACATCTCAGAGGAACTCACGCGGTTGGAGAGTCATCTTGCCCAGTTCGCACACCAACTCCGAAGTTCGGAGCCCGTGGGGCGGCCTTTGGATTTTCTCACACAGGAAATCGCCCGGGAACTCAACACTCTCGGGGCAAAAGCAAACGACGCCGAAATTTCCCAGTGCGTGGTTGCCTGCAAATCCGAAATGGAGAAAATCCGGGAACAGGTTCAGAACATTGAATAACCGATTCACACGCACCGGAATTCTGTTTGTGCTTTCCGCACCGTCGGGCGCGGGCAAGACGACATTGCGCGAGGGTCTCCGGAAAAATGCGGACTTTGTCTTCTCGGTATCCTGCACCACGCGGCCACCGCGCCCGGGCGAGCAGGACGGTGTGGATTATCATTTTGTGGGCCGGCCGGAATTTGACGCCATGGTCTCAGCGGGGGGGTTTCTTGAATACGCGGCGGTGCATGCGCACCGCTACGGGACGCCGCTGCGCACCGTGCGGGATCATCTCGACGCGGGCACGGACGTGCTGCTCGACATCGACATCGCCGGTGCGGCGCAGATCCGCGCGTGTGCCGATCCCGCGATCCACACCGCCCTGGCCGATGTCTTCATCATGCCGCCGACCATCGATGAACTGCGGTGCCGGCTTGAGAAGCGCGGCACCGAGTCGCCCGAACAAATTGATATCCGCATCGACAACGCGCGGCGGGAAATGGCCTTTTGGCGGGAGTACCGCTATACCATCGCGAGCGGATCCATTGAGGAGGATCTGGCGAATTTTCGAGCCATCATGTGTGCGGAACGCCACCGCTCCCTCCGGATGAGCCCGCACCCGGACTCCGATCCAGCCACACAACAGCCATGAGTACCGTCCTTGTTGCCGTCACCGGATCCATCGCCGCATTCAAAGCCGCCGATCTGGTGGGTCGTCTGGTGAAAGCCGGCCACGACACGCATGTGATCATGACCCCCGCCGCGCGGGAGTTCATCACGCCGCTCACCCTTCAAACGCTCTCGAAGAATCCCGTCGTGTGCGATCTCTTTGACGAGAAAGAATCGTGGCGTCCGGGCCACATCGGGCTTGCCGACCGCGCCGATCTGCTCATTGTCGCGCCCGCGACGGCGGACAGCATTGCGCGGCTTGCCCTGGGGTTGGCGGGCGATGCGCTCGGGGCCATCGCTCTCGCCACGCGCACTCCGTTGCTCATTGCTCCCGCGATGAACGGAAAGATGTGGACCCATCCCGCAACGCAGGCCCATGTGGAGACATTGCGGACGCGCGGCGCGGATTTTATCGGCCCCGAGGAGGGGATGCTGGCCTGTGGATACGAGGGCATCGGGCGGCTGTGGCCGGTCGATGGGATCATGGAGCGCGCACTGACGCTGCTTCAGGCGCGGCAACCATGAATTTTCTCGTCACCGCCGGGCCCACGCACGAGCCGATCGATCCTGTCCGGTTTATCGGCAACCGGTCTTCCGGCAAAATGGGATACGCCATTGCCGAAGCCGCACTGGCCCGCAGACACACGGTGACTCTGATCTCGGGTCCAGTGTGGCTCGCGCCACCGGAAGGCGCACGCCTGGTGCGCGTGACCACTGCGGAGGAAATGTTGCGCGCGGTGCATTCGCATCTCGCGGGCATTGACGCGCTCGTGATGGCGGCGGCTGTCGCCGATTACACGCCGGCATCCGTTGCGCGTGAGAAGATCAAAAAAAGCGGAGCGGCATTCGCGCTCGAACTCGTTCCCACGCGAGACATTTTGAAATCACTGCCGTCTCCACCAAGAAAATTTCTTGTGATCGGATTTGCTGCGGAGACGCGCGATGTCGCGCGATACGCGCGAAAAAAACTCGCCGAAAAAAAATGCGACGCGGTGATCGCAAACGATGTGAGCCGCATGGATACAGGGTTTGAAAGCGATTGGAACGAGATCGAAATGTTTTTTTCCGATCACACTTCGCATCGTTTCCCACCCGCGCCGAAGCGCGGGCTCGGTGTGGCGCTGATAAAAAAAATTGAGGGGATGCAAGAAAATTTGTTGACGAAAAAATAAAACATCACTAGTTCACACACATAGAAGTGATTATCTCTCCACACTTTGATTCCCTCCGCAACTGCGGAACGAAAGGGGGTGTCCTGCATGCCAGCTAAAAAAGCTCCTGCCAAAAAAGCTCCGGCCAAAAAAGCCGTTGCCAAGAAAGCCCCGGCCAAGAAAGCCGTAGCCAAGAAAGCTCCGGCCAAAAAAGCCGTTGCCAAGAAAGCTCCCGCGAAGAAAAAAGTCGCGGTGAAGAAAGCCCCCGCCAAGAAGGGCAAGAAATAAATTCCAACCCGCGGCGCGCCCTGCCGCTTGCCGACCGGGCGTCTGCGGTTGATTCCGGAACGGGAGAAGGAAGCGATTCCTTCTCCCGTTTTTCTTTTGTCGATCGCGCTTCCGTGCGCTACAAGTCCGTTCCTCATGTCCGACCATCTCGATATTGCAGTGCGCGCAGCCCGCGAAGCGGGGAAACTGCTGCGCGAAAACTTCGGAAGCGAACTCGGTGTCAATGCCCGGGAAGCCCACGACATCAAACTCGAACTTGATGTCCAGGCCCAGGATCTCATCGCCGGCATTCTATTGGGCGCGTTTCCCGACCACGCGCTCTACGGTGAGGAGGGCATCTCCGGAAAGCAGGGCGGCGACTGGGAGTGGATCGTGGATCCCATCGATGGCACGGTGAATTATTTCTATTCCATCCCCCATTTCTGCATCTCCATCGCGCTGCGTTTCCTGGACGAGGTGCGTCTGGGCGTCATTTACGATCCCATGCGGGATGAACTCTGGACCGTCGAACGCGGCTCGGCACCGCTCCTCAACAGCAAACCCATCCGGGTGAGCCCCCGCACCGATCTTTCCGACGCAATGGTGACGGTCGGTTTTTCCAAATCCATCGAGACGATCAACGCCTCGCTGCCCACGCTCGACCGGATGGTGAAACGCGCCCGCAAGTGCCGCATGATGGGCAGCGCCGCGCTGGATCTCGCCTACGTGGCCAGCGGACGCCTCGACGCCTACATCGAGAGCAGTGTGAGCCTGTGGGATATCGCAGCGGGCGTGCTGCTGGTGGAATCGGCGGGCGGACGCGTCAACGCGGACACGCATCCCGACAATCCGCACAAGTACTCCATTGTGGCTTGGAACGGCACGATGGATCTCCAACTGCATTCATGACGCGCTCCGGCATCGGTTATGATATCCACCGCTTCGCGGAAGGGCGGATTCTCGTGCTCGGGGGTGTGACTTTTCCCGGCGGGCGCGGTCTGCTGGGCCACTCCGATGCCGATGTGCTCTGCCATGCCATTGCCGACGCGCTGCTCGGCGCGGCCGGTGAGAGGGATATCGGCCATCACTTTCCCAACACCGATCCCGCAATCGGGGGGATCTCCAGCCTGGAAATTCTCCGGCGGGTCCGCGCGATCCTCGATGCCGCCGGCGCCCGCATCGTGAATGTGGACACCTCTCTCGTCGCCGAGGAACCGAAGATCGGTCCGCATCTCGACGCGATGCGCGCCAACCTCTCCTCCGCGCTCGGGCTCGATCCGCGCCGGGTCGGCATAAAAGCCACCACCAACGAAGGCCTCGGCAGCCTCGGACGCGGCGAGGGCATTGCCGCGCTGGCGGTCGCCGCCGTGGAGATGGCGGAATGATCCGCTACCACAACACCGCCACCCGTGCCATCGAGCCGTTTGTTCCGCTCGATCCGGAGGGTCGCACGGTGCGGCTCTACACCTGCGGCCCCACAGTGTATGCGCGCGCCCATATCGGCAACTTCCGGGCCTATGTCTTCGAGGATCTCCTGCAGCGGCACCTGGAGTTCCGCGGATTCCGTGTACGCCGGGTGATGAACCTCACCGATGTGGATGACAAAACAATCCGGGGTGCCCGCACCAGCGGTGTGCCGCTTGCGGACTTCACCGCGGCATTCAAGGCCGCATTTTTTACAGACCTGGAAATTCTCCGCATCCGCAAGGCCGAAGCGTATCCCGCCGCAACCGACCCCGAGAATATCGAACACATGATCGCGATGATCCGAACGCTTGTGGAAACCGGGCACGCATATCACGCCGACGACGGCTCGGTGTATTTCCGGCTCTCGACATTTCCCGCCTACGGACGGCTCGCGCATCTCAATTTGGACGAGCTGCGTCCGGGTGCGCGCGTGAGTCAGGATGAATATGAGAAGGAAAGCCTCGGTGACTTCGCGCTCTGGAAAGCATGGCACGAGGCGGACGGCGATGTGGCGTGGGAAAGCCCCTGGGGCCGGGGCCGTCCGGGATGGCATATCGAGTGCAGCGCCATGGCCACACGGTTGCTGGGCGATTCCCTGGATATCCATTGCGGCGGAGTGGATAATATTTTCCCGCATCACGAAGCCGAGATTGCGCAGTCGGAATGCTGCACCGGCAAACCCTTCTCCCGCACCTGGCTGCATTGTGCGCACCTGCTGGTGGACGGACAGAAAATGTCCAAGTCACTCGGAAATTTCTACACGCTGCGGGACCTGATGGACAGGGGGTACACCGGACGCGAGATCCGGTATGCGCTTCTCTCGGTGCATTACCGGTTGCCGCTGAATCTCCGCTTCGAAAGTCTCGACGCCGCACGGGCCGCGTTGGTGCGGTTGGATGAATGGATCGCCCGTCTCACCGCGCAGGCGGGTGACGCATCCCCCTCGATCGCGATGCCAGTGGCCGGGTTGGACGGATTTGGTGCGGCGTTGGACGAGGATCTGAACATCTCCGCAGCGCTCGCGGTGCTTTTTGAGGCGCTACGTGAATCCAACCGCCGGATGGATGCCGGGAACCTCCCGCCCTCGGATGCGGCGACCCTGCTCGCCTGGTGGAAATCCGTCGATACCGTGCTCGCACTCGGGCCGGAGGTGGCGGCAATTCCCGAAGCGGTGGCTGCGCTGCTCGCAAGCCGGGCGGAAGCGCGCCGCAACAAAGACTGGGCACAGAGCGACCGTTTCCGGGATGAAATCGCCGCCCTGGGATGGGAAGTCAAGGATACCAAAGACGGACAACAACTGCGTCCCCGCGCCAACTCTGCCAACCACCCATGAATCGCCCCGCCACACCTCCCACCCTGAAAGAATTGAAACAACGCGCCCAGTTGCTCGACCCCGTCGTGCGGTTGGGCAGGGACGGAGTGTCCCCGGGATTCCTCGCCGCCCTGGGGGAGGCTCTGGACCATGCGGGACTGGTGAAGGTGCGGTTTGAGTCTTTCAAGGACGAGCGCAAATCTCTGTCCCGGCGCCTGTCGGAAGAGACCGGCAGCCGCCTCATCCAGCAGGTGGGGCACACCGCCGTGTATTACCGGACGCCACGGACGGCGGACGGCGGGTAGCATTCTTTCGCATCGATCCCCAATATTTCGCCGCTGGCGATATGATTCCAAATTTGACAATTCAAATGCCTATTGGCGGTATGCCTGCCATAATCTCAACGCTTCGCTGGATGCGTTTTTTGATTTCGGCGGGGCGTGCCGCTTGAGTTGGCACTTTGGCCGCAGAAAAATATAGGGGTAGGGACGACGCATTGGATTGCGCCGCCCCTCCCTCCGCTGGTGGCGGGTGCGAACTCACCTCATGAGTTGCAGGAAAATCCATGTGGCGCCGCCCGCGTAGAGTCCGGCCAGGAGATCGTCCCACACGATCGTGCCGCGCCAGCCCGTGTTTTCCACCCAGTGGATGGCGGGTTTGAAAATATCGAACACCCGGAACGCGCAGAAGCCGACGGCGAACATCCACCACACCGGGGCCGATGGAAGAAACAGCAGCGTGAGCGCCATGCCCGCGACTTCATCCAGCACGACTTCGCGGGCGTCTTCGGTGAGATAGCGGCGGGTCGCCCAGGGCTCGAAAGCCACACAGCCCGCCGTGGCGGCGACAAGGAGGCCGACCGCCAAACCCACTCCCGCGCCCGGTCCCATGCCCAGCCACACAAGGGCGAGAAGCAATGTCGTGGCCAGCGAGGCGGTGTTGGCGGCAAAAAGCGGGGTGTGACCGATCCCGAGCACCGTCATGCCCAGGTCCCGCATCCGGTCCGCCCGGGTCTCGCGGACTGCCGACGGAAGGGATTCGCCGTCCTTGAGAAAATATTGCTCCACCCAGAGCGGATGCCTGAGCCTGCACATGCGTGCGCCCACCACCTCCCGAGCCCCGGATTTTTTCCAGAGAACCCGCGCCGGATGCGCGAGGGTGGCGGGCAGCCAGCCGGTGCGGGTGGCGAGCCAGTCGTTGAGCGGGCGGTAATGATAAAAAGTGCGGCGCAGCACTTCGTGGTACCCCGCCGGAACCGTCCGGGCCTCTCCCAAGGCACAAAGAAGCACCGCGTCATTGGGCGGCCCGGCGGTTCCGAGACAGAGCACCGTGCCGGTTGCATCCGGGGCAACGGCATGTGGGGGCCACCCCGCCGCCGCGAGCACTTCGCCGGGAATCTCCAGCCCGCACAATGCAAGGCCGGACTCCGGGCGCATGTGCCGGAGCCGGGCGAGGGTTCCCCGCAGTCCCATGAGGGTTCCCTCGTCCATCGCTAGAATCCGATGGGCTCCAGAAACCGGAAGATTTTCGTGAGATCCGACGGCCAGAACGCCAGCACCAGTGAGGCGGAGGCCGTCACGATCGTGCAGAGAATAAGGAGCGGATTGCGCATGAGCTGTTCGGGCTCCAGCTTCGCGCCTTCGGTGGACATGGCATGCTGGAAATAGACAATGATCGCCAGCACCGCGACGGGAAAGACAAAGATCAGGTTCGGCCGGTACACCGCGATGCCGATCCCCATGCAGAAACAGAAAAAGTTGGCGTAGGTGATCATGGAAATCACCAGGGAACGCTCCGTGTACACCTGGAACGATTTGCGGTAGTCCCCGCTGGTTTTCGCGTCACCTATGAAGCGGAATTCCGCATAGCGTTTTCCCGCCATGAGCAGGGCGCCGAAGAACCACCACGCCATCACGATCGAGAGCGGGGGGAATGTGCTCACCGGTGCCAGCGCATACCAGCCCAGCCAGAGGCGGATCGGATTGTTGAACGACTCGGATATCACGTCGAGATACGGACGGTCCTTCAGACGGACCGGCGGGATGTTGTAAACAAGTCCGCTAGCCAGAAGCAGCGCGAGCGCGATGGTGTAGCCGTGGTTGAAAAACCACAGCGACAGGGCGAATGCCACGATCGCCAGGGCGGCCATCGTGACATAAAGGGCGGGCACGCTCACCGTGCCCGCAGGGACCGGGCGGAAACACTTCGTCGGATGGAGGCGGTCAAACGGGGCGTCCAGGATTTCGTTGAGAATGTAATTTGCGGAAGCCACCAGACAGGCCGGCACCAGCGAAAATGCGGCAAGGGCGGCCGTGTGCCGGATGGCGGGCCAGTCCCCCCATTCGGGGCGGAGTCCGGCCACAAGCACCAGCGCGACGCCCTGTCCGAACAGAATAAAAATATTCTTCAACCAGTGGTCGATGCGGAGCACCTTCAAGTGTTCAATGAATTTGGTCATGCGTGTCGGGCATTCTTAACCCCCGCAGGGGCGCCCGGAGAAGGAAAATAATGGCGTTCCGGCGCCGACTATTCGCATTGGCAGGTCCCGACGCTCCCGTGCCGGGCCAGGAAAGCCAGAACCATTATCAATGAGTCACCCCGGGCGCCTGTGGCATTGCGCGATTTTTTCTTTATCAAAGGCATGGCAACCTCGATTCTGCGGGCTTTGCATGTCTGAACAAACAGTCCCAGCGGATCCCGGTATTGAAGTGCGCACATATTTCGTGCGCGGGCGCAATGCCCTGGTCGCGCGGGCCGAATTTTCCGATTTGTATGCGGGGCTTTACCTTCACCAAATGGATATCGGAGTTCGCCTCGATCCCGTGTACGATCTGTTGCTGCGGGATGCGCTGGCCTGCCTCACGCTGCATTGCGCGTCCCGTCCCCGGCAGGAATCCATTGCATGGACCGTGAATTTCCAGACACCCCTGGTCAATCTATTCGTTGCGGGGGACAACCGGCTCGGAACGGTCGTGGGGACTGCTTTCACGGAGGATGTGCGCGAAGCCCCGCACGGAGTGTTTTTTTCCGACACGGCCGCCCCGGATCAACCCTTCCGGCGCAGTGTGGCTGAGTTTTCCGGGGATGATTTTTTACGTGCGGCGGAGGTGTTTTACGCAAGGAGCGAGCAGCGCCCGGGCAGGCTGTTTCGGTATGGTGAGGAAGATCTGGTGCTGGTGAGCGCTCAGCCCGATTGCGATCTCGCATGGCTGGAATCTGTGGACGAGGATGTAGTGCGCCGGCTTGACTGTGAGACCGAACTCAGTCTGCTTGAACAGCGCCGGTATCGTTTCGAGTGTGGTTGCAATCAGGACCGCATTCTCACCATGCTCCTTCCCCACATGCGCCGGTCGCCCGATGACCTTTTCGAGGGAGAGGAAGTGTTGCGCCTGCATTGTCCCCGGTGCGGTGCGCGGCATGCCGTCACGCGGGAATCGGTCGAGGCGCGCCTCGACGCCACACGAGAGTGACATGGAGGAGGGCGACGTCCGATCCATGGCCCGGCGGTCTCCGCCGTTTTCTCTTTAAGCGGGACTTGTGGGGTGTTAATCATTCACCGAATTACTGCCATGACCAACCAAGCATCATATCGAATTCTGGTAATGGACGACGAAGCGTCGATCCTCACCGTGAGCAAGATTATTCTGGAACGCGATGGATTTGAGGTGGTCGGGTGCGAGGATGCCGAGTCGATGCTTGCGGAGTTCTGCGCGGCGCGGGCCGAAGGGCGTCCGTTCCGGGCGGTGTTGCTGGACCTGAACCTGCCCGACGGACGCGGCGGAGTCGAGGTGCTGCCGGAACTCAAGGCGATTGATCCCGGGGTGCGCGCCATCGCGGCCAGCGGCAGCACACACTGTGACGAGATGGACGATTTTTCGAAATTCGGATTTGTCGGCGCCCTCACGAAGCCGTTCCGGATGGACCAGTTTGCGGCGGAGATCCACCGTATTTGTTCCCAGTAAACTCCGGGAGGGAGGGCGAAACTCTGCTTGAAGGAGGGTGCGCCGCAGTTCAGACTCCCCTGCAATGTTTCTCCGGATATGGAATCTCATCAGGCGCACCGTGTGGGGTTTCTTCGAGATCGATGGAGAGCAGCGGGCGGCGGCCTTTGCGTTCTACGCTTTCTTTTCCCTGTTTCCCCTGCTGCTGCTTATTGTGTCGATGGGAGCGATTTTTTTGGACCCGGCCACGGTGACTTCGGTGGTGATCGGCACGCTCAAATCCTACATCCCGCTCGAGAGCGATGACTGCACCGGGGTATTTGCGATCCTGCAGGGGGTGGTGGATGCCCGCCGAAAGCTTGGGATCATCGCGGTGATCGGGCTCATCTGGAGTTCGTCGCATTTTTTTCATGCGCTGGTGCGGGGGGTGAACCGGGCCTGGCACACCACGGAACTGGATTGGTGGAAGATTCCGCTGAAAAATCTCGCCATGCTCGGCATTCTGGCCAGCGCGTTGTTGTTGGGGATTGTGGTTCCCGTCGTGGTGTCCACTGTGGAACGGGCCATGAGTTGGGAACTTCACTTCATGCCTTTCGTCTTCCAGGCCGCCCGGTATTCGCTGCCGTTCCTGATCCTTTTTTACGGGCTTTCCATGCTCTACAGCGTGTCGCCCCGGCGGAAAACCACCTTCCGCGAGGTGTGGCTGGCGTCGTTGCTGGTCACAGCATGCCTGAAAATACTCCAGCAACTGCTCATATTTTACGCCTACAACATCTGGAAGGTGAACGTCCTCTACGGAGCGGTCGGCGTTCTCATCGTGCTCTTGTTGTGGATCTATTTATGCGGGGTCATCATTATCGTGGGGGCCTGTTTTTGCAGTGCCTGGGCGCAGGTCATGCGTGGGGAACAACTGGAGACACTGCCCGGCCTGCCGCCCGAGAAATAGCGTAATCTTTGTTGCCAAAAATCGGAGGAATTGCTGGACGGAATGACTCTGCCGCACAGGTTGATATTCGCAAAGAGGTTCGGAGGCGAGGTAATCGCCGGTCATCGCGTAGGCCCGCGCCCGCGAGCCACCGCACAGTCTCCGATATTCACAGTAGCCACACTTTCCTGCAAAACCATCCTCGTCGCATAGAGCTTTGAAAACCGGCGAGGCCCGGTAAAAATCCAGCAATTCGCCATCCCTCACATTGCCCGCGCTGAAGGGCAGAAACCCGCCCGGCAATGCCGACACGCCAAGGCACAAGCCCGAGTCATTTCCCAAATTACAATCATTGGACACTCGGAAAAGTCCGGTGCTACAACAGGTTTTTCCATACCACATGAAGGTGGCGACTTTATTTATGTAAATCAAGATACTTTTATCTTGATATGGGCAAAACGTACTGTCAGGTTGTCCGCGATGTCACACCATTCTGTCTCACATTCGCCGGAGGGCACTGCCCTTTCGGATCGCACGGTCGGAGAACTCGTCGCGGAACGCCCCAGCCGCTCCCGGATATTTCAATCGGTTCAACTTGATTTTTGCTGTCAAGGCGGGCGCACGTTGCGTGAGGCGTGTGAACGCAAAGGACTCGCGCTCGATGAGGTGATCGGGATGCTTGAGGCGGAGGTTCTGGAAAAATCCACTGGAGCCGCGAATCCGGCGACGCTTCCTCCTCATGAACTAACCGACTATATCGTGGCGACGCACCACGCATTTTTGCGTCGCGAGCTTCCCCGACTTCGCGCGATGTCCGAGCGCGTTGCCCATGTTCACGGAGGTCATACGCCATCCCTTGTGGATGTTTTCCAAGTCTATTGCGGGCTGGAAGCGGAGTTGAACAGTCACATGATGAAAGAGGAACAAATTCTCTTTCCTGCGGTCTCGACCATGAGCCGGGGAGAAACCGAACCGGTGTTACTTGACGGCCCGATTGCCTGCATGATCCACGAACACGATGACGCAGGCCAGGCACTGGTGCGCCTTCATGATCTGACAAACGGATACCAACCGCCCGCCGATGCCTGCAATACCTACCGGGCACTGTTCGCGGGTCTTGCGGATCTGGAAGAGGATTTGCACCGGCACATCCACCTCGAAAATAGCGTGCTGTTTCCCGCAGCCAAAAAACTAACCGCCATGGCTGGCTAGACTGGAAAAATCTCACCGCGCACGATGAAGGCAATGTTCGCCAGCCACAGGAAAATACATTCTGGAATGTGCGATTCCAAATTGTTACCTTCCGCATCTTCACCTCGCATCGTAATACGATCGATCGCATTTCTGGTTATTGCAACGCGGATGGTCTCCTCTGGCTGGAGTCAGGAGACAGTGCATGAAAATCGCGCTATCGAGCGCACCGAAGCCACGCCCGCAGTCGCCATGAACGGGACGGAAAAGCGCGACGTAGCAGCGGCAAAATTCATGACATCCTGCGTCGGATGTCACAGTTTGGATGGCACCCAGCGCACCGGCCCCGCATTAAACATCGCGTCGGGATGGCCGGAATCGCAACTGGCGACAGCGATCAAGAAGATGGAACCCAAGACGGGGCCCTTGTCGGATGATGTCGTGACCGGACTGATGGATTTTTTGAAATCACCCGATTCACAAGTGCGACTCAAAGCGGAAGAGATCCGGATGGCCGCTCAGTTTGCGTCGAAGATGGACCCGGGCGATGCGGCGGTCGGGAAGGATCTGTTCCGGGGTGCGCAACCCTTCAGGAACGGCGGACTTTCGTGCGCCTCCTGCCATGAGGCGGAGCAGGTTGGCGGAAATCTTGGGCTCCCACTCAACGGAATTTTCGAGAAAACCGGCGGCGAACTTCCCCTGGTCTCCGCGATCGAGCAGGCGAAATTCAAGATTATGGAGCCACACTATGCACGGCATCCGGTGACGAAGCAGGAGGCGATGCACCTCGCAAAATATTTTGCAACGCTGAAAGCCGGGCCTTCTGCGGACGGGACGCCGCTTTTCGCGACGACGGGTGCAGGAGTGGGCATCGTGATCTTGGCCTGCATGTTCGGCCTTCTTCACATTCAACGGAAAACCCGCGGACGGGACAAACGGCTCCAACGCCGAAGGAAATAATATGAGCTGGATCCAGGATATTTTCGCCCCCGAAGACCGCACATGGGAGGGGTTCTACCGTTCCCGCTGGAGCTACGACAAAAAAGTGCGGAGCACGCACGGAGTCAACTGCACCGGCTCATGCAGTTGGGAGATTTACGTAAAGAACGGCGTAGTCGTCTGGGAACTTCAAGCACTCGACTACCCGATCATTGACAAGGAAATTCCTCCCTATGAACCGCGCGGATGTCAGCGCGGGATCTCGTATTCCTGGTATATCTACAGCCCGATCCGCGTCAAATTTCCCTACGTGCGCGGGGTTCTACTTGATCTCTGGCGCAAGGCGAAAAAGAAAAATCCGGACGACCCGGTCGCGGCGTGGGCCTCGATCATGAACGATCCGGAGTCCAGAAAAAGCTATCAGCAAGCGCGGGGGAAAGGCGGGTTCCGCCGGGCCGCATGGGCCGAGGTCAACGAGATCATGGCCGCCGCGAACCTGCATACGATTCGCCGCTACGGCCCGGATCGCATCGCCGGTTTTTCACCGATCCCCGCGATGTCAATGCTCAGCTACGCGGCGGGGGCGAGGTTCTGCCAGTTGATGGGTGGCCTCTCACTCTCCTTCTACGACTGGTATTGCGACCTTCCTCCGGCGTCCCCGGAAATCTGGGGTGAGCAGACCGATGTCGCCGAGAGTGCCGACTGGTATCATTCCAAATTTATCGCGACGG
>DYRR01000196.1 GCA_020718605.1 Chthoniobacter flavus | reverse complement strand
AATCCGTTGTCGCGGGCGGTGGCGAGGTGGAGGGCGTCGGCGGCGCGGAGGAAGCAGCCGGCGGGCAGCGATTCATAGGCGGCCCGCACTTCGTTCAGGAGCGGGGGAGTGACAGGGAACCATGTCCAGGCACCGGATGTGGAGTCCATGTCGAATTGTCGGGAGGACAGACGGAAGACGTTTTCCGGGATCAGGTTTTCCCGCCATTTGCGGTGTATGGCGGAGACAACCTCAATTTGGGAGATCGCCGAAGACGCGACATCATGGTCGGCAAAAAGCTCCCGGACTTCTCCCGAGCCGGGTTCGGGGATGTAAAATTTGAGCAGGTAGGCGGCGTCGCAATAGATCACCAGTCACTCCCGCGGTCGCGGTCCTCGGAAATGTGGAGCGACGAGTCGCCGGGGACCGGGTGGTCCATGATCGCCGCATAGCCGGGCAGGAGAATGCGGTCTTTCCATTTCGGACGTTTCCCGGTTTTCGGGGAATCGTTGGGAAGCCGGTGGATTTCCGCCACGGGCTTGCCGTTATCGGTGATGATGATCGGGAGATCTGAAGCCTTGCGGACAAAGTGACCAGTGCGCACGTGGAGACCTTTATTTGTTGACGGCTCCTTACGCTGGTATCTTTTGTCGGTTCGATTTCATGCCGTGAGCGGAATGGCGCCAACGACCCCAAGCTCGGCGACCGGCGGAGCTGCTTGCCGATGGCGGCGTGGCCCGCTTCTTATTACTGCCCGCAACGAACACAGGGTTCGATCAAAACAGCCGGATCATCACGGTGAGACCGGCCACCACGATGGAGACCATGCTCATGAGTTTGATGAGGATGTTCAGGCTCGGACCGGCGGTATCCTTGAAGGGATCGCCCACCGTGTCGCCAATGACGGCCGCCTTGTGCGCGGCGGACCCTTTGCCGCCGAGGTGGCCTTCTTCGATATATTTCTTGGCGTTGTCCCAGGCACCGCCGGAGTTGGCCATGAAGACCGCCAGCACAAAGCCCGAGGAAAGCGCACCGGCCAGCAGGCCCAGCACACCGGCCACATCCAGCACCATGCCGGTCAACACAGGCACCACGACCGCAATCAGGGACGGCACCAGCATTTCATGCTGGGCGGCAATGGTCGAAATGCGGACGCAGTTGGCGTAGTCGGGTTTCTCCCGGCCTTCCATGATGCCCGGATGTTCGCGGAACTGGCGGCGGACTTCATCGACCATCTTGGATGCGGCGCGTCCGACGGCGTTGATGGTGAGTCCGCAGAAGAGATAGGACATCATGGCCCCGAGCATGAGCCCGACGATCACCTTCGGGTTCATGAGATGGACCTCGAAATTATGCATGAGGCTGATGAGATCCAGCTTCATGATATCCGCCGAATTGGTGAACTCCACACCGTTGGGGAACACAAATTTGTGGGAAGTGTCCACGACACGGACGATGGCGATTTTGAGTTCCTCCATGTAGGAGGCGAGCAGGGCGAGGGCGGTGAGCGCGGCGGAGCCGATGGCGAATCCTTTGCCGGTGGCGGCCGTGGTGTTGCCCAGCGAATCGAGCAGATCGGTGCGCTCGCGGACTTCGGGTCCGAGCCCGCTCATCTCGGCATTGCCGCCGGCGTTGTCGGCGATGGGGCCGTAGGCGTCCGTCGCGAGGGTAATGCCAAGGGTGGAAAGCATGCCAACCGCCGCGATGCCGATGCCGTAAAGGCCGAGCGCCATATTCTCAGGGCCGAATTTGAATCCTGTGGCGAACCCGAAGGAAAGCACCGTCCCGAGACCCACAGCCAGAACCGGGGGCACTACGGAGACCATGCCCTCGCCGATCCCGCCGATGATGACGGTAGCCGGACCTGTCTGGGTCTGGCTGGCGATGCGCTGGGTCGGTTTGTAGGCCTGGGAAGTGTAGTATTCCGTGGCTTTTCCGATGAGAAATCCCGTCGCGAGTCCCGTGACGATCGAGCTCCAAAGACCCCAGTAATGCGGAATGCCAAGCACCTTGAGAATGCCCAGCGAAGCGACCACGATGAGCAGACTGCTCAGGTCGATCCCCTTGCCCAGCGCGCCGAGCAATTCCTTGCTGCCCGCGCCCGGTTTGGTGCGCACCGTGAGAATGCCGATAATGGATAGCATGGTGCCGATGGCGCCGATGAGCATCGGGGCGATGACCGCGTTGATCTGGGTGCCCACGCCGTTTGCCATGAACGCCGCAGAACCCAGGGCCGCCGTGGCAAGGATCGAGCCGCAGTAGGACTCGTAAAGATCCGCGCCCATGCCGGCCACGTCGCCCACGTTGTCGCCCACGTTGTCGGCGATGGTCGCCGGATTGCGCGGATCATCCTCGGGAATGCCCGCCTCGACCTTGCCGACCAGGTCGGCACCCACATCCGCCGCCTTGGTGAAAATACCGCCGCCCACACGCGCAAAGAGCGCCTGCAACGACGCACCCATGCCAAAGGTCAGCATGGTGGTGGTGATGATCACCAGATTGTGACCGCCGTCGGCTTCGAGCGGGTAAAACCGGCTCAGCACCAGAAACCACACCGAGATGTCGGCCAGCGCCAGACCGACCACCACAAGACCCATCACCGCGCCGCTGCGGAACGCGACGCGCAGTCCGTGATCGAGGGAATTCGAGGCCGCCTGGGCGGCGCGCGCCGAGGCGTTGGTCGCCGTTTTCATCCCGAAAAACCCGGCCAGCCCACTGAAGAAACCGCCGGTGAGAAACGCGAACGGCACCCAGGGATTCTGCAGTTTGAACCCGTAGGCCATGATGGCAAACAGAACCGTGAGAATCGCAAATACCGCGCCGACAACTTTGTATTGCTGGCGGAGATAAGCGTAGGCACCGTCGCGGACGTGCTTGG
>DYRR01000195.1 GCA_020718605.1 Chthoniobacter flavus | reverse complement strand
CACTATGACCCCTGAATCCTTCATTACCCTGTGGAAAAATAATCCTCTGACCGAACGGGCCGGAGCCCAGGCCCATTTTGACGACCTCTGCGACCTGCTGGGGGTTGAGAAACCCCGCGACCCTGACAACTACTGCTTTGAGCGCGGGGCCGGGAAATCATCGGGCGGCGATGGCTGGGCCGATGTCTGGAAGCGCGGCTGTTTTGGCTGGGAGAACAAGAAGCCGGGGCGTGATCTGACCGCCGCCCTCAAACAACTCACCGACTACGCCCTTCGTCTCGACAATCCGCCGCTGCTTGTGGTCTGCGATCGGGAGCGGATTATCATCCACACCGCCTTTACCGGCTATCCCGACCAGCCCACGGAAATCCGCATAGATGACCTGATCAAGACGGAGGCGCGGCAAACCCTGGCCTGGGTCTTCACCGACCCGGAGCGGCTCAGGCCGGAGAAATCGACCGCCGCCATCACCGGCGAGGTCGCCGGGAAGTTTGCCGGGCTGTCCCAGGCCATGCGGGCGCGGGGGCTGGAAGGTCAGCAGGTCGCCCATTTTTTAGTCCAATGCCTCTTCTGTATGTTCGCCGAAGATCAGGAACTCCTGCCCGGCTCGGTCTTTACCACCATCCTCAGCAATGCCAGCGGCGACGCGAATCGTGCCGCAGGGCGGATCAACCGCCTTTTTGTCGCCATGCGGGAGCAGAATGGAGAATATGGCGACCATGATATCGCCTGGTTCAATGGCGGTCTGTTTAAGATTATTGACATTCCCGCATTGACGGCGGCTGATCTTGCCGCCCTCCACGAGGCCGCCCGTATGGACTGGCGGGCCATCGACCCCACGATCTTTGGCACCCTCTTTGAACGCAGTCTCGATCCCGCCACCCGCGCCCCGCTGGGAGCCCACTATACCGACACCGCCACCATCGGAAAGCTCATCACCCCCCTGATTTCCCGTCCGCTGCTGGCAGAATGGGAGGCGGCGAAGGCGGTGATTGCCAAGGGCGTCGGCAAAGGCCCGAAGACCAAGGCGGCGCGGGAGGCAAGCGAGGCCTGGCATGGATTTCTGACCCGTCTGGAACGCTTTCGCGTCCTTGACCCGGCCTGCGGCTCCGGCAATTTCCTCTATCTGGCCCTTACGGCCTTGCGGGACGTGGAACGGCGGGTCTTGCTCGAAGGCCTGGAGCTGGCCGGTTATCAGCCGGGCCTGTGGCTGCGCACCGGGCCGCATAACATCTGCGGCATTGAGATCAACGAATACGCCGCCGAGCTGGCGCGGGTCACCGTCTGGATTGGCGACCTCCAATGGCATCGGCGCAACGGCCGAGAGATCGTGCGCAATCCGATCCTGCGCTCACTCGATTCCATCGAGCGGCGTGATGCCCTGCTGAGTGATGATGGCAGCGAGGCGGCGTGGCCGGAGGTGGATATTATCGTCGGCAATCCGCCGTTTTTGGGCGGCAGTAAAAAGCGCGGCGAGTTGGGCGACGCTTATTTTGATGCGCTGGCTCAATGTTTTGGCGACCGGGTTCCGCCGGGTGCTGATCTGGTGACCTACTGGTTCGAGAAGGCCCGCGCCCAGATAGAGTCAGGCAAGGCGCGGGCGGCGGGTCTGGTCGCCACCAACTCCATCCGGGGCGGGGCAAACCGGAAAGTCCTGGAACGAATCGTGGCCACCACCACCATCTTTGAGGCATGGAGCGACGAAGAGTGGGTCAATAACGGCGCGGCAGTACGGGTTTCCCTAATCTGCTTCGGACAAACAAACAAAAGCCCCTCTCCCCCCGGGGGAGGGGTTGGGGTGGGGGCGGCGGAGTCATTAAAGACCTTCGAGGCGACACCAAAAAAACCGCCCCTCCCCGAGACCACGAAAACCCTTGCCCGTTCTCTCCGTCAAAACGCCACCGACTCGGAAAATCTGTTGTGGCGTCTGCTGCGAAAAAATCAGCTTCTGGGCCATGGTTTTCGCCGCCAGCACCCAGTCGGCTCCTATGTTCTGGATTTCTATTGCCATAAAACCAGGCTGGCCGTCGAGCTGGATGGCGGTCACCACGCAGAGGCGGCGCAACGTGCCCACGATGAGCGCCGCACCGACTGGCTGGTCGAGCGTGGCATCACTGTGCTCAGATTTTGGAATCATGATGTCCTGCAAAACACTGAAGAGGTCTTGCAGGTCATTTATGACTGGCTGGTGGATTGGGATGCTTTGAATGCTTCGAAGGCTTTTGATGCTTCGATGGCTTTTGCTGACTCCAGTGCCCCCACCCCAACCCCTCCCCCGGGGGGAGAGGGGCTTTTGTCCTGGCTTGATGGTCAGGCGGTGTCGGTGATTCATGCTGATTTGACGGCGGAGGCGGGGGTGGATGTGACGACGGCGCAGGTGTTGGAAGAGAATGGAAGCTGTTGTTTTATGGGTGCTTCAAAAAAAGCTCCTTTTGACATCCCTGGTGATTTTGCACGGCAATGGTTGAAACAGCCCAATCCAAATGGCAAACCCAACTATGGGGTTGTTCGCCCATTATGCAATGCGCTAAATATAGTCCGCCGTCCTACTGACACCTGGATTATCGACTTCGGCACGGATATGCCCGAATCAGATGCTTCTTTGTATGAGCTACCGTTTCAGTATGTGGTTGAGCATGTCAAGCCGGTAAGAGAAAATAATAATCGAGAAGCCTATCGGAAATACTGGTGGCGTCATGCCGAAGCACGACCAGGAATGAGAACCGAGCTGGCACGAATCAAACGGTTCATCGTGACTCCTGGTGTCGCAAAGCATCGCATTTTCATTTGGCTTCCATGCGTTTTTTTGCCAGATCAAGCCACATTAGCCATCGCCCGCTCAGACGACACCACCTTCGGCATCCTCCACTCCCGCTTTCACGAGC
>DYRR01000065.1:9539-13510 GCA_020718605.1 Chthoniobacter flavus | reverse complement strand
CACCCTCGCCACCCTGCGCGACACGCTGCTGCCGAAGCTGCTGAGCGGGGAGTTGTCAGCAGTTGAAACCACAAGCTTATGAGACTTTCCCGCATTCAGATCACAAACTTCCGCAACTTCAAAAGCCTTGATGTGGCGCTGAGTGAGCACGCGGTCATTGTTGGCGAAAACAAGATCGGGAAATCGAATCTGGTCTATGCTTTGCGTCTTCTGCTCGACCCGACCCTGCCAGATTCCGCCCGCCAACTGCGTGAGGAAGATTTCTGGGACGGGCTCGAACGCCCGCTTTCGGGCGACAATGAAATCCGGATTGCACTCGAGATTACGGACTTTGAAGACAACCCCAAGTTGCTGGCGGTTCTTGCTGAACACTTGGTTGCAGTCGAACCTATGACTGCACGGTTAACCTACGTTCTTCGCCCGCTCGCAACGCTGGAAGGGCCACCTGTGAAGGATTCCGATTTTGAATTTTTCATCTTCGGAGGTGAAAGCGAGGAGAACATCGTCAGCTACGAACTGCGCCGCCGCTTGCCGATGGATGTCTTTCCGGCGCTCCGTGATGCCGAGGGCGATTTAGCAAACTGGCGGCGGTCACCCCTGCGGCCACTTCTAGAGAAAGCCGCCGGGGCAGTTGACAAGGCGGCGCTTGAGGCAATCGCTCAAAACGTGTCAGACGCATCAGACGAGATTGCCGCTTTGCCGGAAATTGCCGCGCTCAATACTGCGGTAACGGATCGACTCAACAAAATGGTGGGAGGTTCTCATGCGGTGGACGTCACTCTTGGATTAACGCCCTCTGACGCAGACCGGCTCATTCGCGCATTGCGGTTGTTCATCGACTCCGGGAAACGCGGAATCAGTGAGGCAAGCTTGGGATCGGCAAACCTCATTTACCTCGCGCTCAAAGCCCTCGAACTCCGCCAACTCGTTCAGGAAGGCAACCGTGACCATACGTTCCTTGCAATCGAGGAACCGGAGGCACACCTGCACCCTCATTTGCAGCGTCTTGTTTATCGAGACTTCCTACATACTCGGCAGCAGCCGGAAGCGGTGGAAGGCGCGGAAGAAGCGGAGGAAGTTGAGACGAACCGAACGACATTTTTAACAACCCACTCTCCACACATTGTCAGTGTGACACCGCTGAGGTCCCTTGTCCTTCTGCGTAAAGCAGAGGACGGGTTGAGCACCGAGGCCACATCGACTGCCGAGGTCGAGCTAGACCAGAAGGACGTTGCTGACCTTGAACGCTACTTGGACGTGACGCGCGGGGAGATTGTTTTCAGTCGAGCAGTATTGCTGGTGGAAGGCGATGCCGAATGCTTCGTTGTTCCCGTGCTGGCGAAGCTCATTGGGCATGACCTTGATGAGTTGGGAATCTCTGTCTGCTCAGTTTCAGGGACCAACTTTGCGCCTTACATCAAGCTCCTTGGGGATGACGGCCTGGGAATCCCATTCGCGGTAATTACTGATAATGACCCGACTGAAGATGGCGAGAGTCTCGGGGTGAACCGGGTGACTGCTCTCCTAGAGTTGATTACAGAGGAGGAGCCGGACTTTGAAGACGAAGAGGCGTTGCGAGACTCGGCTGAAGGCATGGGCATCTTTCTCAACGAATACACCTTCGAAGTAGATTTCTTCCGGTCCGGGCGCCACAATAGCATGTGTAAAACTCTCACCGAGCTGACAACGAACGGCGCAGCTAAAAAGCGGGCTGCGGGTTGGAAGGAGGACCCCACCTCGCTCGATCCGGACCAGATGTTGAAGGACATAGATGAAATCGCCAAAGGGCGCTTTGCTCAGCGCCTTGCGTCTCGTCTGAAGGGCGACGCCTGTCCAAAATACATCCGTGATGCAGTAACCTTCCTCGCAGCAAAGTGCGGCTGACGTATGACGGACTACAAGACAGCGGCTGAAGAGCTACGAGACAATCCCGGCCAGTGGAAGGCATACGAATCCCCTGGAAGCTGCGTGATTCTCGCTGGCCCCGGCAGCGGGAAAACAAAGACGCTGACAACAAAGATGGCCAGGATGCTTGCTGAAGATGTTCAGCGACCTTCCGGCATCGCTTGTATCACCTACAGCACCGAGTGCGCTCGTGAGCTTCAAAAGCGATTGGGTAAACTCGGTATCGTCGAAGGATCGAACGTCTTCATCGGGACCGTGCATTCGTTTTCGTTGAAGCACGTAGTTTCACCATTTGCGTGGCTTTCGGACTTGGGCCTTCCAAAGGAATTCTCGGTGGCCTCTGTGAGTGACCAGGAGCGGATCTTCACCGAGTCATTGAAAGCCACCATCGGCGATGAGAACCCTTGGAATTATCGAGGGCGCTTTGAGCGGTATCGCCGCACCTATCTAAATCGGGAGTCGAAAGAGTTTGCCACAGTGGATCCGGAGATTGCTGGCTTGGTTTTCGCCTACGAGAAGCGATTGATAGGTGAAAGCGTTGTCGATTTCGACAGCATGATTCTGTGGGGGCTTCAGTTGATTGAGCGTCACGAATGGGTGCGAAAGGCAATCAAAGCGCGGTTCCCGATTCTCGTGGTTGATGAGTATCAGGATTTGGGGCTCACGCTCCATCGAATGGTTTTGGCACTATGCCAGAAAGCGGGAGTTCGTCTGGTGGCAGTGGGTGATCCCGACCAATCCATTTATGGTTTCGCCGGGTCGATGCCCAAACTCTTGAAGGAACTCGCCAAAGCGGACTGGGTAGAGCCGGTCTCGCTAAAATTCAACTATCGCTGCGGCCGGAAGATCGTGGCTGCTTCGCTTACCGCGCTTGGTGAAGACCGCGAATACGAATCGAAGGTCAAGCAGCATGGCACGATAGACTTCTACGAGTGCCCCGAAGGAATTGCACAGCAAGCAACCCTCATCATCGAGGAGATCAAGCATTTCTTCGAATGGGCCAGACAGCAATTGGAGAAACCGGAAGAACAGCCCATCAAGCTATCGAGGTATGAGGATCCAATCGTAGCGGTTACATTTGGAGACCTGTCGGAAGAGGCGCTGAGCCGCTATCAATCGAGGGCAAAGTTTGCAGTGGCGGCCGGTTCGTCGGATTTTCAGCGCCTTTTGCTCCAGCAGGGAGTCCTGGTAGATGCGGGAGGCAGGATCGTTCCATCTGGTTTTGGATTGGTGCTGTTTGGGAAAGATCCTAGCGTTGCCATGCCTCAGGCCAGATTGCTGGCCCGTGCCGAATTGGCGGATGGCAAGTCCACCCGTGCGGAGTTCGGGCAAGCGTTGGTGTTTATTCCCAATGAGCTTGAGATGTGGTTGAAGAAAGTGCTGCCAAGCACACTGGACCGAAGCCGGATGGAGCGGCGCGAGCAAGTGGATCTTCCGTTTGAGATGATTCGTGAAGCCGTGGTGAATGCCTTGATTCATCGCGACTACGACCTAACCGGGCAAAAGTGCCAGTTGGGCGTGGATCCCAATATGATCACGATCAAGAGCCCCGGCGGGCCGATTCCTCCAATCACACTGGAGCAGATGAAGTCGTTCAAAGCGCCCATCAAGAGTCGCAATCCGCTTCTGCACTATGTTTTTGCCCGTATGGGCATGGCCGAGGAGCAAGGCTACGGCCTGACCACCTTGAAGAAGCACGCGGAGAAGCTCGGACTCCCACTCCCGAGCTATTCAATGGAAGGCGATTCCCTCGTGCTGACGATTTACCGGAGCAAGGCGGCGGCGGCCACGGTTCTCGGCAAGGAGATCCTCGAGAGTTTGAGCAAAAGCGAGCGGGCTGGCTGGGAGTGGCTCGCGACCAAAGAGACGACATCTTCGACCGAGTATGCCGTCGCTATGGCAGTTCCCAATCGGACGGCACTCAATCATCTCAAGCGATTCACCGATTTGAAGCTTTTGGAAAAGACCGGCTCCGGGCCGACAACTCAGTATCGCGTGATTCGCCAATGAAACTCCAAATTCGCACTCCGGCGATCCCGCCAAATATCCCGCCAAAATGGCGGGAT
>DYRR01000065.1:0-9439 GCA_020718605.1 Chthoniobacter flavus | reverse complement strand
ATCCCGCCAAATATCCCGCCAAAATGGCGGGATCGGAGGTCTCAATCGGCGACAAAGCGGGAATTGCGACACGGATCGCGACATCATGTCGCGATTATGGGCGAATTGCCTCCGACTATTAAAATTCCGAATCACGATAACGGGTTTGCCGTCGCGACCGCCGCAAGCTTGCGGCAGCATGCCAATACTAAAATTGAAGGTTAAAGATGCTTAACGAATCCATCGTCGAAGACGCCGCCCTCGAATGGTTCGGGGGGCTGGGCAGTAAAAGAGTGAAGATTGAAATCGGAAGAGTGAAATTTCGGGGTCTATTTCCTATTTCACTTTTCGCCCTTCACTATTCTTCTTTCCGGCGGCTGAACCCAGCCAATGCCTGCGGCATCCCTCACCCGGCCTCTCCCAAAGGGCGAGGAGAGGATGCCCGGGCAACTCTCCGAAAATTCCGGATAGTTCAAACCAAAGGAACCCGAACCCATGAGTAAAGATTCCGAGACACCACTGCCGCCCGGCGGCCAGTTCCTCGTTTACCAAACGGAGGATGGGAAGCTGAAGATCGACGTGCGGTTTGAGGGCGAGACTGTCTGGCTGACGCAGCAGCACATGACCGAGCTATTCCAGACCACCAAGCAGAACGTCAGTCTCCATATTCAAAACATCTACGAGGAGCGGGAGCTGGAACGCGGGGCAACTGTCAAGGAATCCTTGACAGTTCAACTGGAAGGCAAGCGTTCCGTGCAACGGCGGGTGGAGTTCTACAACCTGGACGTCATCATTTCCGTGGGCTACCGCGTGAAATCCAAGCGAGGCACGCAATTCCGCATCTGGGCCACGCAGCGGCTGCGAGAATACATCGTGAAAGGCTTCACGATGGACGATGAGCGGCTCAAAAATCCGCCGGGCAAGGGGCACATTGATTACTTCGATGAATTGCTGGAGCGCATCCGGGACATCCGCTCCAGCGAGCGCCGGGTGTATCTGCGGGTGCGGGAGATTCTCGCGCTGGCAGCGGACTACGAGCCCACGGAGCCGGAGACGCAGGTGTTTTTCCAAACCATCCAGAACAAGCTGCACTTCGCGGCCACGGGGAAGACGGCGGCGGAGTTGATTGCGAAACGGGCGAATTCCTCACAGCCGAACATGGGCCTGATGGCGTGGCGCACGGGCGTGGTTCGAAAAGGCGATGTGACCATCGCCAAGAACTACCTGCGCGAGGACGAGATCGAGGAACTGAACCGGATCGTCGTGATGTTCCTGGATTTCGCCGAGGATCAGGCGCGGCGGAAGAAGCAGATTTTCCTCCAGAACTGGGTGACGCGGCTGCACGACTTTCTGAACCTGAACGAGCGGACGATTTTACCCGATGCCGGGAAGGTGAGCCGCGAGGAAGCGCACCAAATGGCGGAGGCGGAGTATGAGCGATTCGCCGCCCGCCGACGCGCCGCACTGGAAGCGCAAGGGGAGGCTGATCTGCTCGGACTGCTTGATGCCGAGGTGAAGAAGCTGCCGAAACCGAAAAAGCCCAAGCCATGAGCCTCAACGAATCCATCGTCGAAGACGCCGCGCTCGAATGGTTCGGGGAGCTGGGCTATGCGGTCGGGCACGGGCCGCAGCTTGCGCCCGGAGAACCGGCGGCGGAACGGGATTCGTTTGGCGAGGTGGTGCTGGCGGGGCGCTTGCGCGAGGCTACCCGCCTGACCTTCAGGAGGAGGCCGTGAAGACCGTGCTCATGCAGGCGGAGTTGCTTTGTGCAGATTGGGTCTGAGCCGGCAAAAGCCCCGCTTCGGCAAGTGAGCCCGCTGATCCTCGACCCGCCCTTCGTGTCGTGATTCCCCTTGCGCAAGCCTCCGGGCGGTGGCAGGGTCACGTCGTGGCCGGCGGACGGTCGCTGTCGCACGCTCTCCGGAGTGGCGCGCCAGAGGAAAGTCCGAACACCACGGGACAGCATGCCGTGTGAAAACGCGGGCGCAACGGTCGAAAGCCCGGGGCGACGGAAAGTGTCACAGAAAATTACCGCCCCGCGCTTGTCGTGGGGTAAGGGTGAAAAGGCGGGGTAAGAGCCCACCGGTCCGGCGGCAACGCCGGGCGTCCAGACAAACCCCATGCGGTGCAAGACAAAACAGGAGGCAGGTCGTCCCGCCGCGCCGGTCTTCGGACCGGCAGTCTCCGGGTATTGGTCGCATCACTCCGCAAGGAGGATCCCGCTCCGGCGGGAAGAGAAATGACCGTCCGGAGTTCCCGCGAGGGGGCTCCGACAGAATTCGGCTTACAGCCGGCCACACTTTTTTCCGATCCCAAAAGATGACCGACCCCGCCCGCAACCCGCATCCGCCCTCTTTTGTGCGGAATCTCTTTGCGGCAATCTCCGTCCGTTACGACCTGGCGAACCATCTCCTGAGCGGCGGACTCGATTACGTCTGGCGGGCGCGCGCCTCCCGCCTTGTGCGCTCCTGGCGGCCGCGCACCCTCCTCGATCTCGCCACGGGCAGCGGCGATCTCGCCCTCTCACTCGGCACAGCCTGCCCCGATGCCTTTGTGGTCGCCGCCGATTTCTGCCTGCCCATGCTCGCACAGGCGGGGAAAAAATCCGTCCCCAATCTCGTGGCGGCGGACGGCATGCGCCTGCCATTTGGCGATGGTTTGTTCGATGTGGTGACCGTGGCATTCGGATTGCGCAACATGAGCGATTGTGGCGGGGCACTGCGGGAGATGGCCCGCGTGCTTGCTCCGGGCGGACATGTGCTGGTGCTGGACTTCTCGGTGCCACCCCCTCCCCTGAGAGCTCCCTATCGGTTCTATCTGCACCGCGTCCTGCCGCTCCTGGCCGGATGGCTCACGGGCGACAAATCCGCCTACCAATATCTCGGAGCCACCATCGAACATTTCCCATCCGGCACCGCCATGGAAGCGATCCTGCACGCCTCGGGCTTCTCCGGAGCGCGCTCGCGTCCGCTCACCGGCGGCATCGTCACTCTGTATGAGGCGGAAAAGAAAGCGGATTGACGGCACCCCCGCCTGAGGGGACGGCGGACGCCTTGCCCTCGGGCCCCAACAGCCCGCCCGAGAGGATGAGCCTTGTCGCCTCGTCCAGGCTCAGATCGCTCTCGATGAGATCCTTGGTCGAGACCATGATCACAAACCCGGTCATGGGATTGGGCGCGGTGGGCAGGAACACCGAGGCGACCTCTTCTCCTCCGGGCATCCGGTGGTAGCCGCTCACAAATCCGATGAGGCGGTGGCCGGCGGAGGGGTATTCCACATAGACCACGCGCTTGAAATTCGCCCCCGTTCCGAATTTTTTGATGGAATCCATCACCTGTTTCACCCCACCGTAGATGGTGGCGGCGATGGGAACCCGCAACAGCAGGCACTCGGAAGCCTCGATCACGCGGCGTCCGATCACATGCGTGGCCATGAACCCGAGCAGAAGGAAAAGCAGCAGGGTGATGAGAAAATGAACCCAGGGGAAATCGACTCCGAAGGTGCGCAGCACGGGGGCGCTCACTCCCGCGATGGTATTGTACGCAAGATTGAGCACCCAGATCGTGACGACAATCGGGATGGCCACCGCCACCCCCGCAAACAGCTTGTTGCGCAGCAGGGCGAGAACGGACTTGTGTTTTGCCGGGTCGGGGTCAGGGAAGAGATGCGGAGCGGATTCGGACATGGCGGTTGGCTGACGGAGGCCCACAATCCCGCGTTGTCCAGATCCTTTCAAGTTCCATTCTTCGGATTCAGTGAGAATATGATCCCATCATGATCCCGGCGAAACCCGACTGTCCGCCCCAGCCCCAAACTCAGTTCCGGGAAGGCGATGAAATGTCCGTGGAGACCTTTGTCACCCGCGCGCTCTATGAACCGGCCCATGGCTATTACATGCGGAAGGATCTGGAAATCGGATCCCGCGGTGATTTTTCCACCAGTGCCACACTGGATCCCGTGCTGGGGCGGGCGCTTGGCGTATGGCTCGCGGAGTGCCGTCGTGAGCGAGGGTTGCGATGGAACGTGGTCGAATGCGGACCGGGCAACGGATCCCTGGCCAGAACCATTCTCGGGACGCTGCCGGAAAGTGTCCGGGCCGACCTTCAATACCGCCTCGTAGAAACCTCCCCCTCTCTCCGGGCCGCGCAGAAAGCGGTGTTGGGCGGATATGATGTCCGCTGGTATTCCGACATCGGCGCGGCGGTCGATGCGGAGACAGCCGGGGTGTTTTCAAACGAATTTGCCGACGCATTCCCTCCCGCCGTCTTCCGCTTTTCGCAGGGGCGTTGGAAAGAGGTGTGGGTGCGGCTCGGGGCCGACGGTCCGCACACCTTCCTGCAGGACGCCCCCCCACAGCCCCGGGGTCCTGCGAGTCTGCTCGACCGGTGGACGGATCCACCCGAGGGCCAGCAGATCGAGGTTCAATATTCTTATCGTCAATGGCTGCACTCCCGGCTTCCCGGCGCCGGCTGGCCCGACCTTCTCACCATCGACTACGGCGACACCGCCACGGAACTGGTGCGACACCGTCCGTCCGGCACGCTGCGCGCCTACGAAAAGCACCGGGTGTTCCGCGGTCTGGAAATTTTTCAAAGACCCGGCCGACGCGATCTCACATGTGACGTGAATTTCACCGATCTGCAGATCTGGGGGATGGAACTCGGTCTTTCCACACGCTGGTTGGGAACCCAGCGCGAATTTGTGCTTTCCCAGCCCGGTCACGACGCATGGCTCAACGACACCGCTTCCCGACTTCTGGACCCCGGCGGTGCAGGCGGCGCCTTCAAAGTGCTCTGGCAATCGCGCGCAAAATCCTGCTAGCCGGATCCGACTCCGGTCCGATATCCTTCCCGGCATGAAAAGACCCGACGGCCGCGAAACGGATGCCCTCCGCCCCATCACCTTCACCCCGAACATCGCACCCCATGCCACGGGATCCGTGCTGGTTTCCTTCGGCGACACCCGGGTCATCTGCGCCGCCATGATCGAGGAAAAAGTCCCGCTCTGGATGAAACAACAGCAGGTTTCCGGCGGTTGGGTGACGGCGGAATACTCCATGCTCCCCTACTCCACTCTCGACCGCAAGGCCCGCGACAGCAGCCGCGGAAAGCCCGACGGACGCAGCGTGGAGATCCAGCGCCTCATCGGTCGCAGCCTGCGGGCGGCGATTGACCTGGACCTGCTCGGCCCCCGCACGCTGTGGGTGGACTGCGATGTGTTGCAGGCCGACGGCGGCACGCGCACCGCTTCCATCACGGGCGGGGCGGTCGCCGCATGGCTGGCCGCCGACAAACTTGTTGCCGCGGGCAAACTCCGGAAAAATCCCATCACCCGCCTGGTGGCCGCCGTGAGCACGGGCATCTATAAAGACACGCCCTGCCTGGACCTCAATTATCTCGAAGACAAGGATGCCTCGGTGGATTTCAACGTCGTCATGACCGATGCACTGGAGTTTGTGGAGGTGCAGGGCTCGGGCGAGGAGGCGACCTTCACCGCCCCCCAGCTTGAGGCCATGCTCGGACTGGCCCGCCGGGGTGTCGTGGAATTGTTCGAACATCAGCGCGCCTTTCTTGCCGAACACCGCATCCCCCCGGCCCCGGCTCCCGAGGGGTCGCCTTTCGGGATCCTGAACAAGCTCGCAGTGAAATGACCGCCCCGGTTCCCGCCGCATTATGAAAACACTCTGCCTTACCAACGAATATCCGCCCAATGTTTACGGAGGCGCGGGGGTGCATGTGGATTATCTGTGCCGTCATCTGGCGGAATTCATGGAGGTCGAAGTGCGCTGCTTCGGCGACCAGAACCTCCGGGAAGGCCCGCTCTCTGCGACGGGCTTCGGACTCGACGCGTCCGGGTTCAGTTGTCCGAAGAATCTCGCTTCCGCACTCGGCGCCGCGCGGCGCTGCGTGGATTTCAACACCCGCGACATCGACGCCGACCTCGTCCATTGCCACACGTGGTACACCCATCTCGGCGGCATCCTGGCCAAGCTCAACTACGGCATCCCCCTGGTGATCACGGTGCATTCCCTGGAACCACTGCGCCCGTGGAAACGCGAACAACTCGGCGGCGGATATGATTTCTCCGTGTGGGTGGAGAAAACAGCGATTGAAATGGCCGACGCCGTCATCGCCGTATCCCGCGAGACCCAACGGGATATCCTCCGGCTTTTCGATGTGCCCGGGGAACGGGTGCCGGTGATCTACAACGGCATCGACCTGGACGAATACCGTCCGGTGACCACCACGGTCGAACTGGAGCGATACGGCATCGATCCCACCAGACCCTATGTGCTGTTCGTGGGGCGCATCACCCGCCAGAAGGGCATCATTCATCTGGTGCGCGCCATCCGGTATTTCGACCCGGATTTCCAAGTCGTGCTGTGCGCCGGCGCGCCGGATACCCCGGAAATCGCCGCGGAGATGAAAGCCGCCGTCGCCGAAGTGCGCCGGGAACGCGAAGGCGTCATTTGGATCGAGGAAATGGTCGCGAAAACAAGCGTGTACGAACTCTACTCCCACGCCGCCGTCTTCTGCTGTCCGTCCATCTATGAGCCGTTCGGCATCATCAATCTGGAAGCCATGGCCTGCGAGACCCCCGTGGTGGCCAGCGCCGTGGGCGGCATCAAGGAAGTGGTCGTGAATGGCGAGACCGGATTTCTGGTCCCGCTGGAACAAATGACCGAAAGCCCCTTCGAAGCGACCCATCCCGAGGTCTTTGCCCGCGACCTGGCCGACCGGGTGAATCTTCTCATGCGCGATCCGGAACTGCGGGAACGCATGGGCAAGGCCGGACGCCGCCGCGCCGAGGAAATCTTCAGTTGGCGCTCCATCGCGGTCAAAACACGCGATCTATACCAATCCCTGACCAAAAAATCCCAATCTCATGTTTGTTGATCAAATCAGAATCCGCGCCAAGGCCGGCGATGGCGGCGATGGCGCCGTGAGCTTCCGCCGTGAAAAATTTGTCCCAAAGGGCGGGCCCGATGGCGGCGATGGCGGCGACGGAGGCTCGGTGGTCCTGGAAGCCGACATCCACACCGACAATCTCGTGGCACTCTACTACGAGCCGATCATCCGCGCAAAGCCGGGCGCCAAGGGCATGGGCAAACAGAAGCATGGCAAGTCCGCGCCCGACACCGTGATCAAAGTGCCGGTGGGCACGATCGTGTACAGCATTCCCGAAACACTCGGCCCCAACCGCCCGCCGGACGCCGAAAATCCGGACGGCCAGACCGGAGGGAAACGCGCGGTCCCCGACACCACCCAGCTCGATCCCGTGGTGGATCTGGTCGAGGCGGGGCAATGTTTCATCCTCTGCCAGGGAGGAAAAGGCGGACGCGGCAACGTCCATTTCAAGAGTTCGCGCAACCGGGTGCCGCGGCAGTTCAAACCCGGCGAAGAAGGTTCGGAGGGCACCTTTCTGCTGGAACTCCGGCAGATCGCCGATGCCGGGCTGGTGGGTTATCCCAACGCCGGCAAATCGACCCTCCTCGGTGCCATGAGTGCCGCGCATCCAAAGGTCGCCCCCTATCCGTTCACCACGCTGCACCCCGTGATCGGGGTGGTGGATTTCGACGGATACAGCCGCGCCACCATCGCCGACATCCCGGGTCTCATCGAGGGTGCCCATCTGAATGCCGGGCTGGGTCACGATTTTCTTCGTCACATCCTCCGGTGCCGTCTGCTCATTTTCGTCCTCGACATGGCGGGCAGTGAAGGGCGCGATCCCAGCGAGGATCTCTCGAAGCTCCGCACCGAGTTGAAGCTTTACGACCCAAAACTCGCCGACCGCGAATGGCTGGTGGTTGCCAATAAAATGGATCTTCCCGGAGCCGCGGAAAAACTGCGCACCTTCAAACGCCGCCATCCCCGGCGCCTCGTCGTCCCCGTTTCCGCCGCCAACAAGGAAGGCCTGGACAAACTCCGCGAAGTGCTTGCACCGCAGATTGCCAGTTTGTCATAGTCACGAATGGACGCGAAGAGACCTATGCCCGTTGAGGCCCTGACAGGCCGCGTGCTCATGGACACCAACGTGCCGATCTACGCCACGCTTTCTGCGGACACGCGCCACGAACGGGCGCGGCAAGAAAAAGGGTCCCATAAAAGTTATTATTTGTCATTTTTCTGATGCAAAGCTACTGCCAATGTTTCAGCCGTGCCGGCGTGAACTCTCTCCGCGATCCAAGCCATTGTCATTGTCGTTTCACCTCTCAGGCGTCGGGCAATTTTTACCTTGAACGGATCCATCTTCCGCATCTTTCCCAGTGTGACCTCATCCATCTTCTTCCGCTTTAACTCTTCCGCAATGATCCGCTCCGCTTTGGCCGCCATCGTCTCCTTGACCTCCTCCGCCAAATGCGCTCCCCGTTTGGCTTTCCTTCCCACACTCCGAATCCTCGCCTCCAGCCGCTCAAGAAAATCATCCGCCCCCAACTTCCATCCTCTCCGAACCTTTCTCACCAACTCCTTTTCCTCAGGGCATTCTTCCTGCCTTCGTTCTTCCAATGTTTTGATGAATAACTCTTGGTCCTCATCCACTCGGAAAATCGGCTCCAATCTGTCACCACGACTCATCAGGTGATAAATCGCACCTTCGTATTCCAATCGCAGTTGCCTCGGCACATCCGCCGGGGTAAACACAAATCATCAAATATGTAAATAATTACTTTTACGGGACTGGCACCCCATTTCCCACACTCGGTGATGGTGTCGGAGACCAGCTCGTCGAGAGACGAGATCAGACCGTCCTCAATCATCGCGGCCACCACGGCACCCCAGAAGGTCTTGGTGGCGCTGTGGATCAGGTGCGGCTCCGCCGCGATATGGCCGTTGTCGTAGCGCTCGAAGACGACCTGGCCGTCCACCAGGATGAGCACGGCGTGCCCGTCGAGCTTGGCGGAATAATCGGCCGCCCGCTGGTAGTTCTTCTGCTCGGACGAAAGTTCGACTCCCTTCGGGGGCAGCAAAGCCGTCTGGGCCTTCCCGGCCTCGACCCGCTCCTTGCGCCTCTTCCCCACGAACGCTTGCAGCGCATCCATCTCGTCGGCGCTCAGTTTCCCGTCCTTGTCGGCGTCGAAACGCGCCACGGTCCCCTCCTGCGATGCTTCACGCCCCGGACCAGTGTTGTCGGCCGGGAGACCGGTGGCCTGCTTGACGTTCTCCGCGGATGGCGCAGCGGCGGGAGCACCTGTGGCGGCCGGGGTCGCTGGTTTGTCAGCCTCGGTTTGCGGAGGCGTGGCGGCGGGCGTCGCGGGGTTTTCACGGGCACGCAATCCGGTCAGCACTTTGAACTCCTCCGCCGACAACGCGCCACTGCGATCCGCATCAAGCCGCTCGAACAGCCGGTCAAGCACTTCGGGGCGGTCCTTGAGTTTTCCCTGGCCGAGCTCTCCGAACTTCTTCTTGAACTCGTCCTTGCTCAACTGGCCGTCGCCATTGGCGTCGAGCCTCGGGAACAA
>DYRR01000064.1 GCA_020718605.1 Chthoniobacter flavus | reverse complement strand
AATAAAACCAAGTTTTCATGGGGGAAAACCAATCTACTTCCAGTCTCGAATATTGCAAAGCCACAGAGCCTTGGACAGTTCAACCCCCCTGCGGGCGGGCGCAGGGCGCTTTATTTTTTGAACCGGAAAAAGGCTTCGGCGTTTTGCGTGGTTTGCCTTGCGATCTCGGCCAGCGGAAGGTCGCGGGCGAGGGCGACCGCTTCGGCCACGAGACGGGTGTGGGCCGGTTCGCAGCGTCCCCCGCGGTGCGGCACTGGTGCGAGGTAGGGACAATCGGTCTCGACCATGTAGGAGTCGGAGGGAACGGAGGCCGCGACCTCCCGCACATTGGCCCCGTTTTTGAAGGTCACGATGCCGGTGAACGACACGAGGTGCCCCATGGAGATGACCTCCCGCATTTGTTCCACCGAACCGCCAAAGCAATGAAAGACCCCCTTCACCCGTCCGGAATGGGGAGCGAGCAGTTCGATGGTATCCTCCCAGGCGTCGCGCTGATGAATGACGACGTTGAGCCCGCACTCGGCGGCGATTTCAAGGTGCTGCTGGAAGAGCATGGCCTGGCGGGCCTTGTAGGCATCGTCCATGATTTCGGCATGCATGATGTCCGCGTTGTCGGCCAGGAGGGCGCTGTTCACCTGGGAGGATCCCCGCCGCAATTCCGCGCCGGGCAGCCGGTGATAATCGAGACCCGTCTCCCCGAAAGCCACAACACCGGGGTGCCGGGCAAGATCCCGCAGGGCTCCGGTGATATCGGGATCGTCCCCAAACTCACAGGTGGGGTGAACTCCCACGACGGCAAAGACCACGCCGGGATACCGCTCTGCGAGGGCCACGGCGCGTCGGCTGCTTTCGATGGAAGTCCCGATGGAGAGGATGCGGGTCACCCCGGCCTCGCGGGCCCGGGTGATGACCGAGTCGATGTCCGGCTGGAATTCCGGGTAATCCAAATGGGCATGGGTATCGAGGAGCATGGCGGTCAGCATAAGCCATCCCGGCGTTCTGGCCAATCGAGAAGCTGGAAAATAATCGGGGGGGTGGCTGTTCATGTCCGCGTCCGCAGCCGGGAGCGAGGGAAGGATTACAGTCTTTCAAGAATACGAATGGCGAGATTATGAAAATCCTCGCCGCACTCTTTGACGCTGTAGGTATGAGAGCCGATTGCACCATCGGAAGGTTTGAGTCGGAAAATGGGCTTCCGCGCTTCCATGGCCATCGGCATTAGGCTTCTATAATGCTTGAGCAGCCCCAGGCAATTTGCGTCCGGTTCACCGGCGCCTGGAGTGGTCCCGGCGTCGCCGAGAACCTTTTCGGCGAAAGTGGCCGGGATTCGTCTGGCCCATTTCTCGTAGGCATGAACCGGCCTGCTGTCCCGAACTCCAAACTGGAGCACGACATAGCCCAGTGGGTTCATGGTGGCGGCGGGCAGAGGCAGGTCGGCGGCCGGACGTTCGGCAAGCCGCTTGGTCCACTCCCGTCGCCAGTTTGTCAGTGTGGGACCAAGATTGCGAAGGCCCTGGATCGAAAAGAGATCCGGGGCAACAGGGATAAGTACCGCGTCGGCACAGATGAGCGCCGCGCGGTTGATCGCTCCGAAGTTGGGGCCGACATCCAGCAGGATCAGATCCGCGCCGAACTGCTCCGCCGCCTGGCGTGTGATCCGGTAAAGAGAACTGGTCGTCCGGAATGCCGGCTCTTTTCCGTCCAGGCAATCCCCCCACGCCTCGGAAAGATTGGACTCGAAATTTGACAGACCCAGATCTCCCGGAATGAGCCGGATGTTCGGTGCGATGCTTTGGAATGGAGTCGGGCCGATATCGCCCAGTCCACGAATGATCGGGCTCAGTGGAGCCATGATGCTTTGGTCCTGAACATTGTCCGGATCCCAGAGTTTTTCCAGTTCCAGTTCGGTGAGAAACATGGAGGTCAGATTGGCCTGGGGATCAAGGTCGGCCACCAGCACCCGCCTGCCCATGTCGGAAAACATCCATGCCAGATGGTAGAGCAGGGTTGTCTTTCCGACTCCGCCCTTGTTGTTGAAGAAGGCGAGCGTTTTCATCGTTGGGGGTGTTTCGGAATGATCGTGAGAAAGTGGTTCGTCTCGAATTGGAACCTTGGTTCCCGGCTTCCGTTTTCTTCCAGAATTTTTCTGGCTCTTGCGATGCCCCGTCCGAAACGGTTGACGTATCCGAGAACATGCATGGCTTCGGCGATGATCGGGTTCCGGTAGGTATTTACCCGCGGAAAGTTCTCCGGCGAAGCGTCGCCATAGAGCCCGCCCGGATTCTGGATTTCAATCCGATCCCGGAACTGGTAAAACCGCACGGGGCTGGTGGATTGATAGTCGCGGTGAAGCACGGCATTCATCAGCAGTTGTCCCCGCCCGGCCATGTCGTTTGAAAAAGAACAAACGGCCTCTCGAAACTTGTCCACGTCATCGGTGGAACGGGTCACTTCGACACGATCCGTCTCGGTGGATTCGATCAAATCTTTGAGTTTTTCGGTGGTCATCGGGCTGGAAAATGCAGCATGGCACAAAACGAGGGCGATAAAAAGCCCATACTTTCCCGTTGATTGCGGGCGGCTCGGAGTGTGGCGCATCTTCCGGATGCCTGTTGCAAAACCGACGCGACTGCCGTATTCCAGTCGCCCTCATGAATGATCCATTTTTTGTCCTGTTCGGCGTGTCGGTGACGGCATGGAAGCTGGTGGGCTATCTGGGTGTGGGACTCTTTTCCGGACGCTGGTTCGTCCAGATGTGGGTGTCGCGCCATCACGGGAGGCCGGTGATGCCCTCCCTCTTCTGGTACATGAGCATCGCGGGAAGTTTCCTGCTGCTCTCGTATTTCATCTGGGGAAAAAACGATTCCGTCGGGATCCTCTCCAACCTCTTCCCGGCGGGCGTGGCATCCTACAATCTCTTTCTCGATCTCACCCACCGCCGCAATAGCCTCAACGATCCCGCAGCGGAACCCTGACCCCAGAGCCCCATGAAAACCCTGCCCGGATTCCGCGATTTTTACCCCGAAGACTGTGCGCGCCGTGAATTCATCACCGGCACCTGGCGCGAGGTGGCCCGGCGGTATGGCTTTGTCGAATACGACGGCCCGGTGCTGGAACCCTTCGAGCTGTTCGCCAAAAAAAGCGGCGGCGAAATTGCCGGACAGCTTTTCGAGTTCACCGACAAGGGCGGACGGCATGTCTCCCTGCGTCCCGAGATGACTCCCACGCTGGCACGGATGGTGGCGGCCCGGTCCCGGGACTACCGGAAGCCGCTCAAGTGGTTCTCGGTCGCCTCGTTTTTCCGTTACGAAAAGCAACAGCGCGGACGCCTGCGCGAGTTCCTGCAGCTCAACTGCGACCTGCTCGGCGACGAACGTCCGGCGGCGGACGCCGAGTTAGCGGCCCTTGCCATCGATCTGCTGCGCGCCTTCGGGCTCACCCGCGAAGACTTTGTCGTGCGCCTGAGCGATCGCCGGGCCTGGCTCGCCTTTCTCGAACGCAAAGGCCACGGAGCCGATCGCGCCCAGGATTTTCTGGCGATCATCGACAAGATGGAGCGCGAACCCGCCGAGACCGTCGAAGCCAAACTCCGGGAGTTCGGATGCGGCCTGTCGGAAGTGCGCGATTTCATCGCCAACCCGGCCGACGCCTCGCCCGAGATTTCCAGGGTGACGCGGAATCTTTGCCAGCGCGGCCTCGGGGGCTTCTTCGAAATCGATCTCACGATCGTGCGCGGCCTCGCCTATTACACGGGCATGGTCTTCGAGATATTCGACCGGGGCCGCACGCTCCGGGCACTCGCGGGCGGCGGACGCTACGACCGGCTGGTGCATCACCTCAGCGATGGAGCCGCCGACCTGCCCGCGCTGGGGTTCGGCATGGGCGATGTCGTGCTGGGGGAACTCATCGCCGCAACCCCCCGCGCACGGGTTCTCATGGAAACTTCCGTGCGGACCGCAGGCAATATCGATGTGTTTGTTGCGGTGGCCGACGAGACCCGGCGCTCCGAAGCCCTCGCCCTGGTGCAATCCCTGCGGGACGCGGGTCTGCGGGTGGATTACCCCATGGGTCCCGTCAAACTGGGCAAACAATTCCAGTCCGCCGAGCTGGCCGGGGCGCGCCATGCCGTTCTGGTGGGCACCGAGTGGCCCGGCGTGAAAGTCAAGGAACTGGCAACCCGCACCGAACGCGAAATGAGTGCCGACGCGGTCGTTGCGGATCTCTCCTCCACCGCCGCCGTGAAATGATCCCGATTTCTGCTTTGCATACGCCTCAAAATGGATAGATTCTCCCTTCCGCCATGTTGATCGCCCTTCTCAAATCCAAATTGCACAAAGCCACCGTGACGGCCGCCTCGGTCGATTATGAGGGCAGTCTCACCATTGCCGGAGATCTGGCCGACCTCGTCGGATTGCGGGCGTATGAACGCATCCTGATCGGCAACATGGCCAACGGCGAACGCTTCGAGACCTATGTGATCCGTGGAGCCGAAGGCTCGGGCGCGATCGAACTCAACGGCGCCACGGCACTTCTGGGAAAGCCCGGAGACCGCCTCACGATCATGTCCTACGCACAATTGACGCCCGAGGAGGCGGCAGCCCACAAACCCCGGGTCGCCCTGCTGGACGAAAAAAACCGCGTCGTCCGCTGACTCAGATCGTCTGGGCGAGGAATCCGCCGTCCACCGGGATGTCGATGCCGGTCACAAACCCCGATGCCGCCCGACTGGCCAGGAACACAGCGGCTCCGATGAGTTCCGCCGGTCCGCCAAACCGCGCTGCGGGTGTGTGTCCAAGAATCTGAAGGGCGCGCTCCGTCGGTGTGCCGTCTTCCGCAAAAAGCAGGCGTCGGTTCTGATCGGCCGGAAAAAACCCGGGCGTAATCGAGTTGACCCGAACTCCCCGGGCCGCCCATTCGCGGGCAAGAAATTTGGTGAGGTTCAGCACCGCCGCCTTGGCGGCGGAATAAGCCACCACGCGGGACAACGGCAGATGTGCCGACACGCTGGCGATATTGATGATGCTGCCGGCTCCTTGGGCCACCATGCCGGGGCCGAATTCCCGGCAGGGCAGAAACGTCCCGCCCACCAGGTTCAGATCAAACGAGTTCCGCCAATCCTCCGCCGTGATCGATTCGAAGGGATGGGATTCCGTCACCGTGACCGAAGCATCGTTGCCGCCCGCTCCATTGATGAGGACGGTGGGCTCGCCGAGACGGCGGATTATTTCCGCGCGGGCCTCGCGCAGGCTGGATTCGCAGGCGGCGTCGGCGCGGACAAACTCGGCGCAACCGCCTGCGGCCCGGATGGATTCGACGCGGAGGCCGCCCCGCTCCGGATTGCGCCCGACAACGGCGACTGCGGCCCCGGCGGCGGCAAGCCCCCCGGCCAGAGCGCCCCCAAGGACACCCGTGCCACCGATCACCACCGCCACATCACCCTTCAAAGAAAATAGATTGTTCATCGTGGGTGGATACTAACGGACCGCGGTCCTGCGGGTCAATTCATCCATGCCACCCAGTCTCGTCCCTATCGGGCACGACACCGTTGATGTCCGCCCTACCCCAATCATTGGGATTGGCAGATCCCTGCGCTCCCGCGCAGAGCTACGAAGCAGCCTGTAGCCCGCTTCGGGAGGAGCGGGATCGCGCACCGGCACAATCCCCCCATTTTTTCCATTTCCTCCAGAGGATCGCAATGATTCGGGGGCCCTACCCACCGGCCAGCCCGAAGGTCTCGTGCGCGAGATTGGCGGCTTCGACGATGCGGGCTTCCTCCAGGATCACCGCGATTTTGATTTCGGACGTGGAGATCATCTGGATATTGATGCCGCCCCGGCTCAAACAATCGAAAAGTTTCGCCGCGACGCCGCCGTGCGATCGCATGCCGATGCCGACCACGCTGAGTTTGGCGACGCCGGTGAGCGCTTTCATCCCCTCGGCGCCGATCTCCGAGAGCACCGGTTCGAGGGCTTCCCGGGCACGGGCCACGTCGTCGTTGTGCAGGGTGAAGGAAATATCCGTGAGCCCGCTTTTGGAAACATTCTGCACGATCACATCAATCACGAGATTGGCGTCCGCGATGGTGTTGAAAACCCGCGAGGCCACACCCGGACGGTCGGGCACACCCTCGATGGTGACCTTGGCCTGGTTTTTTTCGACACTGACGCCGCGAATCACGACATCTTCCATGTTTTTGGTTTCTTCTTTCACGATGGTGCCTGGTTGGTTGTTGAAACTGGAGCGGACCTCGAAACGGACGCCGAATTTCTTGGCGAACTCGACCGAGCGCGACTGCATCACCTTGGAACCGCTGCTGGCCATTTCCAGCATCTCGTCGTAGCAGATTTCGTCCAGTTTCCGGGCGGTGGGAACAATGCGGGGGTCGCAGGTGAACACCCCCTCGACATCGGTGTAGATCTGGCAGATGTCCGCGCCGATGGCGGAGGCGATGGCGATGGCCGTGAGATCCGATCCCCCGCGTCCGAGCGTGGTGATCTGCCCCTCCCTGGTCTGGCCCTGGAAGCCGGCCACGATGACGACATTGCCGTCGTCGAGGTGGCGGTGGATCTCGCCCGGAGTGATGTTGGAAATCTTTGCGCGGGTGTGCACCCGGTTGGTCACGATGCCGGCCTGGGCACCGGTGAGGGATTTCGCCCTGCCCCCCAACGCATCGATCGCCATGGCGGCCAGCGCAATCGTGGTCTGCTCCCCTGTCGCGAGCAGGACATCCATCTCGCGTTCGGGTGGACGTTCGCTCACTTCGCGCGCCAGTTTGATAAGGGAATCGGTGACGCCCGACATCGCCGACACGACGACCACAACGCCGTTGCCGGCCCGCTGCGTTTCAAGGATGCGGGCCGCGACGTTGCGGATGCGTTCGGGTGTTCCGACGGAAGTGCCGCCATATTTTTGGACAATCAGGGCCATGGGAGGTGCAGAGATTCCACGGGAGTTCGGGGGATGTCAAAACCCTTTTCGGGCCCGCAACGCCTTCCCGAGCGGACCGCCTGCGGGCTGGGCCCCGAACCATCCCCCCCGCAGACAGGCCAGCGCATCCCGGACAGTGGACAAATGCCACCCGAATGTCGCAAAAAACCGGCGGTAATTTCCCGCAAGATACCGGCGCATGTGGGCCGAGTGCGGCACACGCAGGGAGAGGTAGGTGAGATTCTGCAGGAGCGAAAGAAATTTGATGTAATGCCAGCGTGCCGCCTGCTCCCCGTGCCCGGCGGGCGGCGGCGGCGGCAGATGCGGCATCACCGCGTCCGCCACAAACACACAGGGAAATCTGGCCGCCATCCGCATCGAAAGCTCGATATCCTCGCCCAGAATAAAAAAATCGGTCCGGTGAAAGCCGCATTCCGTGATCGCCTTTCTCGTGAACAACACCGACGCCCCCGTGCACCACGTGAACCGGTGGGGTCCGGCCCCCAGCAATCGCAGACAATCCGCCGGGGTCACCGCCTGGCGGATCGGACCGCGCAACGCCGGATCGGCGGGCTCCGGAAATCCCCACAACCTGCCGTCCGCATCGGAGAGCAATGGCGCGATGACTTCGCCCCCCCCTTTTTCCATCCCCGAGAGGAGTCGGCCCAGAATGCCGGGAGGCGCGGCCACATCGTCGTCCAAAGCCCAGAGATGCGTGATCCGGGGCACGGTGAGCGCATGCTCCATGCCGCATTTCCATGCCGCGCCGGGTCCGGGATTGCCGGGCAGCGCGATCATCTCCGAAGCACCGGGAAATGTGCGCACGATCTCCGGGGTCCGGGCATCTGCGGCATTGTCCACCACCACGACCAGGGCGGGACGCGGCTCCTGTGCGGCGAGGCCCTCAAGGAGACGGCGCAACTCCTCCGGACGCCGGTGGGTGACGATAATGGCCGCGACTTCGGGATTCATCGGGCACCTCCACGGGCAGCGGCATAATGCGCCGCGATTCCTTCCACCACACCGCGCGCATATTCGCGGAAGATGCTTTCCCGCTCCGCTCCGGCGATCAGCCGGGTGCCTTCGTAATCCCCGGCCTGGATGCGGGCATACACCTCCGGGCTGTTCATCACATAAGGCTCAAGGTAGAGCACGGGGTTCAGGTACACCCGGTTGGCGAGAAGATTGCGCACCCACACATAAGGATTATCCCCAGCCCGAAAGGCGTTGCCGCCCTCGTAAGTGTAGGGAGGCAGTCCGGTCGCCGCCGCCATCGAGGCAGCCACGGCATTGGCCAGGGCAAGTTCCTCGGAATACACGCGATTGGTGAGACGGCGCAGCATCTCATACCGGACATCGTCCAGGCTGAGTTCGCCCCGGCTGTAGGCGCCATTGACGAGCAAATGCAGATGGCTGCGGTCCACGAGTTCCGGTTCCGAGGGGTTCCCCCAGCCTTCCGCGTTGAAGTGCAGACACACGGTGAGGTCGGGTTTGAGTTTGCGATTGACCGCTGCGGCACGGGCCCGGATCTCCGAGGCGCGATAGAAAAGAAGCTCGCTTTGGAACTGGACTGTGTTGGCGCGAAGCGGATCGATGGGATCGGAATAGGTTTCCCGGATCGTGGTGGCACCGCCCCGCTGCATGAGTGAACGGGCGGGTCCGCGCAAATCGGCGGGGCGCTGCCGTGTCACGGGTTTTGCCGAGGGGCGCACCCACACCACCCGGGCACCGAGCACCTGCAGCCGGGGTTCCAGCAGCCGCGCCACCAACAGGGTCATATCCCCCTCGGTCACCGGTTTGCCGCCGCCCACCACAAACCAGCGCTCTTCCATGCGGGCGAATTCCCCCCCGATGTGGCCGGGGTCGAGCGCGATGGTCGCGCCGTCCAGAGGTTTTCCCGCCGGGGCGGGCCCGCGGGCGGCGGCGGGCGTCCAGTAGCGCGGCACGGCCCGCACGGACGCCGTGTCGGGTGCGAACTCCAGCGAATACACACGGTCGTTGTTGCCGCTCTCCCTCTGAATGATCGCGCGGTCTGCCGCGACCCGGATGAACGGCTCGGTGACCGCGTCCCGGGCAAACACATTTTCAAGCAGATCCACGAACTCCGCGCGGGCCAGGGCTTTTTGGGCGGAATCCAGTCCCCGCCAATCGGGGGGCTCCGCAAGCGGGCTCACGTTGGCGGAGCTATCGCCGGACGCCGGACAAAGCCCGCACGCAAAGGCAAGCGCACAAAGAGCATAGCGGATCAGCATAGCCCCCTGCATATCGGGAAGAAGGAATCGAGACAAGATTTGAAAGCGGACTACCGCCCATTCCTCTCCTGATTTCTCTCCGGCAGGGACTTTCCGAGGGCATGTTCAGCGCGTGGCAGCCCAAGTTGAACACTTTGGCGGAAATTTCGGTTAATTTCGACCCACTGCTGCGCCCGCAGCCTTGATTTTTCAAGCATTCCATGGGTGTGTCGCGCCCGAAACGGACATGTAGTGTGGAACACCCCCCTGTCAACAGAGCGATCCGACCGAACTGTGGCTGCGCGTCGTGGCCCGGCCGGACAAACCGGTGGCAGAATTACTCCAGCACCTCGGTCTTCAATTACCCCACGCACCGAAAATCGTGCAAAATGTAGTGCCACAAAATCACCCTTAGGTGAGCGAGCCCAGGAGTTCCGCAAGGTCCACGATTCCGATGGTGGAGCATGTGTCACTAAGCGCGTAGGGCAGGATCAGGCGTCCGCCATGGACCATGGCCCCGCAGGAATAGACGACATTGGGAACATAGCCCTCGCGGCGTTCCCCAATGGGTTCGATCAACGCCTCGTCGAGCCTTCCGAGGACGCGGGTGGGATCGTCGCGATCCAGCAATATGGCACCGATGCAATATCTCCGCATGGGCCCGACGCCATGCGTGAGGAGCAGCCAACCGGCTTCGGTTTCGATCGGGGAACCGCAGTTCCCGATCTTCACAAACTCCCATGGCCGCCGGGGGCTGTCGAGAAGCTGCGGGTCGTTCCAGAAGTGAAGGTTGTCCGAATACATCAGAAAAAGATTCTCATCATCCTGACGGGAAACCATGGCGAAATGTCCGTTGATGCGCCGGGGAAACAGCGCCATGCCTTTGTTCTGCACGGCCTGGCCGTTGAGCGTGCAGACACGGAAATTCCGAAAATCCGAAGTCTCGATCAACTGTGGCAGGATCGCCCGGCCATTGTAGGCGGTATAGGTCGCGCAGTAGAAGGCGGAGCCGTCATCTTCGACAAACCGCACGAAGCGCGCGTCCTCGATGCCGTTGCTTTCGTTCGGGGAAACCGGAAAGATGCTCCTTTGGGAAAGCGGGACCGAGGCCGGAAAATGCACTTCGTAGTTCGAGCGGGCCAGCCACTGCACGCATTCCCGCGTTCGCATCTTTTCGTGGTTCGGCTTTCGGATGTCCCCGAATGCCGCCTGCGTGGACCGCTCCAGTTCCTGGTGGGTGAAGTCCTCGCCCAGCGGCTGCATGGTCCGCTCCGACCAGCGGTTGTCGAAACCCATCTCCTTCAGTTTGCGGACGAAAATATCCCTGCGATAGGTGGGGTTCTCCTTCACATCGGAGGCCATCACGAGCAGGGTGACCGGGTCGATCACGACGGAGAAATCCGGTTCAAGAACACCGGACCGGAACTCTATGGACGAGATGTGCCCCTCGCCCGTGGCGCGGAGGCTCATCACGAAACGCAGCGCGCCCTCCGGCAGGCCCGTCTGGTCCGGGTGGGGGACGATCGAGGGGTTGAACAGCGCTGCGGATTCGATCGCATATTCGCCGGAGAAAAGCGCACCGATGAAGAGCTTGCGGGCCGTCGAAACAGTCTGCCCGTCCACATGGCTGCGGACCAAGGTGAACTGCCTGAGCCAGCATGTTTCGATATCCATGTGGCGCCCGCGGAAGTCGTCGTTCAGGATCGCGAGTTCACGGTCGATGTCCACATCGCTCAGAGACAGCGCACGGGCGATGATGTTCCGGACCCGCGCGGGGTCGGACGGAATGAACGGGCGAACCAGCACCCGTTTGCTGTCCGGCCGAAAGAAAATGCCGGTGGACTGGATGGTAATGGCGCTCATGTGGAGATTTTTTCGTCTGCCTCGGATCTCTGCAACTCCACCCAGGAGAGATAGAAGGCGAGGCTGGATTCCGCGCCCTGGTTCTGGTTGATGTGATCCTGCAGCAGCGCGTCCCGGCAGCCGCCGGTGGAAGCGTCGTAGAGTGGCTGGCCAAGATCGTTGCGGCCGAGGAACCAATCGAAGCACCGCCGCGCGGCCACCCTCCAGTACTCGTCGCGGGTCACGGAAAATGCCTCCAGGCACGCCGAGATCATCGCATGCGCTTCGAGCGGCTGCTGGTCGAAGCGCGCGCGTTCTCTGCCGCATGGCCAGAACCCGTTGCAACCGATCGGTGCGAAATGCCCGTCCGGCGTTGTCTGTGCTTCGAGCAGCCAGCGCAGTGATTTCAGCCCGATCTCGAGCGTGCCGCCCTGCGACGTCCAGTATCCGCTCAGGATCATCGCGTGGGAAAGCTTCGCGTTGTCGTAGGTGGCGCTGCGCTCGAACCACTGCCAGTCGGACGTGGAGTTCGCATGATACAGATCCAGCAGCATGGTCGTGAGCGTGTCGCGCATCTTGGCAACCACGCGGTCGCCGGAAAGGGTCCGAAGATATTCGTGGATCGCAATGATCGCGAACGCCCAGGCGCGCGGCGAACTGAAGCGGGACACCGGCGGGAGCCCCCGCTGGAAAAGGAGCGCGCAGAGATTGCGGTGGCCGGCATTTTTGGACCGGCCCAGCGCGGTGGCCACGGCCCACAATGCCCGCGCATGGCTGTCCTCCGACCCATGGAGTTCCAACCATTGGCGGGAATAACTCATGAAATTCCGGAACCGGCACGTATTGCCATCGAAGGCATACCAGAGAAACGCGAGATAGCCGCTGGCGTGCCGTCTGACCTCCACTGTGGACAGCCCAAGATCCTCGAGCAGGACCGTGAAGATGTAGGCGCGGGCGTTGTCATCCGTGCAGTAGCCCTCGTGGAAATTCGGCACATTATAGATCGCGTGCTGGAAAATTCCGGTGTGGTCGCTCATCGTCAGCAGATGGTCCAGCTTAAGCTCCGGCATCGGCAGCGGGCCTTGCGGCACGCTGTTGGTGACCACCGCGCCCTCGCTCATGCTCTCCCGGGCGCGCCCGAAACTCTCCATGTAGCACCGGGCCACAACCGGCCAGATCATGTCCCTGCCCTGCTTCCAGGCCCGCTTGCGCATCGCGGTCATCCGGGTGGGCTCGGCCAGAATCCCGTTCACCCCGGCCGCGATGGCCGGCGCGTCGGCGAACGGCACCAGAATCCCCCGCTCCCCGGCCAACAGTTCCTCCGCATGCCAGTACGGCGTTGAGATCACCGCCTTTCCGGCGCCGAATGCATACGCCAGCGTGCCGGAGGTGATCTGCACCGCGTTGAGATACGGGGTGAGATAAATATCGGCCGCCCCGATGTATTCCTTCAGCTTTTCCAGCGTCACAAACTGGTTGTGAAAAATCACGCTGTCCGAAATCCCGAGGCTCTTCACCAGGCGTTCGAGCTTCCGGCGATATTTCTCGCCCTCGGACGCGAGGAGGTGCGGGTGCGTGGCGCCGAGCACGAGATAGACAACGTCCGGGTTCCGCGCCAGGATTGCGGGCATCGCCTGGATCACATACTCGATCCCCTTGTTCGGGGACAGCAGCCCAAAGGTGAGAAGAACGGTTTTTCCCTCCACGCCAAACTCGTCCTTGAAGAAGTTCGAATCGATGAACGGCAGGTCGATCACGCCGTGTGGGATGAGGTCGATCTTCTCCGACGCCACGCCATAGACGCTTTCCAGCAGGTGCCTGCCACGGTCGGCCATGACAATGAAGCGGTTCGAAAGCTGGTCCAGTCCCGCCATGGCCGCACGCTGGTCCGCATTCGGATTCTGCAGCACCGTGTGGAGGGTCGTCACCACCGGCATCCGCACTCCCTGCAGCAGCTCAAGCAAATGGATGCCGGCCGGTCCGCCGTAGATGCCGAACTCGTGCTGGACCGAGACGACCTCGACATTGTTGATGTTGAGAAACTCGGCCGCCCGGCGGTACGAGGCAATTTCCTTCTCCTCAAACTCGAACTTCACCCGGCTCGGATAATCGTAGCCGCCCTCGCAGTCGTTCACGGAACCGACAATGCACTTCGTTTCCGGAAACTCCTCCGCAATCGCCTCACAGATGTCCGCAGTGAAGGTTGCAATCCCGCATCGGCGGGGAACATAATCCCCGACAAACGCGAGGTGGGAGGTGCGGGAAAGATTTTTCATAGGTGGACGGAGACTGACTCGCGCACCTCACAGTGGCAGCGATCCTGATGGCCAAGATGGCCATTGGAACCCGCACGAAACAGGTGCAAATTGTCGCCCCCCCGCGCCGGAATGTCAACGGCGGCCCGGCACCGCGGCGATGAGCCGGAAATAGTCCGGCGATTCAAAAACCTCTGCCGAATGCCCTTCTCATGCCATTGGAACACCGTAAAATGAGCCTGTCGCATATCCATTCTTGCAAAGGCAAATGAAATGCAACAATCACTCAATGAACAATCGTGAACTACCTGGACTAT
>DYRR01000194.1 GCA_020718605.1 Chthoniobacter flavus | reverse complement strand
CTCCTGACAACACGCTGCGTGGTGCGGTGGTCCCGCGCCTTGCCATGCTTGGCCGGGACTGGTACTACAGCGCGGCGGGGGTTCCGGGATTCATTACTCAGGCGGACATCCTCCAGGCCATCGGGCCGCTTCTGACAGCCCGCAGCGACACATTTCGCATCCGGACCTACGGTGAAGTCAAACATCCGCGCACAGGGGTAATGGAAGCCCGGGCCTGGTGCGAGGCCATTGTCCAGCGGGTCCCGGAACCACTCAAGGATGATCCAACGCCGGAGGAGATCATCTGGCCCGAGAGAACGGGTGCTGCGGGGGTGTTAAAGGCGGGACGCAAATTCAAGGTCGTAGCCCTCAAATGGCTGGCCCCGGAGGAGATCTGAGAACATGAAAACCGCACCCTTACATTTCATTGCGCTTGCTGCTGCGGCATCGTTGTCCGCGCAAACCACGCCGGACAAAGCTCCGGCGACTTACCGCGTACTTTACATCGACCGCCCCCCGACAGCGGCTGAGGTGGCCGCCGCCGAGGCCTCCGGCACTTCGCTTGAACCTACGGTCTATTATTTAGCTCCATCAGATGAGAAGAAGAAGCCTGAATTCTCCCCGCTCTTCCTCCCATTCTCGCGCCTTGCGACACCCATCACACTGCCTGCCGACACCCCGTTGACGCTTTTCTCGAAACCCGATCCCGCCTCGAAATTTGCCGAGATTCCAGCCGGCCAGAAATCCGAGGTTGTCGCAGTGCTGCGGGCCTCCCGGGATCAGGCCTTTCGAAATGCCAAGGTGCAAGTGCTTGACGCCTCCAGCACCGGCTTTCCATTCGGTCAAATGCGGGTGATCAACGTAACAGACCACAAGATCGCACTCAAGACCCTTGACCCCGCGAAGCATGTCGAGCCGGGCGGAGTCATCACCTTCCAACCCACTCGCGGGCGTCGCGACACCGTCCCCGTTCTTGCCGGCGTCGAAGATCGTGGGGTGTGGAAGGAAATCCATTCCGGCGCGACAAAAGTCCGTCCAACCAACAGAACTCTCCTGTTGGTGACCGGTCAATCCCTCCCTGACGGCGCATCCTCCTATTCTGTGGAATATCTGGCGGAAATCGCACCTGCTGCCCCGCAATAAGATGCTCAAAGTCGGCTCCTGACCAATCAGCCGCTCCGCCTCCTGTCCTGCCGTCCACGCTTCGTGAGCTTGTTATCTGTGCGCTCGGCATCGAGATGGGGATGGACTACGACCAGCGCACGCGGATGACCGCTCACCCGGGAACGCTGCGAAGAAATCCGATTAACGCTCACTGCACGCCGGGAGGAGTTGGGGGAGTAAGCCGTCTCTATTCAAAACGGAATCGGGGGTTTGGGTTTGAGGAATGCGACCGCCCGGGGTAAGTTCCCGTCTTGAGCCGCTATTTCAATACCGCCGGGCCATGTGCTCCGGGTAAACACTACCTGCTCGCGTCCGTTGACCGCCTGCACGAGGTCGCGGAACTGATCGCCCGCGAGCAATACTTCGTGATCCACCCCGCGCGCGGGAGCGGGAAGACGACGCTGTTGCTCGACCTTTGCCACACGCTGGAGGCGGGGGGCAAAATACCGTGCCATCTACTGCTCGCTGGAAAGCGTGCAGGGATTCACGGAGCCCGCCGAGGGTATTCCTGCCGTGGTTGGCTGCCTGCAGTCCAAACTGCAAAGTCTCGGTTGGCCTGATCCATTCTGCGATGGACCGGTCAACACCATCTTGAAGACCGGCCTCACCCGTCTCTGCGCCGACTTGGACAAGCCGCTGGTTCTGCTGTTTGACGAGGTGGACTGCCTGGCGGAGGGCACACTCATCACCTTCCTACGCCAGTTGCGCGACGGCTTCGTCAACCGCGTCGGCGGTCAACCGTTCCCCAGCTCGGTGGCGCTGGTGGGGATGCGCAACATCCGGGATTACAAGGCGCAGGTCCGGCCCGGCGGCACCACACTTGGTTCCGCCAGCCCCTTCAATATCGCGGCCAAGTCGCTGACACTGGCCAATTTCACGGAGTCCGAGGTCGGCACCCTCTACGCCCAACACACGGCGGACACCGGCCAGGTTTTCCCGCCCGAAGCGGTCGCCCGCGCCTTCCACTGGAGCCAGGGGCAACCCTGGCTGGTCAACGCGCTGGCGCACGAAGTGGTGGACGAGATACTCCGTATGGACCACGGCAAGCCGGTCTCCGCCGACCTGTTCGATGAAGCGGCGGAACGGCTGATCCTGCGGCGGGACACCCACATCGACAGCCTTGTCGAGCGCCTCAGCGAGGAGCGGGTGCGGCAGATTGTCGAGCCGGTGTTGCTCGGCGAGGGCGTTGGCGTCTCCTTCCAGTCGGACGACGCGCGGTATGTCGTGGACCTTGGTCTGCTGCGGACTGATCGCGGGACATGGGAGGCTGCCAACCCGATCTACCGGGAGGTGATCGCACGGTCGCTGTCATTTGACCAGCAAACCGCCATGCCCCAAACGCTCGCCAATCGCTGGATCGACGGCGGACGGATTGACATGACCGGGTTGCTGCGGGGTTTCCAAGACTTTTGGCGCGAAAACGCCGATGTCTGGGTGGACAAATACGACTTCCGCGAAGCCGGACCGCACCTGATCCTGATGGCGTTTCTCCAGCGCGTGGTCAATGGCGGCGCGCACATCGACCGCGAGTTTGCCCTTGGGCGCAGACGGCTCGATCTGTGCGTTCAAATGGGGCCGCATCGCTACCCTGTGGAGCTGAAGCTGTGGTATTCCGACAGGACCGAGTCCGACGGCCTGGCCCAGCTCGGCGACTACATGGAAACATGCGGTGCGAAGGAGGGCTGGTTGGTGATTTTCGACCGCCGCCCGGAGCGCACCTGGGATGATCGGATCACCTAGCCCGCATATTTCATCGGCATGCGAAGGGAGTGAGGCGGATGTCGCCTAA
>DYRR01000063.1:6715-13696 GCA_020718605.1 Chthoniobacter flavus | reverse complement strand
TTTGGCCTCTGGCGGCGTTGCTTCTCAGTCACAGAGGCTTGGGCTATGCTCCTTCCTCGCGCCTCTTGCCAGAAGCCAAAACTCCTGCGCCATCTTGCCACCTTAATTTCTTGACGGCTCCTAACCGGACCGAACGGCACATGTAGCTCCGGTCCCGCTCCTCCCGGAGCGGGCTACACGGAGCGGCCACACACTGCTTTTGTGGGCCGACGCGGGAGCGTCGGGATCTTCCTACACCTGAACTTCTTTGAACCGGGACTGCTTCCAGTTCATGTTTCCCAGCCCGCGCGCGTGGGCTTTGTGGATGTAGGTGAGCTGGTCGATGTTGCGTTCCAGAAGGTTCGAGTAGCCGTAACTGTCCACGGCGACCATGTCGGTCCCCGCCACGATGGTTCCCATCGGCTTCACATCGGAGAGGCGTCCGCCGGTCGGGCCGTTGCGCATGAGAACATTCATGCCGTCCAACACGACGAGGGTCGGCTTTATCATAAGCGCGAAATCCGAAACAATACTGTGAATATGCTGATGGAACTGGTTGCGCCGTCCTCCGAGCAGGCCATACCAGTTTTTCATCGTCATGGAGGCATGGCAGAGATTGTGATCCTTGCAGGGCGCGAGACCGATGACCTTTGTGGCGCGTTTGAACGGCGCCCCGAAAAAAGCCCAGTGCCGCAGAATTTCCCCCTCCATCTGGATCGGGGAAAAGGAATTTGTCTCCGGGTAAAGCAGATCCAGGTTCATTTCGTCGGCCACCGCCAGCAGCCCGCTTTTGAGATAACATCCCGCAGGACTGTTGATCGGGTTGTCGGCCACCAGGATTTTCTCGGCACCCGCCTCGAAGACCAGCCGGGCTACGGCGCGCAGCGCGTCGGGATGCGTTGTGGCGGCCAGTGCGGGCGGGCGGTCGAAGGCGATATTGGGCTTGATCACAACGATATCGCCTTTGCGGATGAAACGACCCATGCCACCCAGAGCCCCAATCGCCGCGCGGATCACGGCCTCATGGTCGGCCCCGTGTGAGATCGCCAGATTGGGAAGAATCTTTTCGGGATCCGGCGCATAGCTGGGAAGACGAAGCCCGCTATTTTCCCCGAACCCGGGAACAAAATGCCGGCGCTGCCACAGGGCCAACCCGCCGCCCACGGATCCCGCGATGAGAGCCCCCGCCGTGCCTGCGCGGAGCAGAAACTCACGGCGGCTCATAGTGCCGGAGGATTCGGAGGAAATTGGAGGATTCACATGCGTAAGGCTTGTGGCAGTCTGGTCGGGAATCCCATGCCCGGCAACTGGGATTTCGCGGAAATAATGACAGAGGACAATGCCTTGATCCGGCTTGAACCCGACATCCGCATCCGGTAGAAGTCACTCCATGACTTGGAAAATTTCCCGCGCCATTCTTGTGCTTGTCGCTCTGGGCATGGTTCTGATGCCGCCCTGGATCGAGGTTTACACGGCGGAAACCGGATCCTTCGCCCGCAGTTATCACGGCTACCATGCGGTCTGGAACAAGCCCGCCGACCGAAAAGACCGCCCGAGCCAGGGCGTTCGCATCTGGTCCTCCCGGCTCTCCCAACAGCTCATCGGTCTCGGCGCGCTCGCCCTGATCCTTCACCGCACCCTTCGCACCCGTTCCAGAACAGGGATCGGGCAAGAGGCGCTATAATCCAAGATTCGGATCCACGGGAGTTGTGATCCCGCTGGTGCGGCCCGCAAGGAGATGCTGGCGTGCGGCAAACGCAATCATCGCCGCATTGTCGGTGCATAACCTGGGATCGGCAAACCACACTTCGATTCCCGCCCGGGCGCAATCGGCCGTCAACCGCTCCCTCAGCGCCAGATTGCACGAGACGCCGCCACTCACGGCAAGCAATCTTCGTCCGCAATATCGGACGGCCCGCACGGCTTTGGACGAAAGCACCTCGATCACGGCCTCCTGAAACGAGGCGCACAGATCGGGAAGAAATCCGTCCCGGAGCTTCGGCAGCAGATAGCGCACGGCGGTTTTCAACCCGCTGAAACTGAAAGAAAAATCATCGCTGTGCATGAGTCCGCGCGGCAGGTCAAACCGGTGCGAATCCCCTCCCCTCGCCGTCCGTTCGATCTCCGGACCGCCCGGATACGGCAACCCGAGCATCTTGCCGACCTTGTCGAATGCCTCCCCTGCCGCATCGTCCCGGGTGCCGCCCAGTTTGCTGTAATCGCACGGGCCGCGCACGTCCAGCAACAGCGTATGTCCGCCGCTCACGATGAGCGCCACGCAGGGACGGACGCCTTCCGTCCGGCCAAAGAACGGCGAGAGAAGATGGCCTTCCAGATGATTCACCGCCAGAAACGGTCTGCCACATCCGAGCGCAAGGCCTTTGGCATACGCCATGCCGACCAGCAGAGCACTGGCCAGTCCGGGTCCCGCTGTGGCAGCAAACGCCCCGATGTCCCCAAGGGCGAGGCCCGCCCGAAGCAACGCAACGCGAAGCACGGGATCGATCATTTCCAGATGCTGCCGCGAAGCCACCTCGGGTACAACCCCGCCAAAGGCCCGATGAATATCGATCTGCGAGGAAATCTCGCCGGCGAGCAACGCCCCGTCCGCCCCGAGCACGGCGATGGCCGTCTCGTCACAGGAAGTTTCCACCGCCAAAATCGGGGAGGACTGCGGGGAACCGAACATCGGGATCAGGGCACCACGGTGCTGTTCTCGGCGCGGGCGGATTTGGCCGGGCCCCGCGCAAAAACCACCACCCCGCGCAGCGCGTCCACGGCGCGATCCAGCAGCGGATCCCGGAGATCCTTGAGTTCTCCGAGTTCGGGCTCGTCGTTGGGTGTGACATATTCCTCCCGGCGGAGCCGGAGCACATCCCGCTCCTGGGCGGGTGTGAGCGTGACCCGGATGTGCGGAGACACTCCCCGTTCGTGAATCACCTGTTTGCCGGGAGTGTAATACTTCGCGGTGGTGAGACGGATGGCCGATCCGTCGGGCAATTGGATCACGCTCTGGACGGAGCCTTTGCCAAAGGTGGTTTCCCCCACCAGAATCGCCCGCCGCAGGTCTTTCAACGCACCAGCTACAATCTCCGATCCCGATGCGCTGCCGTTGTTGATGAGAATCGCCATGGGCACAAAAGGGCGCTCCCTGTAATCCGCCCCGGTGCGATAGGTTTTCTTTTGGGAAGACAGTCGGCCCTCGGTATAGACGACCATGGTTTTCGGGGGCAGAAACTGTGCGCACACGTCCACGGCGCTGTTGAGCAGTCCGCCGGGGTTGTAACGCAGATCGAGAATCAGCGCCTCCATGCCCTGTTCCTGGAGCGAGTCCAGTGCCAACCCGAGTTCGGAGGCGGTGGGCTGGTTGAATTGGTTCACCCGCACGTAGCCAATCCGCAGCCCTGCGGTGATTTCCGTGGGGAGAATTTTGGCATCCTTCACGCTTTTCACCTGGATCACCGCCCGCTCGATCACGTAGTCCTTGAGTTCCTTGGTCGAGGGCCGAAGAATGGTGAGAGTGGCCGCCTGGCCGGGATCGCCCCGCAATTGTTTGACCGCATCGGGAAGCTCCATTTTCTCGGTGGAAGTTCCGTTGATTTTGAGAATCTGATCCCCCGGCAGCAGCCCGGCCTTGTCCCCCGGAGTGCCTTCCATGGGAGTCACCACGGTGAGAATGCCCTCCTTCATCGACACCACCACCCCAAGCCCGCCAAAGTCGCCCTTGGTGTCCTCCTGCATCTCCTTGAAATCCTCGGGCGGCATGAACTGGCTGTGCGGGTCGAGCGAATTCAGCATCCCACGCAGCCCGCTGTGAATCAGGTCGCGATAGGACACCTTGCCTTCGTCCACGTAATCCTGCCGGATCAACTGAATGGCCCGGGTGAGAATGGAAATGCTGATGTAGCCTTTGTCGTCCGCGTCATCCGGCACAAGCGCCTGCAGCATCCGGGTGCCGGGAAGCAGAACAAGAACCGCGCAAAGTGTTGCGGCGACGTAAATAAGCCGACGTTTCATGAAATAATTTCCAGAGACGATATCACGGAATATCCAATCGGGAAAGTGCCGTCTTTTGAGACCCTGTTCGCCGAGTTGGCGACGCAAGGATGAGTGCCCGGCACGTCCGGTTCGAGGATGATCGAGTCCTCACGTGCGATCAAAAAATGGCTCATCGCAATTCCTCCAAGTCAGGACGTTTGAATTTGCGCTCCGGGCGCATTTTTATACCCGAAAAGGATTATTTTCTCAAGTTACAGCTTGCTATCACCTTTCGGGTATATTATTTAATGCGTTGTCGAATTTATACCTGACAGGGTATTTCCATGAAAGATCCGTTGATTCTATTTGTGAAGGCCAAGCGCAAGGCCCTGAGCATGACCCAGCATGATCTGGCTGATCGTGCCGGATTGGGGTTGCGATTTATCCGTGATCTGGAGCAGGGCAAGAAAACTCTGCGGCTCGACAAGGTGAACCAGGTTTTGGCACTCTTTGGCCATCGGATGGGACCGGCACCTTTCCGACCGGAGGTGGACGATGAGAAAAGCTGAAGTGCTCCTGCATGACCGCCCGGTCGGTGTTCTCGAGGAACTCGAGCGCGGGTATCGGTTCACCTACTGCGGCGAGTACCTCAACGACCCGAAGGCAGTTCCCGTCAGCCTCACCCTTCCGCTGAAGGCGGAGCCTTTCGAGGACAAGCGCCTGTTTCCATTTTTCGACGGGCTGATTCCGGAGGGATGGCTGTTGAAGATCGCCGAAAAGACTTGGAAGATTGACCCGCGCGACCGGATGGGGCTCTTGCTGGCCTGTTGCCGGGATTGCATCGGTGCCGCCGGAGTGGTGCCGATCTCGGAGGAGGCAGGCCATGGGTAGCCCGCGATGCAAGATATGCCTTGGCATGCTTGACGGAGAGGAAACGGACTGCCACGCCGCCTGCTGCCGCAGGCTGTTTGGCGGGGCACGGCCGCCGCAGGTTCCCTATTCCTGGAAGGCACTGAACACGCTGGCCGCGCAGATCGTTCGCAGCCATGTGGCCGTTCCGGGCGTCCAGCCCAAGCTTTCCCTGCATCTGGAACGTGGCGGAACGCGCGAAGGCGGCCGGTTCACACTCGTCGGGCTTGATGGCGGGTTCATCCTCAAACCTCCGGTGGAACGCTTTCCCCAGATGCCGGAACTTGAGCATCTCACCATGCGCATGGCGGGTTGTTTTGGAATTGAACGAGCGGATTGTGGATTGATCGCGCTGGAAGATGGGCTGCCGGCCCTGATCGTCCGACGAATGGACCGGGTGGGAGAGCGCAAGTTGGCCATGGAGGACATGTGCCAGTTGACCGACCGGATGACCGAGGAAAAATACCGGGGCTCGCTGGAGTCGGCCGGCAGGGAGATTCTCCGGCACTGCAGCAATCCGGGGTTGGATGCGCTGCGTTTTTTCGAGGTGAACCTGTTTTGCTTTCTGACGGGCAATTCCGACATGCACCTGAAGAACTTCTCATTGATTCGTTCCGAGAGCGGAGAGATCCGGCTTTCGCCGGCTTACGACCTGCTGGCAACAGTGCTCTTGTTGCCCGAGGACAAGGAGGAGAGTGCGCTGACCATAGGAGGCCGGAAAAACCGGCTGAGCCGAAGGGATTTCATGGCACTTGGGGAGGCGTTGAAATTGGCGGAACGCCAGATCGCCAATTCCCTCCGGAGGTTCGAAAAGGGGCTGGAGGCAGCCATCGCCCTCATCGGCGCCAGTTTCTGTTCCGAAGAGATGAAGAGGCACTTCCAAGCCTTGGTGAAGCGGCGGTGGCAACGGCTTCAATAGGACATCAAAGCGCCTCTGGCATTTTAGACAAAATTGCAGCGGCCTTTCCGGCACGGGAAATGGCGGGGGCCGGATGTTCGAGAAAGATTTTGCCGTTCCGGCGGCGGGCATGCCAGTCAGCGGGAAGATTGATTTTCGCGGGTTTCCCGTTGGTGACCAGTCCGCGAACCGCTTCGATATCGTCGAACCCGATATCGGCAAGGCCGGATTCCAGGAGCCATCGACGGATGAATCTGCGGGCCAACGGAACAGGCATTCCGCGCAGGACAGCCACGGAAAGGCCATCCGGAGAGATGCCTCCCGGCAGCAGAGCCTCCAAGAATGCATCCTCGCCCGCCAGAATCTCTGCGGTGCGCAACAAATTGCGCCGGGGATCGCGCCCGGTCAGTGCCTCCAGAAACGGAAGCAGATCGTGCCGGATCGCATTGCGCCGGAACAGCCGGGAACGGTTGCTGGCGTCCTCGCGCCATACCAGTCCGGCGGCCCGCGCTGCGGATTCGAGTTCCGCGCGGAACACCGTCAGCAAGGGCCGAACCACGCGCATGGAACGCCTGCCCACCATCTGTTCCGTATCGGCCCGCAATGCGGAAAGACCGGTCGATCCAGTCCCGCGCAGCAGCGCGAGAAGCAGAGTCTCCACCCGGTCGTCCGCATGATGTCCAAGAAACAGCACCGGGGAGCAGGTCCGGGCCGCCACTGTCCCGAAAAAATCGCGCCGCGCCGTGCGTCCCGCCTCCTCGATGCCGTCCCCGCGGACCCGCGCCAACTCTTTGACGGATGCGGAACCGCACACGCAGGGCAGCCCCAATTTTTCCGCTGTCCGGCGCACGAACCGCGCGTCCGCCTGGGCGCTGCGTCCGCGGAGTCCGTGGTCGAGATGGGCCACCACAAGACGGCGCGGATCGGCCTGCACCAGGAGATGCAAAAGGACGATGGAATCCACGCCCCCGGAAACCCCCACGACCGCCGGGCCTCTCGCGGGACGAAGGAGCAATTGCTCCGCCACCCCGCGCCGGACGGCGGCAGGGAGCAATTCGATCAGGGACAGGGGCATGCGTGAGAGTGTGTTCCGGAGGGCGGGCGGAGGCAACATTGCTTCCGGGAAAAATTTCCGAAGCCCGACGTGGCGGCGGGTGAAAGCGGTCCCGCTCCTTCCGGAGCGGGCTACACTCTGATGTCCCGCTCCTTCCGGAGCG
>DYRR01000063.1:0-6615 GCA_020718605.1 Chthoniobacter flavus | reverse complement strand
GGTCCCGCTCCTTCCGGAGCGGGCTACACTCTGATGTCCCGCTCCTTCCGGAGCGGGCTACACTCTGATGGTCCCGCTCCTTCCGGAGCGGGCTACACTCTGTCGGGATCCGCCGATCCCAATGTGCGCGCGGGTTCGGCGTTGACTCCCGCGCTCATCCCGTGCAGAGCAGGATGCGTGTCGTCCGATTTTCTTTCCGTATTGCTGGCTGTGATCCCGGTATTTCTGGTGCTGGCTTCCGGTGGACTTCTGAGGCGTGTGGGTGCGCTCGCACAGGAGGCCGATCACAGTCTGATGCGGCTGACGGTCTATCTTCTCGTTCCAAGTCTCATTCTGGATTCCATTCTGGAAAATCCGGTGGTCCGGCGGTGGGAGAATCTGGCGTGGGCTCCGGCACTGGGATTCGTGCTGGTGACCGGCGGCATGTTGGCCGGATTGCTGCTTGCGCGGGCCGTGCGGCTTCCCATGAGAGTCGCCCGGACATTTGGCTATGCCGCAGGACTGCAAAACTACGGGTACATTGCGCTGCCGCTTGCCCTGCTGCTCTTCGATCGGGCCACGCTGGGAGTGGTGTTTCTTTTCAATCTCGGCGTGGAAACCGCGATGTGGTCCATGGCCCCCCTGTTTCTGGGCCGGGGATCCATGCAGGAATGTCTGAAAAAAATACTGAACCCTCCCCTGCTCACCATCGCGGCGGCGCTGGCGCTCAACCTCTCCGGAATCGATGTCTGGATCCCGGCGCCTCTGCGCGAAATGTTCCGGATGCTGGGTCAATGCGCCGTGCCGATGGGCCTGATCCTGGCCGGGGCGGGCATGGCGGATGTTGCCCATGAATTCCGCCGCGCGGAAGGCGGTCGGGTCATGGTGCTTGGTCTGATCGTGCGCTCGGGCCTGCTGCCGCTGGTGTTTCTGGCGGCGGCCTGCCGACTGCCGCTCAGTATTGAGTTGCGGCAGGTGTTGGTGTTGCAGGGAGCCATGCCCGCCGCCGTGTTTTCGCTGGTGCTGGCGCGTCTGTACGACGGTCATCCGGGCACCGCGCTGCGGGTGATCGCGGTGACCTCCCTGGCGGGACTGGCAACCATCCCGCTTTGGATCCGGATCGGTCTGGCTTGGATCGCGGACCGATACTGAGACTCCGGGACTGGACACGGCGGGTTTCTTCCGCTACCAACCTTCGGCTGGAAACACCGCATTCCGCAGAACCGGCGGACGGTGGTTTCACACAAACTCCCAACCACCTCTCCCTATTCTTTTATGAGCACAAAAATCGGCATCATCGGCGCGGGCGGCATGCTCCGTTTTCACCACGACGGATTCATGGCGGCCAACGCGGAGGTCATTGCGGTGGCGGATGTGAATCCGGAGGCGGCGGCCCGCGCGGCGGCAAAGAACGGCATCGCAAAATCCTTCGGCTCCCCGCAGGAAATGTTCACCGCCTGTCCCGAGTTGGACGCCGTGAGCATCATCACCCCCAACAAATTCCACGCCCCCCTCGCCATCGCGGCACTCCAGGCCGGCAAACACGTGTTCTGCGAAAAGCCTCCGGCGCTGCATGCCGACGAAGTCAGGGAAATGATCGCCGCCGAGAAAGCGTCGGGCAAACTTCTCATGTTCAATTTCAACAACCGTGCGCGTCCGGAAAGTTACGCCATGCAGGAGTACATCCGGGCGGGCGAAGTGGGGACCATCCTTGCGGCCCAGGCCAAATGGATCCGCCGCACCGGCATTCCCGGATTTGGCGGTTGGTTCACGGACAAATCGCTGGCCGGTGGCGGTTCGCTCATCGACCTGCTGCACATGCTCGACCTGGCCACCTACTTCATGGGATGCCCACAACCCGCCCACGTGCTCGCCCGCACCTTCGATAATTTCATCACCAACCCCGCCTTCAAAGGTCCGTGGGGACTGGCCGATGGCAACGGGCCGACGGATGTGGAAAATGCCGCCCATGGCATGATCACCTTCACCGGCGGCCAGGTTCTCTCCTTCCAGATCTCGTGGGCGGAGATGGTGAAGGGGGAGGAAGTTTCCGTGACCTTCCAGGGCACCAAAGCCGGGGGTGCCGTCCGCCGCATGTTTGGAATCGACGGAATGGACGAAACCGCCGTGGACAGTTGCGAGCTTTACACCCAGGAAAACGGACGCTCGGTGAACCGCAACATCATCGTGCCCAAGGACGAATCCATGGGCCGCATTCGATCCGCCATGAATTTTATCCGGTCGGTCGAGGGCACCGAGGTGCCACTGAACACCCCGGCGCAGGCACTGGCCCTCATGCAGATCATCGACGCCACCTACACCTCGGCCCGCACCGGAGAGCCGGTTGCCATCGCACAGGCATAAACCCCAAGCCGAACCGAAAGACCCGATATGATAAATCGCAAATTGAAAATGGGCATGGTCGGCGGCGGACGCGGCATCCTCTTCGCCTCCCAGATTTCCAACGCCGACGACGGGGTTCACGGCATGGCCTTTGTGCGCACCGCAGTCGAATCCTCAAAAAACGGCGCGGTCTGGACCGGCTTTCCGGAGGTTTGATCCGCAACACGTCGAGCCCCATGAGCGATCCCTTTCCCGATCTCACCGGAGTGGAACGCCTCAGCGCCGTGGTGTCCCGGCTGCGCGGTCCGGGCGGTTGCCCGTGGGACATCGAACAGACGCACGAAAGCCTGCTGCCCGGACTCATCGAGGAATGCTATGAACTGGTCGATGCGGTGCGCGAACACGACGAGGAAAATTTCCGGGAAGAACTCGGAGATCTGTTGCTTCAAGTGGTGATGCATTCCCGCATGGCCGAGGAGGAGGGGCGGTTCGACCTGGCCCGCGTCGCCGGGGAGACCGCCGACAAACTCATCCGGCGCCACCCCCATGTTTTCGGCGGCACCGAACTTGCCGACAGCGAGGCGGTCCTGAAGCAGTGGGATGTGATCAAGGCGGGGGAGAACAAAGGCCGCCAGTCCGCTCTGGACGGTGTTCCCTCCGCGCTGCCTTCCCTCGCCCGCGCGCAGAAAGTGGGGAAAAAAGCGGCCCGCGCCGGGTTCGACTGGGACAGCGCGGATCAGGTGCTGGCGAAGGTGCGCGAGGAAACCGAAGAACTCGAACGGGCCATGGCCGGGGACTGCGGCGTGGAGGAGGAACTCGGCGATTTGCTTTTTGCCGTGACAAATCTCGCCCGGAAACGGGGCATCGACGCCGAGTTGAGCCTGCGGGGGGCCGCCGCCAAGTTCGAGCGCCGTTTCCGCGCCATGGAACTCCGGGCGGCACAGGCGGGACAATCGCTGTCGGACATGACCGCCGCCGCGCAGGACGCGCTGTGGGAGGATATCAAGGCTCGGGAGTCACGCTGACCTTCGACACGAGGTCGGGATAGCCGGGCACACTCGCCTCGACCATGAGTTCCGAGCCGGCCCTGGCTTCGCGGACGGAGAGCGATTCGTTGAACTCCACCCGCTCGCCGGGATTGACCGCGAGATGGCCGATCATATTTGAAAAAGCGCGATCCTCCGACCAACGTTCGATCACCCGGCCATCTGCGGTTTGCAGGGTGATCTCCAACCGCTGCGTGGTGGGGAACTGCAACGAGAGCGTTTTCTTGGTGGGATTGGAAATGCGCACCTGAACGGAAAGCCGCCGGGTCTTGGAGAGCTTCAGCGGTTGCGGCGTGGTCTGAACTTCCATGTGAAGACGGTTGGCCCCCTTGCGTCCCGCAGTTTCGATGCGATCGGGCGATCCGCGCATGAGATTGAGGGTCCGGGAAACGACGCCCGGACGCAGTTCGGATTCGGACGGCGCCGGCTCATGAGACCATGGCCACAGCGCACAACCCCCGGGCAACGAGCACAGCAGAAGAAGCATCGCGGAATATAGGAGTCGATTCATGGGGGGCATTGTAACCGGTTTTCCCGGAGTTGCAATTCCCCAGCGAGGCAGGCATCCTTGCGGGGATGAAAACCCGCCGGATTTTTTGTATTCTGCTCGCCGGACTCGCCCCTTTCCTCGGGGCGGGCGCGAAAAAGCCCAAAGTGATTCTCTCGGTGACCGGAGAGGTTCCGCAATCCAACGGGGAAACCTTCACCCTGCCGGTGACCTTTGCCAACGCGAAGCGCAGAGGATTCGTCGGGCGGATCCCGGTGATCAACGCCCGGGATGTGGATTTTATTTTTCCCTTTGAATCCCCGGACGGCACCATGGGGTGCGCCTTCTATCTGGACTACCACGGCAAAGGACTTCTGGATGCCTACACGGTCCAGAATCGCGGCAAATCCATGATATTTTCCATGAACGGCCGCCAAGTCACCGATCTGGTGGTGGACAAAAGAATTCCGGACGGAATTTTTGTGGTGCCCGCCGGATTGACTGCGGAGGAAATCGCCAAATTGAGAAGTTCTTTCAAGCTCAAGGCCGCCACGACATCTGAGAATCCGACCGGCACAGAACCCGCGCCCAAACTGGAGGCCACGGACCGATTCGCGACACCCACCCCTCCGGCGCCCTACCGACCGCCCTCGGGTTCCTTCACACCCCAGGCTCCCACCTTTCCCTCCCAACCGAATTCGAGTTTGGATCCTTTGCCCGCACCATGAGAAAGGTGGCACTTATTTCGATCCTGCTCGCACTCGGGCTCGCGCATCCCGCGCGCTCGCAGCAGTCGTTGATCCTTCCCACCAGGAACGATGCGCTGTACCGGGGCGGTGGTCCCGATTTCTACATGTATGTGGAGCGCAACTTCCAGGGCGAGAAATCCAACCCCTGGCAGGGCGGTCAATATGGATTTGTGCGCAACCCGCGCGACACGCCCGCAGGACGGATTTTTACCAAGTTCCACGAGGGAATCGACATCCGGCCCATGCAGCGCGATCCGTCCGGCATTCCCCTGGATCCCGTGCTGGCCGTCGATGTCGGCAAAGTCGTGCATGTGAATCCCGTGGCCGGCGCTTCGAATTACGGGATCTATGTGGTGATCGAACATTTGTGGGAAGGTTGCCGCTACTACTCGCTCTATGCCCATCTGCGGTCCGCCTCCGTTTCTCCCGGTGCAACGGTCCGTCAGGGCCAACCCATCGGCATTCTCGGCTGGACCGGCGCGGGCATCAGTCTGGAAAGGGCCCACGTCCATTTCGAAATCGCCCTGCTCCTGAACACCCGGTTCGAGGAATGGTATGGCCAATACAGCGCGGACTCCCCCAACCGGCACGGACTGTACAACGGCATGAATCTTGTGGGCATGGATGTCGCCTCGTTTTATCTGGCGAAAAAAAAGGAACCCGCGCTCACCGTGGCCCAGTTTCTCCGCCGCTCCGAGCCGTTCTTCCGGGTTTTGATTCCCAACTCACCCAATTTCCAGCTCGTGCGCCGCTACCCATGGCTGGCCGGCGCCGATCTGGCGGCATCCAACCCGGTCTCATGGGAAATCCACCTCACGACGACCGGTGTGCCGGTGCGGGCGGTGCCCTCCACCGTCGCGGTCACTGAAGCGCGCCTCTCGGGCATTCGTTCCTCTCCGCATGCGTATCCTTCGGTCACACGCGGCCTGGTGGCGGGAGTCCGGGGCAATGCCTCCCTGAGTGCTTCGGGAAAACGGGCGATGCACCTGCTCACGTTCCCCGACGGCGGAGGGATTCTCTCCGCCGCCGGTGCCCCCCAATCGCAGGAGCCCTGAGCCCGCAGAGTCAATACCCGAAACTCAGGCAGGCACCGCCCCGGGGACGGACGGGATAGGCCGGACGGCCCGAGGGACCATGATACTCATACCGGGGCGGCGGCGGGCACACGGGATATCGGTAATAGGGCCGATCCGGCACTCCACGGAAAATCACCCTCGGCGGAGGACAGTCACGGGGAGGAGGCACCGGGCATCCGTAAACGGGAGGAGGCGCAAAACGCGGACGGCATCCGGGATCGGCCGATGCGGTGGCGGGGATTCCCGCCGCCAGAGCGGCGAGGGCAAGCAATGTGAGGACTGATTTTTTCATTGTGTTGAAGCGAGTCGGTTTGGTGGTGACTCGCACAGTTTGACGGCGCGGATTGGTGGATATTCAAAATTTCCTTCATGGAAATTGCATGCCATGCTGGAAGCGGCCTTTATGAATAAAATCCCCAGATCCACCCCGGCCGTATCCGGATCAAAACACCGCCCCGGACTGGTTCGCAGGCTTTTCCGGACATTGCCCGTTGTCGTATTGGGGTCTGTAATTCTGGTGGTGATCGTGGTGGAAAGCGTTCCCCTGCCCGCCGCTCTCGACTTGCGTCTGGTGCCCGGGGTGGAATTTCTCGACCGCAACGGGCTTCCGCTGCGCACTCTGCTCGCCGACGGGGTGCGCGAGAGCCGCTGGTCCCCGCTGGAGGAGGTTTCACCCAATCTCGTGCATGCCACACTCGCGGCGGAGGACCGAAAATTTCACAGCCACCGCGGAGTGGATTTTTCCGCAATGGCCCGCGCCTCCCGGGACGCCCTGCTCGGACGCAAACCCCGCTCGGGCGCATCCACGATAAGCCAGCAATTGATCAAACTCACGCAACCCGCCCCGCGCAGCCTGCGGCGGAAATTCTACGAAATGGCCGCCGCGGTGAAACTGGAGCGGCAGTGGACCAAGTCCGCGATCCTCGAGGCGTACC
>DYRR01000062.1 GCA_020718605.1 Chthoniobacter flavus | reverse complement strand
GGGATCGGTGCGCGATCCCGCTCCTCCCGGAGCGGGCTACAGGCTGCTTCGTAGCCCTGCGCGGGAGCGCAGGGATCTGCCAAGCCTAACGATTGGGGAGAAAATGCGAGGTCTTTGTCACGGGAATGCTCTGTTCCTGCTTTACGGCAAATGCATGTTTGTCCTTACTTTCAGCGTTTGCGGGAGATCGGACACATGGCGGAGGGGGTGGGATTCGAACCCACGGAGCCTTGCGGCTCTCCAGTTTTCAAGACTGGCGCAATCGACCGCTCTACCACCCCTCCAATGCGCACACTATGAGTCAAACTCTCCCAAAACGCCAGTCCAACTTGCCGGACGGTTGTCCATTCCGCCAATGTTCACGACATCAAGAGTCTTGCATTTTCTGACGGTTCACCGCTTGAATGTCCCCAATGCCCTCCCAAGTGTATTCCCGCAAAAATCCGTTCCAGGCCCGGCTCACCGTCAATCGTCCGCTCACATTGCCCGGATCCGGCAAGGATACGCGGCACTACGAGCTTTCCCTGGAGGGATCGGGGCTCGTCTATGAATGCGGCGACTCGATGGGAGTGTTTTGCAAAAACGACCCGGAGTTGGTGGACGACATCCTGCGCCGACTGGGCTTTTCGGGCAGCGAACCGGTGGCGACCGGAGAGCGTCCGCCGGAACCCGTGCGGGACGTGCTCCTGCGCGATTGCGACCTTGGGTTGCCGGACCGCAAGTTTCTGAAGGCAATCGTGGACAGATCAAGTTCGGCCCCCTTGCTGGCGAGTCTGCTTTCCCCGGAACGCCGCGACGATCTCATGCAGTTTTTGCGCGGCCAGGATGTGCTGGATTTTCTGCATCAACATCCTTCGACGACATTCACGCCGCAGGAGTTTGTGCCGACCCTGCGTAAATTGCAGCCGCGTCTCTATTCCATCGCTTCGAGCCGGAAAGCGGTGGGTGAGGCGGTTCATTTCACCATCGGCACGGTGCGATACGAGATCCGCAAACGTCTGCGCAAGGGGGTGTGCTCCAGTTGGCTTGCCGAGCGGGTGACGCCTGAGACTCCGGTGCCGTTGTTTGTGCATTCCGCCAAGGGGTTCCGGATGCCCGAAGATTCCTCCACCGCGATGATCATGGTGGGACCGGGCACCGGGGTCGCACCGTTCCGGGCGTTTCTGCAGGAGCGGAAGGTCTGCGGCGCCAGCGGAAAGAACTGGCTTTTCTTTGGAGAGCAACATGCCGCGACGGACTTCTTGTACGGGGAAGAACTGGAGCGGTATCGTGCCGATGGGATTCTGACCCGGCTCGACACGGCCTTTTCCCGGGATCAGGCCGGAAAAATTTATGTTCAGGACCGGATGCGCGAGGCCGCCGCAGAACTGTGGCACTGGATCGGGGGCGGAGCGCATGTGTTTGTCTGCGGTGATGCGTCGCGCATGGCCAAGGATGTGGATGAGGCACTGCACGGCATCCTGGCGGAACAGGGTGGCCTGGGCAGGGAAGGCGCCGCGCTGTATCTGGAGCAAATGAAAAAAGACAAGCGCTACAAGCGCGACGTGTATTGAAGTCTTCCGCATGCCGCACTGGGTTGGCCCTTGCATCGGCGGGCGGACTGGTTGCGGGGGCGGTGTTGCTTTGGGTTTTGTTCCAGAGCCGGGCGGTTCCTCTCCGGACCGCTCCCAAGAAGGAGCTTTCCTTCTGGGTCTGGCACCGTCCGGAAGCATTCTCCGCTTTGGAACGGGAGTCCCTGCGCCGGGTTTCCTGTACCCGTGTCTATTGGCACGCGGCCACGGTGAGCCTGTCCGCCGCCGGATCTCTCCATGCTTCGCCGCTCATTCCGCTTCCACCGGGGTGTGGGGATGCTCCGCGGTTGGTGCCCGTGATCCGCATCGATGCCGCAATCCGCGATCCGGCCCGGATCGATCCCGTAGCGCTTGCCGGGATCGCATGGCAGGCGGGCATGTCGGATGAAATTCAATTTGACTATGATTGTCCGTCGCGGCTTTTGCCGGAGTATGCCCGTCTGCTGGCCTCGTTTCGTCTCGCCAGCGGGGTGCGTCACATGGGAGTGACCGCGCTGGCCGGCTGGATCGGGGAGGGAGATCGCTGGCGCGCGGTGGAGCGTGTGGTGGACGAGGTGTGCCCCATGCTCTACGACATCGATCCCGAACGCGCTCCGGCGGAGACTCCACCCGATCCGGTGCCGCTGGCGGATGCCGCCGGGATTGCGCATTGGATCAGGGAATGGTCCGCCTGCAACAAGCCCTGGCTGGCCGGTCTTCCAAATTTCAACCGGTTGTCACTCTTTCGCGGGGGGCGTTTGTTGGGCCAGATACGGGAATGGACATGGGAGGAAATCGCCGACCCGGATCGCTTCGAGAGCACCCGGGGCAAAGCTCCGGGCATCACCCTGCTGCGGGCATTGGAACCCATCCACATCGACGGGCATGCGATTCTTCCCGGCGACTGGCTGGCGTTGCGCCAGTGCGAGGGCGCACAACTGCGGGACGCTGCGGCGGCGTCGGCACAATCGCGGGCCGCAGGGGAGGTATGGTTCGTGTTCCCGACCAAAGGACTCGCTGCGGCGGCATGGAATGTCGGAACGATCGCCTCGCGCTTCCATGCACAACCGGAGTTGGATGTTCAATTCGTGCCGGACTCGGTGCGTTCCGGACGCTTTGTCCTGACCAACCGGGGGGTGGGGGATCTGGCGCCGGTTGTTTTCAATGGCGGACGCGTGCTCCGGATCGATCTGCCCGAGGGCGGTCTGCGCCACCTGCCGGAAGGTGATTTTCTCGCCGCATTATCCACAGGATCGGACGGACGCCCCGCTCCGTCGGCTCTTGCCTCGGGAGTGCGTCTGCGATTCACCGGGTTGCGCGCCGGAGAGTCGATGGCCACGGGATCGGCCACTTTTCATGCCCTGCCATCCGGGCCCCTTTCATGGCGGCTTGAGCCGATTCAATAGTCTTTCCATTCGCGGTGTGCGCGGCTATTGGTTGCCGACAGATGAAGAAACCCATCCTGGTGTTGCTCCTTGTTTATCTGATCCCCGCCGTGTCTGTGTTTTGCACGGGTTGGTGGGAACCCGCACCGCCGGGACTGGGCCATCAGATGGAGCGACTGCCGGCCAAATCGCTCGGTCAACTTCTCATCGAGACGGGGCTCGGTGTGGAATCTCCGGCGACGCCCCTTGACGAAACGGCGGCGCGCACCGCATGGATTCAGGCCATCCAAACTCTGCCGCGCAAGGAGGCCGTCGTGACGCTCGACGCGGCCCTGGTCTCTGCCCGTGCCACAGGAGCGGTGCGCGACGTCTTCAATCTGCTCCATGACCTTCGGGATGCTTGCGCGGATGCCGCCGTCGTGCCGGCGGACCTCGCCCCGTACGCGCAATGGCGCATGCAGCACGACTGGTCGTCCGCGCTGGAAGGTGAGGGGAGATCTGAACTGGAGAAAAAATTTGGCACCGCACCCGCCGGGCTCGCTCCGTATTATTTGTATCTGCAGGGGGCGGCATTATTCCGGGCCGGACGGGAGGCCGACGCCATCCCGGTCTTTGAAAATCTGCTCGCCCGGTACCCTGGCTCCGCCAGGGTTGAGGCGGCCAGGTTTGTTCTTGCCCGGTGCCATACGGATCAGACCCGGGTTCCGTATTTCAACGCCCGGGAGAATGTGGATCTCATCCAGCGGGCGAAGGCGGCGATGCTGGATTATCTGAAACGGTATCCCGAGGGACGCTTCGCTGCCGACGCCAGGGGATGGATGGGGGGGCTCGAATATCTCCGCAGGGATTACATCAAGGCGCTCGCTTGGTTTCTCGATCAGTTGCAGGATCGGAAGCATCCGGAACAGACCCGCTCCGCCAGTGCAATGATTGAGAGGGTGCTGGCGGGGTTGCTGGTGGCGCCGGATGCCGGGGAGTTGCGGGAGCTGGCGCGGCATCCCGTGATCGCCACCGCCGCCGTGCATTGGATTTGCACCACGGGCGAGGCGGATATGAACGACGGCGTCTGGGATCGTCCGGACCGAGTGGCGAAGTGGCGCAAAAAGCTCCTTGCCGCCATCGCGGTCGCCGTGGCGGAAGAAAAGAAGGCATGGCAATCGTCCGGAATGGAGCTCCGTATGGCCTTTGTGCTGGCACATGCCGCCAGTGCGGCGGGAGACCACGCCGGGGCGTTGGAGATCCTGTCCCGAGTTCCGGAAAAGGACGCGGCCTCCTCGGAGGATCTGTTTTTTTTGAATGCGCTTGTGCTTCAGCGCGCGGGCAATTTTCCAAAGGCAATCGAGACCTGGCAGGCGTTCCATCGTGACTTCGGGTTCGGCCCCCTGGGACGCGGAGCACGTTTCCAACTGGCCTTGTGCTATCAGGATTCTGGAACGGCGGCCGATGCGGTGCGGGTCGTGCAGGGTGTTCTGGCGGAGGAAACGCCGCCGGAGGGTTCGCCGACAATCGCCACTTACCTGGACACGGAAATGTATCCGCCGGGCATTCAGGATCTCCCGCTCTCCGCCAGCGCACTCTCCCCGGCACTGACGCTGATCACCTGGTCGCAACTGCGGTATTATCTCGATGCGCTGTTGCTCTTTGCCCCTCTGGAGGAGTTGAAAAATCTTGGGCCGTCGGAGATGGACGCCAAGTCGTGGCAGCTTGTATCCAGGGCGGTCTGTCTGCGGGCACTGCGGGAGAACAAACCGGCCATCGCGCTGGCTTTCGCCAATCCGGAGATCGCGAAGGACGTGCAACAGATCCTCGCCCTGCGGGCCGGGGCCGTGGAGTCGGATCGCGCGGCGGACTGGATCGCGCTGGGCGATGGGTGGGCGGCGGGCCGCAGCGTTCTGAGCCTGATGCCGTTCCATGAGGCCGAGGTTTTCGGGGAAGGGGACAACGGCGGCGAAGTGAAACGCATCGAGAACGCGGCGGCGTTGGGATTTGGGAAGAATGCCGTGCCCACCCTGGAAAAGATGGATGCCCTCCGAATGGCGTTCGAATCCTGGATGAAGGCGGCGGATCTCGCGCTGAAAGGATCATCGGAACAGGCGCACGCCCTGTTCCTGTGCCTGGAGGCGATGCCACGTCTTGGGCGCGCAACCCCGTGGCGGGCACAACGGATGGCCGACGATCCGTTCTACAATCGCACGGCATCGATTCTGTATCTGCGACTCCTCAAGGACTGCCCCTCCAGTGCGGAAGCTTCGACGGCCGCGCGCCCCTCGTTTCACCGGCCTTCGCGTTCCAATCCCGATACCGCCTATCCCCCGATCGATCCGTCGGTTCCCGAGGAAATGCGCCCGGACGACACGATCTGGCCGGAGGACATCTATGCGTCGGGCGAGCCTTATGTGCGGGACCGGGATTTCAAACACTCCGACCTGAACGCCTTCCAGTTGCCGGATCGTGACGACCATTACGGAGACAAGCGGCGCGGGGCGTTGTTTTCCGCAATCTATGCCCTGCCGCTGCAGGAAATTTCGCAGAGGTCCCCCGATGTTCTACGTTTGCAAAAAGACGCGAACGCCGTCTGTCACAGCATCTATGACGCCTGCGTGGTTTCGTTTCTCAACGATCTGTGCGATCTCGCGGACATGCCGGATATTCCTCTCCAGGTGGCCTCGCGATACGCCGCGCTCCGTCGGGATGCCATTCTGTGCGGAGCTTGGAAGATCGGACACGCACTGCGCACTGCCGGTGCCGGAGATCAACCCGCCGGAGAAGAGTACGATGCGCGGGTGATGCATTCCGTCGAGTCCGCCCTTGCGGATCCCGCGATGAAACCTGTCGGAGATTTGCTGGCCGCCCTGCGCCTGTATCTCATCGCCAATCACACCCGGACGGCGGATCTGCCGAAGGAACCCCGGCCGGACGCGCCCTTTCCCGCTGCGGAGGACTGGTATGAGACCCGGGACTATGCCCGGCTTGCCGCCGAGGCGGATGCGTTTCTGAAACAATACCCGCACAGCATCCGGCGTGAAGCCGCCTGGGTGCATCGAATCCGGGCGTTGTATCGGGGTTCCCGTCCGATCTTGTATTCTGCCGATGTCCCGTTTCCCGATAATTCCAGCGTTTTCGGAGGGATCCTGCGCAAGCCGATTGCCAACGAAAGCCCATGGAATCCCGGTGCCGTTCTTGCCGCCATCGATTCTTATCGGAAAGAGTTCCCGGGCGGACGAGGTCAATTTGCGCCCGAAATTCGCGAGGTCGAGGCTCTGGTGGCTTATCAATCCAAGGACTGGCAACAATCTCTGACCCTCACCGTGGCGGCACTCAGCGATGTGCAGAATGCCGATCTGCATGAAATGGCTGCGCTGCGATTGGCCAATATCTTCGCGCAACTTGAAAATCCGCCCGATCGCAGGCCGCTGCTCGCCGCGATCTCCAGGACGGAGGGCGCCCGGAAATTATTGCTGCAATACCTGGATGCGACGGATGCCTCACGTTCCCTGGAACCTCTGTGGAGCCGCACCCGCTGGATACGCGAACAGCTTGGCCAATAATCACCCAACTTCGGATTTCGCGTTGAACGCAGGGGAAGGCGCAAGACGGGCGCGGGGATCACCAGTTGCGCAAATACAACGAACAGAAAAACAACAGGTTAGCCTCTGTTGTCACGGATTTGTCACGGACACAAAAAAACCCGGAAAATCCGGGCTGAAAAATCTGCGTAAGTCGTTGATGGAAAGTGGTTGCGGGGGTAGGATTTGAACCTACGACCTTCAGGTTATGAGCCTGACGAGCTACCGGGCTGCTCCACCCCGCGATTGAGTTGGGCAATATGCACGGGGTCTGCCCGTTTTGCAAGCTTTGTTTGGTTTAATTTTGAAAAATCCGGGATCAGGCGGACGCGATGCCCTGGACGCCGCACTCTTCCACGGTGCCAATGTCGAGGGCGAGAGCTTCCCGCGCGATGCCGAGGAAACGTTCCGCCGGATCGGTAAGGAGCACCCGGAGTGTTCCTTCTGCGCCGGGAGGGGTGCCGATTGTATCGGAATTGAGCCGGTCCCGGACGGCTTCCGCGCAGTGCCGGGCGGAATCCACAAGGCGGATCTGGGGTCCGGCCATGCGACCAATGGCCGTCCGCAGGAGTGGATAATGGGTGCATCCGAGGACAAGGGTGTCGATATTCTCGGCAAGAAGCGGGGCAAGATACCGGGCCACGACGGCGTCGGTGACCGGGTCGTCGAGCCACCCTTCCTCGATGAGGGGAACGAGCAGGGGGCAGGCCTGGGCCACCACGCGCACTCCGGGAGACAGGGTCTGCAGAGCCCGCTCGTACGCCTGGCTCCGGATGGTGGCCCGGGTGCCAATGACCCCGATGGCCGCTGAGCGTGTGGCGGCCACAGCGGCCTTCGCGCCGGGCTCCACGACACCGATCACCGGGATGCGGAGGGATTCCACAAGCCGTGGCAGGGCCAGCGAGGAGGCGGTGTTGCAGGCGACCACGATCATCTTGGCGTCTTCGGCAAGCAGAAGTCCCGCAATTTCCAGACTGTATCGCTCCACCGTGCGCCGACTTTTCCCGCCGTAGGGAACGCGGGCCGTGTCGCCCAGATACACGATGGACTCGGAAGGCAGAAGCTCGCGCAGGGCGGCCACAACCGTCAATCCACCCACGCCGGAGTCGAAGACGCCGATGGGCCTTGTGGCGGGAGAATTGGATTTAGTTGGCACTCTGAAGAATAACGGTGGGAGTCTCCGAAGTCCCGTCGGCGTTGGCTTGGACGGCAACCGGTCTGGTGGCGGCGCCGGAGACCGCAGTGCGGTAGGATTTCACCGCATCGACGATCGAGTAGGCCATTTCCTGGCGATAAGCGGGGGAAGCGATGCGGCGGCTGTCGGTGGAATGTGTGACGAAACCACCTTCGAGCAGCACGCCGGGGATTTTGATTTCACGAATCACGACAAACCGCGCGCGTTTGATTCCGCGATCCGGCATGCGCAGGCGCCGAAGCATGGAGGCATGGGCCGCCGTGGCCAGCACCATGTTTTCCGCATCCCTTGCGTTGCCGGCACAAAGCTGGAAATCGGAGACGCGGGGTCCGTCCTGCCAGGTCGAAGGAACGCCGCGGGGAGCCAGGGTGAAGGTCTCGATCCCTGTGGCATCCCGGTTATTGCTGGAGTTGAAATGGATGCTTATGAACAGGGCATTGGGGTGGCGGTTGGCAAATGCGGCGCGCTCATGCAGCGGAATGAAGCGGTCGGTGGATCGCGTCATTTTAACCTGATAACCCAGACGGGTGAGGAGGTCGCGGGCGCGGTTGGCAACATCGAGTGTGAAGTTCTTTTCGTTGCCCCAGAGCCCGCGGGCACCGGTGTCGTGTCCGCCGTGCCCCGCGTCGAGGATGATGGTGCGGGAGTTCGCACCGCCCTGGATGCGGCCGGGCCGCAGCACGGGTTCGATGAGTTTGCTCAGATCCATGCGGCTGATGAGAATCTGGCCGTTCACCTGTTCGGCGGGATAGCTCATGATGAACTTGATGCCGTTGATGAGGATCTCGACCGAGCCGACCGAGCCCGAAAGACTGGTGCGTCCGGTCGCGAGACGGAAAGAGTTGCCGCTGGATGTCTGGGAGGTGAATCCGTAAAAATTGGCGATGTTGGCAACCGTCACATGATCGCGGCCCTGGTGCTTGACCAGCTTCCAATCTCCGGCGGCCTGTGCGCGGGCGGGCAGCAGCGCGAGCAGCGCGGCGAGCAGGAGGCAGATTTGGCGGAAGCTCATAAAGCACGGCAAAGTGCCTTCGCTCCGCCCGGTTGACAAGGGGTTTTTGCCGGTGTTTTTCGGATTGCCCCCGGGGGCATTGGGAGAGGATGATGCCCGACTGTCCGGAATCCATCCCCGGACGGCCCGCCATTCCTATGTCAGAACTTCCCAAAACCTACGATGCATCCACTGTGGAGAGCCGCCGCTACGCCGAGTGGCTGGCCCGCGGCGATTTCCGGGCAAACCCGGATTCCGCGAAGCCTTCCTATTCCATTGTGATCCCACCGCCGAACGTGACCGGAGTGCTCACGCTGGGACATGTGCTCAACAACACCATCCAGGACATCCTGGCCCGGCGGGCCCGCATGCTCGGCATGGAGGTGCTGTGGCTGCCTGGCACGGACCATGCCGGCATCGCGACACAGACCGTGGTGGAGCGGACCCTGAAAAAGAAGGGCGAGATCCGCCATCGTGACGATCTGGGCCGTGAAAAATTTCTCGGGAAAGTCTGGGAGTGGAAGGAAAAGCACGGCGGAATCATCATCGAACAGCTCAAACGTCTCGGTGCCTCGTGCGACTGGTCGCGGGAGCGGTTCACGATGGACCCGGACTACTCCCGGTGTGTGCAGCAGGTGTTTGTGGACCTTTTCCAAAAAGGATTCATCTACCGCGGAAAGCGCATGGTGAACTGGTGTCCCGTGTCGCTCACGGCTCTTTCCGATGAGGAAGTGGTGATGAAGCCGCAGAACGGCGTGCTTTATCATTTCAAGGTCCGGGTGGAGGGTGAACCCGGCACATGGCTCACCATCGCCACGACACGACCGGAAACCATTCCCGGTGACTCGGCCATTGCGGTGCATCCCGCCGATCCGCGCTACAAACATCTCATCGGCAGGCATGCCATCCGTCCACTCCCCGTGCAGATTCCCGATGCGGAAAAGCGCATCCCGATCATTGCCGACGAGCACATCGACATTGCGTTTGGCACCGGGGTGTTGAAAGTAACGCCCGCGCATGACAAGGCCGATTTCGAGATCGGACGGCGGCACGGTCTCGCGGAGATCGACATCATGAATGCAGACGGCACGATGAACGCGCTGGCCGGCGAATCGCTGGTGGGCCTCGACCGGTTCGAGGCGCGGGCGGCGGCCGTGGAACATCTGCGCGAACTCGGCGTGCTGGTGCAGGAGGAGCCTTATCAGAACAATGTGGGTTTCAGCGAACGCGCCGATGTACCCGTGGAGCCGCGTTTGAGCGAGCAGTGGTTTCTGAAATACCCTTCCGCAGACAAAGCGCGCGCGGCCGTGGCGGACGGCGATCTCAAATTTTTCCCCGACCGGTGGGCCAAGGTCTATGATCACTGGATGGAAAATCTCCAGGATTGGTGCATCAGCCGCCAGCTCTGGTGGGGCCATCGCATCCCGGTGTGGTATCGCGGGGAGGAAATGGTCTGCCAGATCGAATGCCCGCAGGGGGAGGGATGGACGCAGGATTGCGACGTGCTGGACACCTGGTTTTCGTCGTGGCTGTGGCCGTTCGCGACCATGGGCTGGCCGGAAAAGACCGGCACGCTGGCCCGGTTTTATCCGACCACGGATCTTGTGACCGGACCCGACATCATCTTCTTCTGGGTCGCGCGGATGATCATGGCCGGCTACGAGTTCATGGGCGAACCGCCCTTCAGGAACGTCTATTTCACGGGCATCATCCGGGACAAGCAGGGGCGGAAAATGTCGAAATCGCTCGGCAACTCGCCCGACCCGCTGGATCTCATCGGAAAATTCGGCGCGGACGCCCTGCGCTTTGGCGTGATGCGTTCGGCACCGCTGGGACAGGATGTGATTTACGATGAGAAGAATGTGGAGTTGGGGCGCAACTTCTGCACGAAACTCTGGAACGCCGCGCGGTTCCGCCAGATGCAACCGGGGCCGGTCGAGGGAGAGATCGATGCGGCGAAACTCACGCCCGATGACCGGTGGATCCTGCTGCGGCTCGATGAAGCAATCCGGGACGTGTCCGGCGCACTCAACGAGTTCCGATTCAGCGACGCCACGCAGGCGTTGTACCGATTTTTCTGGAGCGAATTCTGCGATTGGTATCTGGAGGCGGCCAAAGCCGGATTGGTGTCGGAGGAACTGCGCGACAACACGCTTGCCGTGCTGGACTTCGTGCTGGCCCATGTGCTGCGGTTGTTTCATCCGTTTCTGCCCTTCATTACCGAGGAACTCTGGGACGGGTTGGGCTATCGGGCGGATCTGCCCGCAGATCAGGGTGGAGAGACCATCCAGTTCGCGCACTGGCCCGCACCCTTCGATAAAGAATTCAAGGACCACTACGGACTCTCACCGCAGGCCGATCAGCAGGCTGGCGAGCGGCACGAAACCGTTCTGGCCGGACGCGCTTTGCGGCGCGATTACAACATCGCCTCCAATCGCCGGGTGCGTTTCATTCTCCAACCCGTGGAAAATCCGAGCGCACACGATGTCGCGGTGATCGCCCTGTTGTTGGGGGCGGATCCGCTCGAATTGGACGCGAAATATTACCCCCCGAGGGGAACCCCCTCCGCGCCCACGCCGCTGGGCCAGCTCTACATGCCGCTGGAGGGGTTGGTGGACCCTTCCGCAGAACGGGACAGGCTCTCCAAGGAAATCGCCAAAGCCGAAGCGGAACTGGACAAGGTCCGCAAAAAGCTCGCGAGCCGCTCTTTTACGGACAATGCCCCGCCGGAAGTTGTCGGGGAGCACCGGGGCAGGGAACGGGATTTCGCGGCGAAAATTGTGCAATTCCGCAAGATGTTCGATGCGCTGGGTTGAGCCCGGATTCCGAAGAAGGGACCACGAAAGGCACTAAAATTCAAGAGGCAACAGGGCTGGAGGCCCGACACAAAAGAGGGCGGATTGAAAGGGTCCGCGGCCCCTGATCCTTTCGTGAAATTTGGTGTGTTTCGTGGTTGGAATTTCGGTTTTTGGGATGAACTGCTTGCATCGGCGGCTTCCGGTCTGCATTCTCCTGTGTTCCCATGAGAATCCTTGACCGGTATATCGGCTCCGCAGTGCTGGTGACCTCGATGTTCGCCATCGGGGTGCTGAGCCTCGTGCTCGTACTGGGAAATGTCTTCAAACGTCTCCTGGATCTGCTGGTGAACCACGATGTGCCGCTGGATTTCATCCTGAGCTTCATCGCGTACGTGCTGCCGTTTTCGCTTTCCTTCACCATCCCCTGGGGATTTCTCACCGCCGTCCTGCTGGTCTTCGGCAAACTCTCCGCCGAGAACGAACTCACCGCCATGCGGGCACTCGGCATCGGCATCCCGCGCATCGCCCTGCCCGTGATCGGGCTCGCGGTGCTTTTCAGCCTCATCTGTCTCTACATCAATGTGGAGGTCGCGCCCCGCGCCCACGAGAAAATGCGGATCGCCATCTACGAAATGGCCACCAGCAATCCCATCGCCCTCTTTGGCAGTGACCAGGTGATCGAAGAGTTTCCGGGGCGCAAAATCTACGTCGGGTCGAAAAACGGCCAGGATCTCAACAATATTTTCGTGTACGAAGTGGATGAGCGCAACACCCCCCGGCGCGTCATTTTCGCGCATCGCGGCCGGATCGAAGCCGATTCCGGAGGCAAGACCGCGTCATCGGAAAACATGGAAATCCGGATGCGTCTTTTCGACGCCCGGTTCGAGCAGGCCGACGAGGAAACGCCGCGGCTCATGAGCCAACTTCGGCACGGGATCACGATGCAGGAGGGTGTGCTCTCGATCTCGCTCAAGGAGCTTCACGAAAAAAATCAGAAACGCCGCGGGCTCAGTTCGATGACCCTCGAGGAACTCAATGCCCGCCTGGATCGTGGCGGCAACAAGGCGGAGGTGGAGTCCGCCACCCGCACCGAGGTGAACAAGCGGTTCTCCTTTTCCCTGGCCTGCTTTGCCTTTGCGCTGATCGCCGTGCCGTTCGGCATCACCGCCCAGCGGCGCGAGACATCCATCGGATTCGCCTTCAGTCTTGCCATCGCGTTTGTCTATTTCCTGTTCATCATCGTGGCCGACACCTTCCGGGACAAACCCGGCATGTATCCCGACCTGCTGGTGTGGACGCCCAATATCCTCTTTATCGGACTCGGACTCTTCCTCTTCTGGCGGCTGAGCCGGAGGTAGCCGGGGTCTTTTTCTGTGCATTCTCGCCGGGATGCGGGTCACGGTTTATGACCAGAGTCTGGACACTATGACATTCTTCAGGGCCATTGAAACCGAGGCGGGGTTATTCGAGGTGCAACATGAAGTTCTCGTGATGAATGAGATGAACCGGCGCGTCGGGATAAGCTTTCGACCAGGCCGCAGGCGGACGATAGGACTGCTTCTTCCATTTGCACTCATAAGCCTCCGGCGTGCCGTCGGCATCCACTTCGATCCGGTCAATTTCCTGTTGGTCGTACGTGCGCCAAAAATAGCCCCGGCACTCCAAGTGGGCGTACTCAATTTTTCGGCGCCGTTCATTGACGAAAAAGTTCTCCCAGAGCGCACCCAGATCCGGACGCAGACGCAGGGGTTGGAACTGATCAATCACCGCGTTGCGAATGCCATTGTCCACGAAGTAATAACGCATCGATTTGGTGACCTCCTTGCGGAGATTTTTGGAAAATCCACCGACGCGGAAGATCACAAAACTTTTCTCCAGAAGATCCAAATAGCGTTCGACGGTCGCCTTGCTTATCTGAAGTGAGTTCGCCAGTTCATTGAGCGAAAGTTCACTTCCGATTTGATGTGCGACAAGAACCGTAAGATCACGGAGTTTGCGGGCATTGCGAAGCTGTTCAAATTCCAGGATATCCTGGAATAGATAGTCCTCCACGAGCTGGCGCAAATATTCCCGACGATCTTTGGGCGCCGCTGTCGTCAGTATCTCTGGGTAGCTCCCATAGAGCAGCAGATCCTCAAGCAGCCCGTTGGGAGCCAGAGATCCCTTCCACTGGACAATCTCCGCGACACTTACGGGATGAAGGTGGGCAACTTTCCGGCCCCCGTTCACTGGGATTGGTCTATCAGAGTTTGCAGCTTGGCGGGGTTC
>DYRR01000061.1 GCA_020718605.1 Chthoniobacter flavus | reverse complement strand
GAAGGAAGTGTGTCGCCGCTCACCGATGAGCCGGGAACTCAGCCGAGGGTTTGCAGGAACTTGCGCAGATCCTCGAGGCGCGGGCTGCGGGCGTTGCGGACATAGTATCCGGAGGTGCCGACACCCATTTGCAGGCTCTGTTCCAGATCGCAATGCAGGAGCCGGCCCAGGCAGAACCCGGCGTTGAAATGATCGCCCGCGCCGGTGGTGATTTTTGGCTTTGGCGTGAAGGGTCCGGCCACGGCGGCGCTGCCCGAGGCATCGGCGGCGGCGGCGAAGTGCGTGGGATGAATCACCACGGTGTCGATGCCCAGTTTGGAGCGGATCGCGGCGGCGTGGGCTGCCACGGCGTCGTGGGTTTCCTTGGGCGGCTTGATCCCCAGCACGCTGCCGATCTGGCGGCTCTCGTTGAAGTTGAGGCCGAGAATGACCCGGAAATATTTCTCAAACCGGGCGATGGTCCGCAGCACTTCGGCGATGTCTTCCCCGCTGCGCTTGGCGGGATCGGCCAGGTCGAAAAATGCCCACCGCTCGGCCCCCTCCAGTTTCGGGGCGATGCGGGTGAGGATCTTTCGGAAAATATCGGTGAGATGCGGGAGCATCGTCCAGTTCACGAGTGCGACCAGCGAGGACTTCGAAAAAATCTCCAGCAGCTCGGCTTCACCGGTCATCTTTACCAACTGTTTCCAAGTCACATCCTTGAGGCTCTCGTGCTTGCCCAGCATGAGTTTTCCGTCGTGAAACTCGACGGCATCCGTGTACCCCGGCTCGGCGACAGAGATCACCCTCGCCGTTTTCGCGAAAGTCTCGAAAACCGGGTGGATATGGGGAAAGCCCAGATTGCCCACATACGTGACCGGTGAGGAGAAACTGGCCAGGGCGTTGGCCATAATCGGGCCGTTGCCGCCAAGCTTCAACATCTGGGTGACCATTTCGATATTTGCCGAGAATCCCGCCGCTTCGCGGATTTTGTCGGCGAGAAGCGCCATTTTTTCGGTGCGGGAGTATTTGGTGGCGGACTCACGCTTGGCGACGACATGCAGGATGGTATCCACAAAACCGTCGAGACCCACGAGGGATTGAGATCGGCTGATACGGGGGCGGGCTCCGCGAAGAGTTTCTGCGGCAAGAAGGGGAAGATTGCGGGGCATGCGCGAGGGTATAGCGTTCGGGACGGGGGAGATCACGCAATTTTTTGTGGAAAAGATTATTTTGAGACTGCGTCCGGGTATGGTACCGGTTTCAAGGTGATCACACTGCGTCTTTTTTGCCTGCTGCTTTGCTTTGTGGTATGCGGGTGGAATGTCCCGTCGGCGTGGGCACTGGATCGTTTCGACACTGTGGTGCTCGATCCGGGCCATGGCGGTCACGATCTCGGCGGGCTCCCAGGTCAGCGGGTTTCGGAAAAAGCCCTCAACCTGGATGTGGCGATGCGGGTGGAGCGGTTGCTTCGAGCGGAGGGGTATCGCACGGCCATGACCCGCCGCCGGGATGTGTTTGTCTCGCTGCCGGGGCGCGTGGCGTTGGGCGACCGATACCGGAACGCCGTGTTTGTGAGCATTCATTTCAATTCCGCCCCGAGACGGGAGGCTTCCGGGATCGAGACATTCTACTACCGGGCGGATTCGCGCGAACTTGCGGCTTCGATATTGGGCCGTGTGATGCGGGTTGCGCGCACTGAAAACCGCGGGGTCAAACGCCGCGGTTTTTACGTGATCCGACACGGGCGCAACCCCGCCGTGCTGGTGGAGTGCGGATTTCTCACCAATCCGTCGGAAGCCCGCATCTGTTCGAGCGCGGCCTACCGCCAGCGTCTGGCCGAACAGATCGCGCGCGGCATCACGCGGATGAATTGATCAGAGAACGCGCAGCCGCAGTTTGGTCCGCAGGCTGAAATAGAGCATGTAGAGCATGAGCAGCGAGGACACCACCAGTACGGCGGGGTTGAGGAGGTGCAGATTTATGGGAATGCCGAAGACGCGTTTCACGGGACCGAAGAACACATTGATCGGGCCCTGCCGACTGTAATCCATTTGTTCCATCTCGGCTTTGGAGACCAGATCCACGGTTTTTTGGTTCACGTAGAGCTGATCCGCCGAAACCCGGGTGGTGCTTCGGGCGCGGAGCGGAACGGGCGGGGAAGCGGCCTGCTGATGGATGTGCCGGTCGATCTCGCGCAGTCGCCGGTCCACTTCCCCGGGAGTATCCGCTTCGAGCCCGGAAAGAATGGCCAGGGTTTCCTTGAGTTCTTCGAGGCGGGAGGCGGCCTGTGTGTCCTTCGGTGTGGTTTTCACAAGCGAGGCCTGCGCGGTGATGGCCTTTCCGAGCCATTCCTGCCGGCGGGTGAGGGGGTTCGACTTGGCCTGTGCCACCACGAGCGCCTCGTAGGACCAGCGCATCGGCATGAACTCGCAGATCCATGGCACGACAAGATCGCTCTGGAGCGGGACCTGGCCCTCCGGATGGTTGGAAAACCAGCGGTTGAGGTTGTGGACAAAATCCAGGTTCCGGTTCATTTCCTCGTATTTGATCAGGGCACCGCCGAGGATGATCTGTGGAATCAGAATGAGCGGGACGATGTTCACGGCGGTCTTGCCGTCGGGAACCAGCGAGGAAACCAGAAGTCCGATCGAAACGCCGCTGAGGGCGGTGGCGAACAGATATCCGAAGTGCGGCCAGAACATGCCGCGGACCTGCAGTATCCAATTTCCGATAAGCACAAAAAGCAGGCATTGGATCGCCGCGAACAATGCCAGCGTGAGAAATTTTGCCGTGATGTAATATCCGAGGCGGATGTCGAGATTGCGCTCACGCTGGAGCACGATGCGGTCGCGGATGATGTCGTCGGCGCTGTTGGTGAGCCCGAGAAACATCCCCACCACCAGGCCGAGAAAGAGGTAGGTGGGAATGTGGAATGCCGACGCGAAGGTGTACTCGCCGCTCTCGCTGTAGCGCAGCACCGCCGCGATGAGGACGGCGAGGACCGGAGCCTCGACCATGGTGGTGAGAAGGTTTGCGCGGTTGCGCAGCTTGCTCATGAAGGCACGTTTCAAGAGGGCGCGGAAGCGGACCCATTCGTCGTGCCACCGCAGGGGATGCGGTGCGCGGATCGGTGTGGGCGGCTGGGGCTCGGGCGCCTCCTTTTTCAACTGCACCTGCCGGACATCCTGAAGCAGGCGGTGGGCCTCGTATTTGTCGCGCCAGAAATCCGGGGAGTAGCGCCGGGCCGGCACGAGCTGGCTGCGGTTGTTCTCCTCGTAAATGATGTCCCCGCCGAGGTCGCGGAGGGGCGTCTCCAGCACGTCGAAAATAAACTCGGGACGCGTGGTGCCGCAGGCCGGACACCCGCCCAGTTCGGTGCCGAAATGCTGTTCATGCTCGGCGGCGGCGAAGTAGGCGAGCATCTCCGAGGGTGTCCCGAAAAACACGAGCCGTCCGCCCTTGTCGAGCAGGGCGGCCTTGTGAAACATCTGAAAAATCTTCGAGGAGGGCTGGTGGATGGTCACCAACACGATCTTGTTGTGGGACATGGCCCGGATGATCTCCACGACATGCTCGGAGTCTTTGGATGACAGGCCGGAGGTGGGCTCGTCGAAAAGGTAGATGTCGGCGGAGCCAATCATGTCCAGACCGATGTTGAGGCGTTTGCGTTCGCCGCCACTGAGGATTTTGCGGACGGGACTTCCCACGATGCTGTCGCGGCGTTCGCCGAGGCCGAGTTCGATCAGCTTGCCGTCGATGCGCCGACGCCGGTCGACCCGGCCCAGGTGGGGGGCGCGGATCGCGGCGGCCATTTCCAGGTTTTCGCCGATGGTGAGGTGCTCGTCGAAGGCGTCCTCCTGCGGGATGTGGCTCACGTAGCCCTTGAGATTTTCGAGATGATCGTAGAGCGAGAGTCCGTTGAGCCGCACCTCGCCATGGGAAGGCTGGAGCTGGCCGGCGAGCGCGCGCAACAGAGTGCTTTTTCCGGAACCGCTCGCCCCCATCACGCACACCATTTCTCCGCGGGTGAGGGAAAATGAGATGGCATCGAGAGCCGTCGCCCCGCCGCGGAAGAACACGCTGAGTCCGTCCACATCGAGAGTCCGGATGATATTGCGCCGCTCCTCGATGATGCGTTCTGTGAAATCGCAGTGGAGCACCTGGCCGGTGTCGATGCGGATCATGTCCCCGTCGGCAAGGGCGGCGCGATTGCGCACCGGGTGGTCTCCCACAAGGATCGGCCGGTCGGCCTGCAGCACCTCCACGCTGCCGACTTTGTGATCGTAGTCGCAGGTGATCTTGAGCAGCACCTCCCCGCTGGTGCCGGGCGAGAGGAGGATGTCGTCCTCGTGAAGCAGGGCCGGGTTGTTGGAGACCAGATATTCCGATTTGGTGGTATTGAGGGCGAACCGTCCGCCCATGGCGCGGGTGCGGCGGCGCAGATCGCCCAGGGCCAGTTCGGTGCCCCCCCGGAACTCCAGGCGGTCCTCCAGTGCGCACTCGACACGCTCCCCCACGACGAGGGCGCTTCCGTTCACCGAGACTTCCACGGGCTTGAGGGCCCGGATGCCGACCTTGAGTCCGAAGCGCACTTCCAACACGCTGTCCCGGGAGCGCGAGCGTTCGAGCACGATCTCGTCGGGACCCGCGAGTTTGAGAAACACCTCGGGGATGGACACATTTTTACGGGCATTGAACCATGCCACCAGATCCTGTTGGGTGAACACCTGCTCGCCAATGATGATGCGCTGTCCCGCATAGACGCGGCAGAATGTGCCGGGCCGGAGCGGACGCCCCCGAACGACGATGTCCCGTGCGCCGAGATTTTTCAGAAGGATCAGGTCGTGGTAACGGAAGGCCTTGAGCCGTCCGTCCTCGTGCAGCCCGCGCAGGATCACTTCGGCGGTGGCGTCGGGTCCGAAGGAGATGGTTTCCAGCGGGGAAATGCGGTCGAGATAGACGCCTTGGTCCTCGTCCTTTTCGGAAGCGTTGAGTTGATAGACGATGTCGATCGCCTGTACGGCCATGCCGAGGCGCGACATGAAGGAGTAGTAGGCGATGACCTGCTCCTGTTTGAGCCCCGCGCGCGCGATGAGGTCGTAGAGCTGGACGCAGAGCAGGATTTTCTGGTCCGGCCCGAGCTGGGTGGAAAGTTTCTCCGCCATCTCCCCGAGGTCCTGATGCTCGTCGAGGGCTTTTCGGAAATGCTTTTTCAGGTCGGAATAGACCGCCTCGGGATAGTCATAGCGCAGAAAACCGAGGCTGGAATCGATTTCCTCCTCAAGTAATTCCACGTCGATCTTGGAAAAGCCCGCCAACACTTGGATGAGCAGTGGAAGCAGGTTGGGGCTCTCCGCCACGGTGCGCGGGCGCCGGATCAGACGCCGGATTCCCTGGCGGGTGGCGTTCCAAAACCGCCACCAGTTCCGCGTCCGGCGGGCGGTGCGCAGTCTGGTCTGTGTGTTTGACTCTGGCTCGGACATTATCGGAGGGGCCGGAGACCGGGAGTCGGCCGCCCTTACTTCCTTGGCTTTGGAGTGGAGGAAAGAGAGGGGTTGCCGTGGGAGGGCGCATCCAGACTTTTGGCACCGGTTTTCAGATGCGATTGGAACCAGTCGGGGCTCCGGGTTGGAGAGGGGTTCGGAGATCCCGGCGCCTGGTCTGCGGTCGGGGGCGGTGCGGGCGCGGGTGTTGGAATGGGTTCCCGCTCGATCTCACCACAGCCTGAGAGGCCCAGGCTGATGAGAGCCGTGAGAGCCGGACGCACCACACAAGGAGGAAGCGGGTTCATGCGGTGAGTTCCGTCTCGGTTTGGGCGTCCTGGATGACGAATTTCTCCTGGTGGAACGCGGGATCGGAGCGGAACGTGAGGCGTCCGGCATATTTTCTCTCGATCTCGATGAGCAACTCCTCGTCCTCGGTGCGCAGGCGGTTGAGCAGGGCGGGAGCGACGATGATGCGGATCTCATGGATGGTGTCCTGGTATTTGCGCATGATGGTGTGGAGCTTGCGCTGGAGTTCCACGCTCAGGGACATGGTGCTTTTCACAATGCCCTTGCCGCCGCAGTAGGGGCAGGTGTCGAAGATTGAGTCGCTGAGACTTTCCTGGGCGCGCTGGCGGGTCATCTCCATGAGGCCGAGCGCGGAAAGAGGCAGCACATGCGTCTTGGCTTTGTCGCGCTTGAGATGCTGCTTCATCCGGGCGAAGACCTGCTGCTGGTCCTTGCGGTTCTTCATATCGATGAAATCGCAGATGATGAGTCCGCCAATATTGCGCAGCCGGAGTTGGCGGGCGATTTCGTCGGCCGCCTCAAGGTTCGTGCTGAGAATGGTTTTGTCCAGATCCTTGCCGCCCTTGTTGCGTCCGCTGTTCACGTCGATGGCGATGAGCGCCTCTGTCTCGTCGATGACGATGTAGCCGCCGCATGGCAGCCAGACCTGGCGGTGGAATGCGTCCTCGATCTGTTTCTGGATGTTGAATTTCTCAAAGATCGGCGTGTGCTCGGCGTAGTGGGAGATGCGGCCGCGCGAGCGGCGGGAGATCTGCCCCACAAGATCCTTCATGCGCTCGACGGCGTCGGCGTCGTCGCAGATCACGCCGCCGATTTCGTCCGTGAGAAAATCGCGCACGGTGCGGTCCACCAAGTCGGGTTCCTGGAACAGGCAGGCGGGGGCGTTCTCCGTCTTCATCTTCTCAGCGATCTCATTCCATTGTTCCAAAAGCAGGCCGAGGTCGCGCACGAAGTAACGGGCGCGCTGCCCCTCGCCAACCGTGCGGATGATGATGCCCATGCCCTCGGGCACCTCAAGTTCCTGGAGGATTTTGCGCAGTCGCGCGCGTTCCTTGGGTTCGTCGATCTTGCGGGAAATGCCGAACTGATCATTGAAAGGCATCAGCACGAGATAACGCCCGGCCAGACTGATGTTGGTGGTGATCCGCGGGCCCTTGGTGCTGATCGGCCCCTTGGTCACCTGTACCACGACCTCCGCGCCGACCGGATAGATGTCGGGGATATCCTTGGCGGTGATTTTTTTTGCCGACTTTTTGGTCTCACCGTCGGTGCGCCGGATCTGCTCGATGCCGCTGTCGAGGGCGGCGGGAAGGGCGTCCCAGAAATGCAGGAACGCATTTTTGTCGGACCCGATATCGACGAACATGGCCTTGAGACCGTGCTCGATGTTTTTTACGCGGCCCTTGAAGACGCTGCCGACGATATTCCGGTTGGTGGTTCGCTCGATGCTGTATTCCTCGAGGCGGCCCTCCTCAAGCAGCGCAACGCGCCGCTCCAGTTTTTCACAGTTGATGATAATTTTCGTGCCGGGATTTTTGGGCCCGATACCCAGAAGCTTTTTGACTTTGTTGATCATGTTTTTCACAGAATTGGAGAGGGGAGAAGACGCGGTCATCGGCCGGGCCGTGGTGCGCTTTTTTCCCCGGGTGTGGGTTTCTTTTTGAAGAGACGCTGGAAGAAGTTGGGTTTGGCCGGTCCCGTCCGGCCCTTTTTGGAGCGTGAACGGAGGCTGCCTTCTTCGTCGGCCTCGGGTTTGATGTTGGGTGCTGCGGAACTTCCCGCAGTTTGTTCCTGAGCCGTGCCACCGATGTTGGTGACCGTGCCTCCGGTCTCCTCGTCGGTGCCGATCGCGGCGGGGATTTCCCGCCCGAAATTGATTTCCTGGACAAACCGGAAATTGCCCTTGGCCGGTTCCAATGCGGCCAGCTGGTAGTCGGGCGCATCGGTGAGCTTGAAGATTTCCTCGTAAATCTTCGCCGCGATGGGTGCCGACACCAGTCCGCCGGCCTTGGCGCCCTGCACGAACACGCAGATGGCGTATTTCGGATTCTCGTAGGGTGCGAAGGAGAGGAACCAGGTGTGGTTGTCCTTTTTCTTGCCGCGCCAGAACTGCGCGGTTCCTGTCTTGCCGGCGACCTCGATGTCCTTGAGGCGGGCGCGTCCGGCCGTGCCGCCGCCTTCGTTCACAACCTTCCACATGCCGCGGCGGACCAGTTCGATGTTCTCGGCGGAGATGCCGCTTTGGACAAGGTTGGCCCGCACCCTGGGTGTATCCTGGAGCAGGACCTCGCCCGACTGCGAGACCACCCGATCGATGAGGCGCGGGTAATAGGAGACGCCGCCGTTGGCCACGGTGGCCGCGACCATGGCCATCTGGAGCGGAGTGGCAAGCACATAGCCCTGGCCGATGGATACATTCGCGGTGTGACCGCTGGACCAGCGCTCCCGGGGGTTGTGTTCGGCCAGCCATTGCGGGCCCGGAAGAATCCCGGGGCTTTCCCCGCTCACTTCGATTCCGGAACGCTGGCCAAGGCCCAGATCGTTGCCCGTGGCGACGATGTTCTCGATGCCGGCGGCATTGCCATACTGATAAAAGAACGCATTGCAGGAAACCTTGATTGCCTGGCTGAGGGTGAGCGAGCCATGGGCGCCTTTTTTTTCCGCGATCCAGCATTTCATGTAATGCGTCCCATAGGTCACGCCGCCGGAACAGGTGAAGGAAGTGCGCGAGGTGAGGCCCTTGCGCAGTCCCGCAAGGGCGATCGGAATTTTGTAGGTGGAACCCGGCGCGTAGCCGCTGATGGCGCGGTTGGTGAGGGGATCGGTCTCATCGGCCCGCAGGGCGGCCCAGTCCGCGGCGCTGATGCTCGGGATGAAGGTGTTGGGATCGTAGGAGGGGACGGACACCATGGCGAGAATGTCTCCGTTGTTGGGGTCCACCACCACGACGGCGCCGCGGCCCACATTGCGGATGGCATTTTCGGCGATCGCCTGGATGCGCGCGTCGATGGTGAGCAGGACATTTGCGCCCTGCTGCGGGGGATCATACCGAAGCTGGCCTTCGATGGCGCCTTTGGCGTTCCGGCGCATCACGCGCACACCCGGGCTGCCGCGCAGCCACTTGTCCATGTAAAGTTCGACCTGTGCCTTGCCCTCGACGTCGGCCTGGTAGAAGTCGAAATTTTTCGATTCCTCCCGGTCGATTTCCTGCATCGCTCCGACATAGCCGAGAAGGTGGGCGGCCATGGACCCGAACACATAGCGGCGCACCGGCTTGAGGGTGATGTCCACCCCGGGCAGGCCCGCGTCGTTCTCGGCAAAGCGGGCCAGGGTGTTGAAATCCAGATCCTCGAGATAGGTGAACGGCACCTCGCGATCGTTGCGGAAATGGGTGCGCAGGCGCTTCGCGTTGTATTCCTTCGCCAGATCGAGTTGTTCGAGCCGCGGGATTACTCCCTGGTTGACGATCTCCACAATGTCGGCCTCTTTCCGGTCCTCGGCCATTCCGGCAACCGTGGTGCGGTATTCATGCAGGGGGACTTCCCCAAAGCGTTCCCGGAAACCCTTCACCATGGCGGGCAGATAAAAATCCACCTCATAACTCGCGCGATTGGTGACGAGGGTGACTCCGTTGCGGTCGCGGATTTCCCCGCGCACGGAGGGGATGCGGACCGTGACCTGGGAGCTGTTGCGGATGCGGGCGGTATATTCCGCCCCGCAGGCGACCTGCACCCACCACAGGCGGGCGGCCAGTCCTCCCAGGCAAAGCAGCATCAGGAACGAAAGCACCTGAAGCCGGATGTGGATATGAACTCGATTACCGGCCATGGCGGGTTACGGGATTTGCAGACCCTCCGGGCGGTTGGAACCGGTGGCGCGTTCGATCCATCCAAACACAAGATACACCGGCAGTGCCAACAGCAGCGCGATCATCCCGGGCACTCCGACCCGCCACCAGAGCACCTCTGAAAATATCGGCGTTCCGCGCCGGAGCGTGATCATGAGAAACTCCGCCAACACAACGGCGGAAGTGCCCAGGCCGCAGGAGAGGCAGTACACCTCCCAGCGGCCCCGGAGAAACAGCGGGCGCAAACCATGGATGAGCGAACATAACACTCCGAAGAGGACAATCGACCATCCTGCGGAAATTTCAACACGGTCGTCGAGAAACTGAAGGGTGGTGAGATCCCAGGCCATTCCCCCGGCAAAGGCCAGGCCAAGCACCGCCGGATAGGGCAGCGCCAGGGTGCCGTAGAAGATCACCACAGGCAGGAGAAATACCCGTGCATCGTGCATCGCGTGGAGCGGCGGAATGAACTCCTGCACCACGAGCGCCGCGCCCACCGCAAGAAATATCAATGTGCCCCGGATCATCGCGTTTCCTTCACGACAAACACGTCGTCCAGAGTGGTGAGATCGACTGCGGGCACGATCGAGGCCCGTCCGTCCAGTTCCATCGCCGTGAATTCCCGCACCGTGCCGAGCAGCACGCCGGCGGGGAACACGCCGCCCACGCCGGAGGAAAAAATTTTCTGGCCGGGCTGGAGATTCGCCTCTCTGGAGAGAAAGCGCAACATGAGCGAGGGAGCCTGGCTGTTTGCCATGCGTTCCCCGGCGAGAATGCCCTGTTCGCGGGTCCCCTCCACATTGGAGGCCACCTTGCAGTTCTCATCGGATACCAGCAGAACGATGGAAATATTCTTGGCGACGGTGGTGGTCTTGCCCACCAGCCCTTCCTCGGTGAGCACCGCCATGTCCGTTTTGACGCCGTCGGCAAATCCCCGGTCGATTCTCACCGTGTTCCACCAACTGCTTGGGTCGCGGGAAATCACCCGGGCCGGCAGCAGCTTGAAGGTCGATCGCTCGCGGTAGGTCAGCGCGGTGCGAAGCCGCTTGTTCTCACCGGCAAGATCCGCCAGCAGTTGGTTGGTGGCTTTCAAGTTGCGGTTTTCAAGGCGGAGGTTTTTCACCTCGGTCTCCAGTTGTTGCAGCGTCGAGAGGCCGCCCTGGAACGCCGCCACTTTTCTCTGCATCGAACTGCCCGTGTTCAAAAACGGGGACATCATGCCGAGAAAAAATCCCTGCATTTTCTGGACGCGCACCGGCGAAAGGCTGGCGAATCCGCCCAGCAACAGCAGAAACGCCACCACAGAGATGATTGTGCCCCGCGTCATGTCGGGAGAGGAAAGGCGTGTGGAAGACCCACGGGCTCACTCATTGACGCCACTGGCGGTCCGTCGTGGCCACCTGGCGAAGGAATTTGATTTCCTCAAGGGCTTTGCCCGCCCCTTCGGCCACGGCGCTCAGGGGATCGTCGGCGACATGGACCGGAAGGCCCGTTTCCTCCGCGAGCAGCCTGTCGAGTCCGCGCAGCAGGGCACCGCCGCCGGCCAGGATGAGCCCGCGGTCCACGAGGTCGGCGGAGAGCTCCGGAGGACAGCGTTCCAACGCCACGCGCACCGAGTCCACGATGGTTGAGATGGGCTCCAGCAGCGCCTCCCGGACTTCCTGTGAGGTGATGCTGAGTGTCTTGGGAAGTCCCGCCACCAGATCCCGGCCTTTCACTTCCATGGTGGTTTCCTTGTCCAGCGGATACGCCGAGCCGATGCGGATTTTGATGTCCTCTGCGGTGCGTTCGCCGATCATAAGATTGTAGGCGCGCTTCATGTACTGCATGATCGCCTCGTCCAATTCGTCGCCCGCCACGCGGACGCTCCGGCTGAAGACGATGCCCGAGAGGGAAATGAGCGCCACTTCCGTGGTGCCGCCCCCGATGTCGATGATCATGTTGCCCGCAGCATCCTGCACGGGAAGCCCCACCCCGATCGCGGCGGCCATGGGTTCCTCGATGAGGTACACTTCGCGCGCCCCGGCATGGGTGGCGGATTCCTTCACCGCCCGTCTTTCGACCTCGGTGATGCCCGAGGGCACCGCGATGACCACGCGGGGCCGGACGAGTTTCCGGCGGTTGTGGACCTTGTTGATAAAATGCCGGAGCATGGCTTCCGTCACCTCGAAGTCGGCGATCACCCCGTCCTTGAGGGGCCGGATTGCGACAATGTTGCCGGGGGTTCGTCCGAGCATCCGCTTCGCTTCGTCGCCGACGGCGAGCACCTTGCTGGTTCCGGCCTGCACCGCCACCACGGAGGGTTCGCGCAGAACGATGCCATGGTCTTTCACATAGACCAGTGTGTTTGCGGTGCCGAGATCAATGCCGATATCATTGGAGAATAAACCGAGAATACTGTTGAACATTTGTTGGGTGAAATAGGTGAAAGCATGGGTTGATTTCCCCGTTCCTGAAGGCCGGGAACTGCGGGAGTACGAACGGGAAAGAGAATCAGGAGGGCAACCACCCGGCCAAAGGGCACCGGGCGTGGTGTCACCACCCCGCAGGATCCATCTCGAAACGCTGGAGTTTTCTAGTGGCCATTGCCCCCGCCGTCAAGGTAAACATGCCCCAACCCTCCCCCTTATAGGGCATCCGTAAGGGTGGTGATTTTTTTTGCTGTCTTTCAGTTTGGAATAATTCATGCTGGCAATACTGACATGGCAAAGAGTTTTTCAAGTGCCGTGGGCGTCGATATCGGCCAGCACACGATCAAAGCGGTCCACCTTCACTGGCGTGGTTCGCAGATTGTGTTGTCCGGATTCGCAACCCGTCCCATTGGAGCGTCCCCGGGGGATGCGGAGCAGCTTGCCCACCATCTCAAACTGCTCCTGGGCGACCTCCGATTGTCGGGCAAGGCGTACGGCCTCGCATCTTCCGATCCCCAGTCCGTGCTGCGTTTGATCGACCAGCCGCCCACCCCCCTGGAGGTGCTGCGCACCGCCCTCAAAATCAATGGCACGGCGTTGCTGCACCAGGATCTCCGGGATTTCGTCCTGGATTGTGACAATGCCGCCAAGACCGAGGAATCCAAGAAGGCGTGGACCGGCAAACAGGAAAAATTTGTCGTTGCGGGATTGTCCCGGGTGCGCATTGGCGAATATTGCGAGGCCTTTTCAAAAAACCGGTGCAATCTGGCGCGGCTCACCCTCGCACCGCTGGCGTTGTTCGGTGCGTTTGAATTCTCCCGGCCGGATGTCTTTGTGTCCACACCGTTTCTTCTCCTCGACATCGGTTATGACCACTGCACGGTGATTGGTGGGCTCTCCGGGGCTCTCATCATGGTGAGAACCATTGACTATGGCGGCAGGCAACTCGTTTCGGATCTGAGTATGGGCGGCTCGGCGGTGGACGGCGAGGGGATACGCATGCTGCTCCAGCAGGGCGATGCCGGTCTGGCGGACGCCCTTCAGCTTTCCCTCTCATCGCTTGCGCGGGAGGTGATCAATTCCATTGGCTTTTTCGAGGGACAATGGGACCGGACAATCGGGCGCGTGTTTGTGTCCGGCGGTCCGGCCGCCTCGGAGATGGTTCTGCAATTGCTCTCCGACGGAATCAATCTGCCCTGCGAAGTCTGGGATCCTCTCGACCGCTGCGAGTCGTCCCTCTCTGCGGCCAAACGCGGCGAACTTGGCTCCGATGCCTGTCATCTCAACGTCGCGTTCGGCAGCGCACTGGAATTGATGCACGAATAATTGCCCCGATCCATGACACCCCGCGTCAATCTCCTTCACGAACAACTTCAGCAACGTCTGGAGCGCCAGACCGATCCGATCAAGATCGGCATGCTGGGGCTGCTGTTGGTCGCCACCGCCCTCACGATGCAGTTCATGTGGAAGGGTGCGGAGGCCCGCCGGGTCAAATCGTATTTCGACACGCTGCAGTCCACGCTGAAAGTCAAGAAGGAGCAAAGCGAGAAGGCGCTGGCCCAGGAAGCACTGTTCCACAAGCAGATCGATGGAGCCGCCGCCCTTCTGCAAAGAGCCGAGAATCGCTTCCTCTGGGCGCCTTTTCTCGAAGTGGTGCTCAAGTCCGTCCCGCGCGATATTCAGATCCTGGGTTTGGCGGGCCGGGTGGATCGCCAGGCGGGGCTCGTTGCCATCGAACT
>DYRR01000193.1 GCA_020718605.1 Chthoniobacter flavus | reverse complement strand
CCCTCGGGAAAACGCCATCAAAAGGATCCTGGGATTGGATCAGCAACGGCGTGGCGGTTCCCGAACTTGGATTTCGCGTCGTGCGAACAATCACCCCGTGAACCAGATTAATTTCAACATCAGTGGCATGCAGGATATATGAGGAATCAGTGCCCACGGCTATTCAGTGAAATGACCGACTATCGATGAACGCACACTTTGAACTTAGACGCGGTCCCTTTCGGTATGATGCGCAGGGACAGATCAATCAGTCCTATCAGGAGACCAGCGTTTTTACATCGCGGGTCTCCCTGTCAGGGGTGACTCTGCCTGCGTATTGGGATGGAAATGGCTTCCGGCGTTTTGCAAAACATCTGCGCATTTTGTGCAGGCCTGCCTCGCAGGCGGAGTGGGTCGTTTGTTTTGAAACAGACGATCTGCCCCTGCCGGTGTCAGACGATCCGGAGAAATGCAGCCTTTTACAGCAAGTGAAACTGGCGCAACCCGCAGAGGGGATTGCTTTCCGGCTTGAATGCGAGGCCATGGTTGCGGCCCGGCAGCGCTTTGCCGGACGGGAACAGAATTTCCGTCCGGAGCAGGTTCCGTTTGCTCTGTTTTATGGCGGCGATCATCGCCAGCGCCGGACGATCCGCTGGGATGTTTCCAATCATGGGGAAGGCGTGCCGCTGAACCAGACGCTCTGGCATGCGCCGTTGACGCGGGGCACGATCCTTCCCGGCAACGAATGCATCACCCTCGCGGGGGGGGCTTGTTTTATGGAGAACGCCTGGTGCCGCGTGGGGTTTTCGCTGCGCAGGCCCGCATTGACGTTCCTGTCGTGGGATTGCGAGTGCACGGGACGGCAGTCGGAAAATCTGCTGGAAGAGGGCTCGCTGAAGCAGACGATGGCTGCCAATCCGGCCTGGCAGGGACCCCTTTGGTTTGATGACAACGGACGGATCGGGCCATTCCAGATGGGCGAGGGCGCCGTGTCGGTCGAGGGAGCCAGGATCACCTACCACCGCTTCCAGATCGGGGCGAATGTGACGGCCACGGTCTCGTTCGAGTTGCAGGCTGAGCAACTGGTGATGGATGCCGAATGGGAGATCGCGCAGGATGCAACAGCCTATGAGGCGGAGGTGTGGCGCTTCCTGTTTAATCTAAAAAAGGCTGTGACCTGCGTGCTGGCGCCGCTTATCAACCCGCATTCGGACGGAGCGCAGGGGCGCTGCGCTTTCCCCGCGGTGCTGCATGCGCCAAATTTCGGGTCGATCCGGCTGTCGCTGCTGGAGGGCGACGCCTTGCTCGGTATGGACAGCCATCGCGCGGATGCTCAGTTGTGGGCCGGAATTGTGGCGGGTGCCGAAGTACAGGCGGGCGGCGATCTCTTTCTCAAGGCCGGCCGGCACAAGATCCGCCTGAAGATCGAACCCGTGGCGGCACCACCGGAGAAAAGCCCGGACCATCCGGCCTATCGCCGGATGTGGGCGGGGTTCTTTGGGTTCCGTCCGGAACTGATGGGCATGAGCAACAACTCGGCCTCGGTCAACTGCCTGTTCACCATTCACCAGTTTGCCGATGGCGCGCGGGCGCATGGACGGGGCGGAATTCCTGATGTTCACGGCATGACCCGCTACAGCCTGGAACTGCTGCTGCGCGGCGGCTCCGGCTACGGATATCCCGAGTATTTCATGGACTCCAATCCGTCCTGCGTCATTGCGGCGGGTGTGCTTTCGGCGGACGACCAGGACACCTGCTGGCTGGAGCAATACTGGTCGCGCATCCGCGATCGCGCGGAGGCCATCATGGGACTCCGCAATGACGAGGGGCTTGTTGTCTGTACGAAATACACCGCCAACAGCGGCGAGCGGATCTGGTCGTGCAACTGGTGGGACGTGGTGACGTTTGGCCATATTGATGCGTATTCCAACGCGCTCGCTTTTCGCGCGCTGTCTCTGGCGGCGGGGATGGCGCACCGGCTGGGATATGGGGAGGACGCTTCGCGCTATGCCCGGTCCGCCGCGAAGCTCAAGGAGGCCTACTGGTCAACGTTGTTCAATCCCGCAACCGGATGGATCGCGGGATGGAAGAGTGCGGACGGGCAGTTGCACGATCACGCCTTCGTCATGATCAACAGCATGGCCATCTGCTACGGCCTTGTGCCGCCGGCTGAGCGAGCCCCCTTGATGGATCGCATCCAGACGCGGTTCAAGGAATTGGGCTATACCAGCTGGATGTACGGCGTACCGGGAGTGCTCGCGCCGCTGCCGGCGCAGGATACGCCGAAACACGGGTCGGGCGGACTCAATCGCGAGGATGGCCGGGATCTGTTCGAGGTCTATCAGTCGGCCGGCGCAACGATGAGCATGGCCTATTATTACATCCGCGCTCTGGGCTTGCTGAACCGTCCGGAACGAGCGGAGATTGAGCAGGCGATCCTTGATTCGTTTGAGGCCCGCATTCCGGTCGGCGGCCTGCACACGGGCACCGACTGGCGCATGTGGGACGGAACCTGCTGCGGCTATGAGGGCCTGCTGACGGATCAGTATTACGTTCTGGTGGCGATTCTACAAAACAAGGGCTGCTCGCCGTCGGCGCTTTTCCAGAAACCGGCAGGGGATGACCCGATGGAAGGCAACCCGCATGGCCGCAACCATTGAATCGATTTCTTCGCATGTAACACATCACGAGGGCCGAATTTCCGAATGACAGCACCGGAGCCAACTGATTTTTCAGGTTGCGAGTGGTGGTGGCCGGACGGGCTGGAGCCCGCGCCGGATCAGTATGCCGACTTCGCGGCGGACATTCACCTGCCGTCCGCCGCGGAGCAGGCGCAGCTCTCTCTCACCTGCGGATCCTGGTACACGCTTTGGATTAACGGCGAATGGATCCTTCATGGCCCGTCGCGGGAAGTCGCGCCGTGGCAGTATTACGACACCGTTGATCTGCGGCCTCATCTGAAACCCGGAATCAACCGGCTCCGTATTCGTGCCTATCATCTGGGCGTTGCAACCCAGTTTCATGAGCCCTGTCTTGCAGGTCTCATGCTGTGCGGCACTGTCACCGGC
>DYRR01000060.1 GCA_020718605.1 Chthoniobacter flavus | reverse complement strand
GGAGGCAAAACGTCTGGGCCTGCGCGGTCAATCAAAGCACAGATTTCTCTGCACGAAGCTTGGCTGGGTAGAGTCCACCGCCCCCAAGCGTCTGGGTCGGTTGAGGCGGGAGTTTGGAAGCGGTTAAAACCAACAATCGCTTGTGGCTTCAAGGCGGATTGGTTTTCAATATGCCATTTCGGTAGAAATCCAGTATTCTCTAGTTCTGCATTGTTAAAACAAAATCTTGACTTTTTGTGGCGTTTTGGAGAAAAAAGTCGCGGATCGTGACGGCGGACACGACCCGCAAGGAAAGACAAAAATCCGCCATTTCACACACACCGCAATGAAATTGGGGCCAGCCCCTCGTTGAGGGGCCTCTCCCTGCGCTTCATGGAATTCGCCGAAGGATACCGTGGCTATTTCGACGTCGCGCGGCGCAACGTGGGCGACAAGGCCAGATGCTACCTGGCCGGCCTGCTGATGAAGGCACCCCGCAAGAACATGGAGCGCATGGAGGAGTATGTGGAGGAATACGAGTATCAGTCCCAGCAGCAGTTTCTGAGCGATTCGCCATGGAATCACCGCGCACTGATGGAGCGTGTGGCGGGAGACGTGAACCAATTGCTTGGGGGAGAAGAAAGCGGTCTTCTCATCGACGAGAGCGGCTTCGCAAAGAAGGGCGACAAGTCGGCCGGGGTGGCCCGGCAGTGGAACGGGCGTCTGGGCAAGGTGGACAACTGCCAGGTTGGCGTGTTCGCCGCGCTCAGTGACGGCAAGGGCAGTGCGCTCGTTGACGGGCGTCTCTACCTGCCCCAGTGCTGGAGTGAGGATGATGCGAGGTGTCGGGCGGCGAAGATTCCCCGGGAAGAGCGCCACCACCGCTCCAAGCCGGAACTGGCATTGGAGATGATCGGGCGGGCGGTGGATCTGGGATTGAAGTTCGGGTGGGTGGGATTCGATGCGCTCTACGGATCCACACCATGGCTGCTGCGGGAGATTGAGGAGCGGGGGCTCATTTTTGTTGGGGATGTGCGGGGCAACCAGAGGATATACACGGAGGATCCCAGGCCCTATCTTCCGCAGCGGCGCAAGGGCCTCGGACGCAAGATCGTCAAACGGTGCGCCCGCACCGAGTCCCGGGAGATACAGGAAGTCTTTGCCGAGAATGGAGAGACCCTGTGGAAAATCATCGTGATTCGAGAGACCACCAAGGGGACGCTGAAAATATCCGCATGCCGCAAGCGGGTGTGGCTCTGGGATGGGCAGGAAGAAACTGCCCGATGCTGGTGGGCGGTCTGCACTGTGGATGAGGCCACCGGAGAGACGAAGTTTTTTCTCAGCAATGCTCCCGAGACCACTTCGCTGGAGACTCTGGTGCGCCGGCACGCCGTCCGATACTGGGTTGAGCGCGGTTTTCAGGACGCGAAGACTTCCCTTGGGATGGCGGACTATCAGGCGCGCGGTTGGGGGGCATGGCATCATCACATGGCCATGGTGATGCTCGGCCCAGGGAACTACTTTGAAATCGCGAAGCAGCAACTCGCTCCTGATTTCGAACGTGTCTCCCTGCCTGCCGAGGACATCAGCAGAAAGCCATTTACCTCTGTCAATGGGATCGGCCATCTATTGCGGCCGAACTCGGTTTTGCGAGTTTCGTTTGGCAACTCGCAGCGGATTGGGACGATAATCGTTCGTCGAGGAAATGATCACGGTAATGTCCGGCTTCAGGCTGGCAACCCCGACCGGAACCTGCTGACCGTCTCCCCAGAGCTCGGTGGCGCCTTCGGGCAGCATCAGTCCGGCGATCTCGCCGACAGTTTTGCCGGAGTGCCCCTCGAAAGCTTGAAGGACCGGGATCGCAAGCCCGTCGGCCGCAAAAAAAACGATGTCCGAAAAAGCCTCCTTGCCGAGATGATTCAGGCGCAAACATCTGTCCGACTCGATTGGATCAACGGACAGCTTGGCATGGGCACACGAGCCGGCTGCTGCAGGCTGATAGCCCGAGTGCGTGAAAACCTGGTGAATGATCGGAAGTTGAGGGTTGTCCATGAAGAACTGCATAAGATGGCAATAATAAATGGCTGGTACCTTTTCCCTCATTTTGTTGCCAAACCGGCAGAACCGTGTATTGATACGTGTATGGCGACAAAAACTCTTTCGATTGATGAAGAGGCGTATCTTTGCCTGGTCCGGGCGAAGCGTGACCGGCGGGATTCCTTTTCGAAAGTGATCAAGCGTGCCAGTTGGAATGACGGTCCACGTCGGTGCGGGGATTTGTTGACCCGGGCAACCGGGCGTGTTCTGGAAGGGGTTCTGGATCAATTGGAAGCGGCCCAGACCGCCGACGCAGCACCGATCGACCGATGGAATCCCTGATTTTCGACACCACGTTCCTGATCGATTTTCAGCGGGAGAGGAACCGGAAGCCTGGAGCGGCGCACAAGTTTCTCGGTCGGCACCGGGAATCCTACGCGTGGCTGCCGATCGTGGCCTACGGGGAATACGCGGAGGGGTTCGAGAATCGTGGCGATTCCTCCTTCCTCTCGGTGGTGGAGTCTTTTGAGATTCTGCCTGTGACTCGTCCGGTGGCGGACACATATGCCCGGATCGCACGGACATTGCGGCAGCAGGGCCTGCTGATCGGGAGCAACGATCTGTGGATCGGAGCCACTGCGGTCCATCGCGACTGGCCGCTTGTGACACGAAATCTGGATCACTTTTCCCGCATTCCGGGAATCCGGCTCATGGGCTACTGAGTGCATGACCGAAAAGACAACTATTCGCCGCCGCAGGAAATGCAAAAAACAACCGGCCGGGCAGGCGGGAACATTATCGCGGAACCGTGTCTGATGGTTGGTGCTTTTTCTGGGGATCTTCCCGATCGCGTTCCGTCAGGTGAGCGTATCCGATGCCTGGTGGCATGTGGCGCTCGGCAGGTGGATTGTCGAAAAGCGGTCGCTGCCGGATCTGGCTCAATTTTACTTTTCGCCGTTCGATTCCGGATGGCTGGGCAGCGAACTCCGCTGGGAATGGCTCGGGGACATCGTGTTTTATTTGTGTTATGCGGTTGCGGGCGCGGCGGGGTTGCAGTGGCTTGTCATCGGGTGCGTGATGGCCGGGCTCGGGTTTCTGGCGATGCTGGTGGACGGGCCTCACACCAACTGGAGGGTGCTGCGCCGTCGGTGCCGATTTGTTCCATCCGAAATTTTTGAGGGTATGCCACTATTTGGCACACCCTGTTTTTTATCATCGCGGGCATGGAAATCACCGCTTCCTGCTTCAAACTCCGGGCCAACGCCCCGGAGGGCCGAAAGCGATTTCCTATCAGCCTATCAGCACGAGATGGATACGCTCCCCCCTATCCGTGACATGACACAAGCCCCCGGAAAAATACGATTTTTCCGGATAGGCGCGCTCACGCTCCTGTCTCTGAAGCCGGGTGCAGGGGCAGTTCCAGGTCAAGCTGGGAATGTTCTTTGGAGCCCGGATCTCCTCCGAACAATTCGGCCGCCGACATGTCGGGCATGCCGATGGTGAGTTGTCCGTGGAATTCCCCGCCTTTGTCCACGGAAAAGCTCCGGGCCACCACCGTGCCTGTCAGATTCCCCTTGGACGAGATTTTTACTCCGCCTGCGGCCAGGATATCCCCGCGCAGACGGCCCGCAATTTCGAGCTGACCGACATGGAGCGGGCGCGCGAAATCCACGTCGGCTTTGCGCCCGATCACCACATGATCCGCCTCGATGGCTCCATTGATCTTTCCTTTCCTCCGGATATCGAGGGTGCCGCTGCAACATAGCTGCCCCCGCACGCTCCCCTCGATGAGCGCGGAGGAACAATACACTTTGGTGCTGGCAAGATCCCCCTTGGCGGTCACCACCACCCGTCCCTGGGTTCGCAGCAGGCGGCTGAAAGCGCCCGTGATCCGATAGTCCTGCATCTCGATGTAGGAGTTGCACTTCGCGCACATGGTGGATTTGGCGGAAGTGCTCACCCGCTGGCCGTGTCCGCACTGGTAGCAGCGGATATTGCGTTCGCCGATGCGGACCTTCGGCAGCCACCGGCCAAGAGTGGCCCACATCATGGAACCAAAGCCCCGCGAAGGATCGGCGGTGCCCGTCGGCTTGCCGGAGGAGGATGTCTGGCCGACCGAAAAATGCTCCCCGCAGTTGCGGCAGAGCGTGGTCTGGGCATAGACCGACTCAACCTGCATCGCCCCACAATGCGGGCAGGCGACGGAAATTTTCGCCGGTGTGCGGAGGTCCTGCTTGCGGCTCACGCTGGCCTTTGGGAGAGGGCCGTTGGGATCAGCGCGCAAAGGCGGAGACTTTGCCCTTCTCGTCTTCGTCGCGGACCAATTCCGGTTTGGGCATGTTGACCTTGTTCGGAGTGACCTCGGATTTGCCGACAAACGTGGCACCCTCCTCGATCGTGAGCCGTGCGGCCTTGAGATCGCCCACGAGTTGGGCTTTGGCCTTAAGTTCGCAGCGTTCCTGGACGGTGATGTTGCCGTTGACCCGGCCAAGAACCGTCACGCTCTTGGTGCGGATCTCGCCTTTGATCTCGGCATTTTCACCCACAGTGAGCACGCCTTCCGAGGTGATCTCGCCCTCGATCTTTCCATCGATGATGAGTTCGTTCTGAAATTTGATGGAGCCCTTGATCTCGACGTCGCGGGAAAGAATATTTTTCGGGTTGTTGATTGCTTCGGCCATAGGTTGATGTGTTGGTTGGATTGGACTGGATGTTGTGAAAGAAGGCGCAACCGGAATCGCGGGCGGAACCGGATCGGCGGGCGTCTCTTCCTTGGGAGATGTGAATCGTTTTAACACAGACCCCTATGTGGCCCATAAACGGAGCGCTGTCAACCGTCGCGCGGTTGACAAGCGCGGATTTGCAAATATAAAAGGCCATCTCCGGCACCGCGCCGGTCGCCGGAATTTTCCACGGGGCACGATGTCCCTTTTCCACTGTCACCCACGCCTCCATGATCCAAGTCGAAAACCTGACCAAACGCTACGCGGGTCACACTGCGGTGAACAACATCAGCTTCGAGGTCGGCAAGGGCGAGATCGTCGGCTTTCTGGGTCCCAACGGCGCAGGCAAAAGCACGACGATGCGCATCCTCTCGGCATTTCTGCCCGCCACATCCGGACGGGCCCGCGTGGCCGGATACGACGTGTTCACCCACTCGCTCCAGGCGCGCCGACACATCGGCTACATGCCGGAAAATGTCCCGCTCTATCCCGAGATGCGGGTGGATGAATACCTCCGATTCCGGGGCAAACTCAAGGGTCTCCACGGACGGCGCCTGCGCGAGCGCGCAGCCGAGGTGAAGGATCTGTGCAATCTGCGGGAGGTGGATCACAAAATCATCGGGACGCTTTCCAAGGGCTTTCGCCAGCGCGTGGGGCTTGCCGACGCCATGATCCACGAACCCGACCTGCTCATTCTCGACGAACCGACCATCGGCCTGGACCCCAACCAGATCCGCCAGGTGCGCGATCTCATCCGCAATCTGGGCAAACACCACACCATTCTGCTTTCCACCCACATCCTGCCCGAAGTCGAGATGACCTGCTCCCGCGTGCTCATCCTCAACAAAGGCCGCATCGAGGCCTCCGATTCCCCGCAGAATCTTCTGAGCCACCTGCGCTCCGCCGGAAGCCTCCACGTCGAACTCAAGCCCGGCGGGGATGATGCCGAAAGCCTGCTGCGCTCCCTCGACGGCGTGAAGGAGGTCGTCGCAAAACCCGCCGGCGAATGGATGTCCTTCCGTCTGCGGACCGATGCCGAATCCGATCCCCGCGAGAGCATCCACCGTCTCGCCGTGGACCGGAAATGGCCGCTCCGGGAACTCTCCCGCGCCCGGGCGACGCTCGAGGATGTTTTTGTCGAAATCACACAGTCCGACGACGCCTGAACTTTCCCGCCCGCCACCACCATGAGCCGTTTCCTGACCCTGCTTTTCCGTGAGATAAAGTCCTACTTTTACTCGCCCGTCGCCTATGTCGTCCTGTTCTTCTTCCTGCTGCTCACCGGATTCAACTTCTTTGCCGGTGTCTCGCTGCTCAACCGCGGGCCGACGGAAATCACCGTGGTCGAGGCGTTCTTCAACACCGTGCTGTTCTGGTTCGGTTTTGTGCTCGTCTTTCCGCTCATCACGATGCGGACCTTCGCGGAGGAATTCAAGATGGGCACGATCGAGGGGCTCATGACCGCCCCGGTGCGGGACGGCCAGGTCGTGCTTGCCAAGTTCGGCGGGGCGCTTCTTTTCTACATTGTGCTCTGGCTGCCGAGTCTGGCGTATTTCCGGATCTTCGAGTGGATCACGGGGTCCGAAGCCGCGCGGGCGGGCGGCGCCTATTGGGGCAGTTATCTGCTGCTGCTCCTGCTGGGCATGTTCTATCTCTCCGTCGGCTGCCTGGCCTCGGTGCTCACCCGGAACCAAATCATCGCCGCCGTGATGTCTTTCTGTGCCATCACCCTGTTGTTTTTCATGGGATTACTCTCCTTCATTGTGCTCAACGTGAGCCCGTTTCTGCGGGATATCGTGGGTTACTTCTCCGCCATCGAACACATGGGCGAGTTCTCCAAAGGCATCATCGACTCCCGGCCCGTCGTGTTTTACCTCAGCATGACCGCCTTCACGCTGATCCTCACCCTCCATATTTTCCAGGCGCGCAAATGGAAATCCTGATCCCCGACGCCAAACTTTTCCATCCATGAGCGACAAACCGCACCCCGTTCCGTCCAGTATCCACCGCCTGCGCATCGGCTCCAATGTGGCCCTGCAGATCGTGATCCTCGCCGCCATTGTGGCGATGGTGAATTATCTGGCATTCAACCACTACAAGCGCTGGGACTTTTCCCGGGAACAGAAATATGCGCTCTCCGACCAGACGCGAAAGGTGCTCGACAATCTTCCCTCCAAGATCCGCTTCATCGTTTTTCTGAAACCCGGCTCCCCGGTCTTTGTGGACGTGCAGGAACTGCTCAAGGAATACCAGTACGCCGCGAATAAAAAAATCGCGATCGAGACGGTCGATCCGTACCGGAACCTCACCCGCGCCCGCGAACTCCAGGCCAAATACCGGTTCGGAGCCGGGGACAACGTGGTGATTGTCGATGCCGGCGAGCGGCACAAATTCGTCAATGAAACCGCCATGGCCGAAATCGACAACAGCGGACTCTTGAACGGCCAGCCGCCGCAGGTCTCCGCGTTCAAAGGCGAGGGCGCGATCACAGCGGCCATTCTTGAGGTCACCGAGGGCAAGCAGAACATCCTTTATTTCACCACGGGCCACGGCGAACCCGGCACCCGGGAGGGCAGCCCCACCGAGAAAATGAGCCGAATGCTGGAACAGCAGAATATCCGCATCGAACCGCTGGATTTTTCGACCTTCGATGAAGTTCCATCCAATGCGGCCGCCGTCGTGGTCGCCGGAGCCCGCAATGATTTTTCGGAACGCGAAATTGTGCTTCTGGAGGATTATTGGAAACGGCAGGGGCGTCTTTTTGTGCTGATGGATCCCGAGATGGAAGCCCCGCGGCTCCACCGCTTCCTGGCGACGGCGGGCATCCAGGTCAACAACGACCGGGTGCTGCGCACCGTGAATCTGGGACCGCTTGTGGGCATCCTCCGCGAGGCCAGCGCCGTCTTCCAGCCCGGCAATCCCATTACGGGCAGCTTGGCGGGCACAAGCATGGCACTGCTGGGCACCACCCGTTCCCTCAAACCCGCACCCCCCTCCACCGGCAACCCCGCCGCCCCCCGCATCACGCGGCTCATGGTGGCTGCGGAAGGATTCTGGGGGGAGACCACGATCCGGCACAAGGACACCGACCCGGTCACTTTCATTCCCAGCGAGGACAACGGACCGCCCGTGGTGCTGGCGGCGGCCTCGGAGATCGGCGCCATCGGGGACGACCGCGTTCATGTGGGTTCCTCGCGTCTGGTGGTGATCGCCAACGCCACGTTCTTTCTCGACGACGGATTGGAAATGCCCGGGGTTGACTTCTTTCTGGGCGCCGTGAACTGGCTCGTGAACCGCGAATCCCTCATCGGCATCTCTCCAAAGGAAATCCGGACCTTCACCCTCAATCTCACCGATGTCCAACTCCAGCGCCTTGCCGTTCTGTGCATGTTCGCCGTGCCGGCGGGCGCCGGGGTGCTCGGATTCTTCGTGTGGTTGCGCCGCAGAGCCTGAGCCCGCCGGTCGTCGGATTGAGTTTCCCATGAAAACACGAACCACCGTCATCCTTTTCCTGCTTGCTGCGGGACTGTTCGCATTCATCCATTTCTACGCGGACAGGCAGACCGGCACCCGCGCCCGACTTGCACAAAACCAATATGCGGTTTCCTTCGACCGCAACGACATCGACGGCATCACCATCTCCAGGGGTGACGCTCCTCTTGTCACACTCAAGCATACCGGAAACACCTGGCGCATCACCGATCCCGTGCAGGACAGAGCCGATCCCGCGCTCATGGACCAACTGCTCACCGTGCTGGAACGCATCCCGCAGGAAGGTGTGATCGAACCCGATCCGAACAGCGGCGATGCCACCCGCAAAAACCTCCGCTCCTTCGCCCTGACCCGCCCGAAAATGAAGATCGAGTTCACCGGCAAAAAACCGCCCTCCCCCATTTACATCGGACGCGAGACGGCGGTGGATGGAAAAATCTATCTGCGCCAGGAGGATTCCGAGACAGCCTATGTGGTGGACGCCGGGGTGCGGACCGCGATCAACAAATCTCCGGATGATTTCCGCGACCCGCGCATCACGGATTTCTCCGCGACCCAGGCGGCCCGGGTGCTCATATCCACGAAGGATGGCGAGATGGAACTGTCGAAAGAAGGCGATGATTGGAACCTGCTGCGCCCGATCAAAGCGCGGGCCGACGCGTTCAGGGTCGCCGAACTCATCACGCGCATCGTTTCGGCCAGAGTGTCCTCGTTTGTGGGGGATGACCGGGGAGACCTTGCGGCCAAGGGGCTTTCCGAACCCATGGGAACCATTTCCCTGTTCACCGCCGACAACAAGGAATCCGCGGTGATCCAACTCGGGGCCAAGGGAAAGGACTCCGCCGCCGACGGAGTCTTCGCCCGATACGCGGCGCGCGGGTCGGTCTATCTGCTGCCGCAGGATTTCGCGGCGATCCTCGACACCCCTCCCAACGATCTGCGCGACCGGCATCTTGCCCGCATCAATCCGGATATCGTGGACCGGATCACCCTTCGCGCAGGCAGCGCGCCCCGTGTCGTTCTGGATCGCCGCGGCGAAAATTGGAGCATCGCCGGCGGCGGAGAAGCGGATGCGGCGGAAGTCACGCGCCTGCTCGATCTCCTGCGCACCAGGGAGGTCCGGGATTTCGTTGCCGACACTGCGTCCGACCTCGCAAAATACGGCCTCGACAATCCCGTCCTGCGGGTGGGTCTGAGTTCCTATGCATCGGAAAACGTCCCCGAGGCGGGTGCCGGTGAACACCCGATTCTCTCGATCTCATTTGGCAAAACCGAAGGAAACACCGTTTACCTGCGCCTCGAGGACGAACCCTTTGTTGTCTCGGTGGACAAATCGCTCCTGAACTCCATTCCCTCCGACCCCATCCGGTGGCGCACCCTGCAGATCTTCAACACGGAACCCTCCGCCATCACCGCCTTCTCGCGCACCAAGGAGGGGAATACCCTCCAGTTTGTGCGCAAACACGACGGCTCGTGGACATCGACCCCGCCCAACACCAACCCCGTGAACGCACAATCCCTCGTCAACACCCTCGCGGGGCTGCGCACCGTGCGCTGGCTGGGACGCACCGCACCGGAGTATGGATTTGACAAACCCTCCGCCACGATCCGTTTCGAGGCCGGAGGGAAAAAGCACGATCTGATTCTTGGCGTGATCATCGACGGGATGCGCACCGCCACCACCGGGGACGGCGGATCCTTTCTGGTGAATCTGCCCGATGACAGTGCCCTCATGCTTCCGCTTGTGAACTGATTGTTCCAGACTCGCCACTCATGATCTCACCCCGCCTCGCCGTTCCCGCCGTTCTCTGTCTGGTCCTTGGATTCGCCGCAGGACGGTCCCTGCATCTCCCATCCTCGTCTGAGACCGACACGAAGCCATCCACCCAGCCTGGCCCCTCATTTTCCACCCCGTCCGCCACTTCCCGCAGCGGGGCCTCGACGGGCACTACAAAGCCATCCATTTCGGGTAGTACGTCGGCCGGGGATATCACCGACTTTGCCGCGTTTTTCAAAGCGGGTATTCGCAAGGCGGGTGGCAACTATTTCCGGACGCGCATGTTGAGGCGGTTGACGGATCAGGTGCCCCCGGAACGTCTGGAGGAGGCTGTCAATGCCCTCAAGGATATCCGCGGCTGGGAAGGATCCGTGCTGCGCGGCGAATTGCTTTCGGAATGGGCGTCCCGCGACCTCTCCGCCGCGCTTGTTCACGCCGAAAAAATCCAGTTGCCCGATGAGAAAAATCAGGCACTCTCGACGATCCTCGGTATCTGGGCCGAGTCGGACGAAGCCGGAGCACTCTCGTATCTTCGAGCCAACGCCAAGAACTCCCGCACCATTAATATATGGATGACCGTGCTCGGCTCCATCGCGGAGAGCGACCCGATGCGGGCGTTGGCACTCGCCCAGAGCGAGTCGGGACTGGGCGGGAGGCGCCACAGTTTCGTCTCCGGCATCTTCAATCGATGGGCGGCTCGGGATCCTGAGGCCGCCGCACGGGAAGTCCTCAACCTGAAACCGGGCAACGACCGCCAGAATGCCATCAGCACCACGGCCTCCGCCTGGGCCAATACAGACATGGATGCCGCCACGGCCTGGGTGCGCACCTTGCCGGAAGGCCGCGACAAAAATGCAGCGATCCAGTCCCTGGCCATACAGCTCGCGCAACGCGATCCGGCAAAGGCGATGGAACTGGCCTCAACCATCGGCGCGGGCAAGCAGCGTGGCAACATCATCGCCCAGATTATCCGCCAAATGGCCCAGACGGATGCGGCATCCGCTGTTACCTACGTCCAGTCTCTGCCTTCGGGCGGCTCCCGCAACCGCGCCATGGAAGCGCTGGCGCAATCGTGGTCCGAATCCGATCCCGCCGCCGCCGCCGCCTTTGTCCTTGCGGAAAGCTCGGGGGACAACCGCATCAACCAGCTCTCCAACTCGCTCTCCCAATGGGCCATGAACGACCGGGAGGGCGCGGTGCAATGGATCGAATCGCTTTCCGAACCCACCCTGCGGGACCAGATCCTCTCCCGCGTCTCGGGCTCCATCGCCTCCCAGGATCTGGCCCAGGCACTCGCGCTCGCCGCCAAGATCACGGAAAAAGACGCCCGCTCCTCCAGTTATCAGAACATCGCCTCGCAATACGCCCAGCAGGATCCCGAAGCTGCCGTGCGATGGCTCAAAACCCTGAGCGACCCCGATCTGGCCGCACAGGTCGCGGGCAACATTGTCAACGCCATCGCCATGAACGATCCCGGCGAAGCCCTGCGCGTCGCCCAATCCCTCACCGATCCAAAGGTGCGTAAAAACGCCATCGTGAGCGCCGTCGGCCAGCTCGCCTACTCCGACCCTGCCCTGGCCGCCTCGGCCGCCATGAGCATCACCGACGAACCGGACCGCATCCAGGCGGTCGAGCAACTCATGAATACCTGGGTGCGCGAGGATTCCCACTCCGCCTCACTCTGGCTGGAAAAACTCCCCAACGGCACCCTGCGGGACTGGGCCGTTTCCAATTTTGTCAATCAAGCCACCCGGGAAGATCCCGAAGCCTCCGCATTCTGGGCCGCCACCATCGGGGATGCCAACATTCGCAACAACGCCATCGAAAACGCCACCCGCCAATGGATGCGCACGGACAAAGCCGCCGCTCTGCGCTGGCTCGCAAGCTCTCCACTGCCCGAGGATCGCAAACTGCGGCTCTCGAAATAATCCCCCATGGCGCGGCCGGACATCCTCATCGCAGGCGGGGGCGCGGCGGGTTTTTTCGCGGCCATCGCGGCGGCGGAATCCGGCACCCGCGTGGTGCTGCTGGAAAAAAGCGCGGGATTTCTCGCCAAGGTCCGCATCTCGGGCGGCGGACGCTGCAATGTGACCCACGCCAGCTTCGAGCCCCGCGAATTGGCCGAGTGCTACCCGCGGGGCGGACGCGCCCTCATCGGCCCACTCGGACGATTCGGCCCGGCGGACACTGTGGACTGGTTCGCCGCGCGCGGTGTGCGCCTCAAAACGGAGTCCGACGGACGGATGTTTCCCGTCAGCAACAATTCGGAGACGATCGTGTCCTGTCTCATCGGTGCCGCGCACGGGGCGGGAGTGGAGATGCGGCATTCCTGCGGGATTCGGAGTGTGCAACGACGCGGCGGGGGCGGCTTCACCATCGCAACAGACCACGGCGACACACTCCACTGCGACCGGTTGCTCCTTGCCACCGGAGGATGCCGCGCGGCCTCCATGGCCGGCCTTGCCATGGGGCTCGGACATTCCATCCAGGATCCGGTGCCGTCCCTTTTTACGCTGCAAATCGAAACCCCATGGCTGCGGACTCTGGCGGGCGTCGCGGTGCGGGACGCCGCGATATCCGTCCCGGGCACAACCCTGCACGAACGCGGCCCGCTGCTGGCCACCCACTGGGGATTGAGCGGGCCCGCCGTGCTCCGACTCTCCGCCTGGGGTGCCCGGGAATTGCATGGCTTGGACCACCGTTTTTCTCTCACCGTGAACTGGCTGCCGGACCTCCCCGCCGATGAAATCGCGAAGGCATTTGAGGCACACCGTGCGACGCAAGGAGCACGAAGGGTCGCCAATATCCCCCCGGGACAACTCCCGGCCCGGTTATGGGAGCAGATCGCCCGCGCGGCCGGCATTTCAACCAACGCCCGGTGGTCCGCACTCACCCACTCGCACCAAACCAGGCTTGCCACCCTCCTGCATCGCACGGTCTTTCCCGTGACCGGCAAAAGCCTCAACAAGGATGAATTTGTCACCTGCGGCGGCGTCCGCCTGACGGAAGTGAATTTCAAGACGATGGAAAGCCGGATCTGCCCGGGACTGTTTTTTGCCGGCGAACTGCTCGACATCGACGGCATCACCGGCGGATTCAATTTCCAGGCCGCATGGACGACGGGTTGGATCGCCGGACAATCCATGGCGGCCCGCCCTTGACAACCATGGACTGAAAAAGGCGCGGCATGGGAAATCAGTTTGACAGGGCTTGTTATGGGCATATGCTCCTTTCCTCTATATGTCAAAAGTTGAATCAAACAGGGGAGAAGAAACCATGAAAATCGCCATCCCGATGGCGGATGGAAAATTTTCCGGGCACTTTGGAGGGGCAAAGGAATTTCTGATTTTCGAAGCGGCCCCCCAGGCCGGGTCGATTGGCGCTGGCGCACTCCTCTCAGCGCCGGAGCACAAGCCGGGGTCGCTGCCGCAGTGGCTTGCAGCGCAACAGACGGATGCCGTCGTGGTTTCAGCCATCGGCGAACGTGCATTGCTGATGCTTGCCGACGCGGGGATTGAGACCTGTCTCTCCGGAGATGCGTCGGACCCGTCCGAGCTGGCCGCGGCCTGCCTGCTGGGAAAATTGCCCCGTGTAAACAGGGAGAATTCCCGCTGCAACGGTGCTCACCATGGACACGATGGACACGACTGCGGCCACCACTGAAAAAAACGCCTTGAAGGAACTCCACCGCGATTGTTTCGCCTGCGGGGTCCGCAATCACAGCGGGCTGAACCTGCATTTCGATGTGGGGGCGGATGGAGTCGCCACAGCGGTCTGGCTGCCGTCCCCCGCGTTCCAGAGCTACCCGGACCGTGCGCATGGCGGCGTGATCGCCACACTCCTCGACAGCGCGATCGTCCATGTGCTCTTTAAATCCAGACACCCTCCCTGCCTTCCTGGCGGCGATCCATGAGCAACAGCCAAGCCCTCAAGCACGTCCTGCGATAAAAATACTTTCTCCCACCGCACATTCGTTGTCATGACCTGAAACTCCCCGTCCTCTTCATTCCAAGCGGTCCGCTTTCCCATCGGCGGGCACCGATTGCAACTACCCCCACGCACCCGGCGCGCCCACCTCACAAGCCCCGCTCGAACTCCTGCCAACCTCA
>DYRR01000059.1 GCA_020718605.1 Chthoniobacter flavus | reverse complement strand
CCTCCCGGAGCGGGCTACAGGCTGCTTCGTAGCCCTGCGCGGGAGCGCGGGGATCTGCCAATCCTAACGATTGGGGTGCTTCAACCCAGCCCCGATGTCGCCGGAGGTCGCGTCCTGTCCGCCGGATTGCGTCGATTGGCTGATCGTGAATGAAACTCGATTCCGCTGAGATCGGAGATCTCCAAAAAATCGGACTCCTGGGATATGCATCGGACAGGCGGAGGAAAGGGCAGGGGAGCGGAAAACACAAAATAATCCGCCATGAACACAAGACATCGTCGCGCAAGATCACTAGGGTGCCGTCGTTCCAACAATACCAAACTATGAGCACACTCGCAGACCTCTCCCTTGCCGTTGAAAAAGGAAAACGCAATGACGCCAAAGCCCTGACACAGACTCTCATCGATGAGGGCATGAAGCCGCTCGACATCGTCGAACGGGGCCTCGTGCCGGGGATGAGTGCCATCGGCGAGAAATTCAAGAACAACGAGGTCTTTGTTCCGGAGATGCTGATCGCCGCCCGGGCGATGAAAGAATCGATGGCGTTGCTTGAGCCCTTGCTGGCCAAGGCCGGCATCAAGCCCAAGAATACCGTCGTCATCGGCACGGTGCAGGGCGACCTTCACGATATCGGCAAAAACCTGGTCGCGATGATGCTCAAGGGCGCGAATTTCGGCGTGGTGGACGTCGGCACGAATGTCCCCCCGGAAAAATTTATTGCGGCCGCGAACGAGAGCAATGCCTCGCTGGTTGCTCTTTCCGCATTGCTTACCACGACCATGCCCGCCATGAAATCAACCGTGCTCGCTGTTCGTGCGGCCGGATTGAAGGATCTGAAAATTATGATCGGGGGCGCACCGGTCACACAGGATTATGCGAACGAGATCGGGGCGGACGGGTACAGTGCCGATGCCGCGAGTGCCGTGGATCTTGCATTGAAACTTCTCGGGGTGGAGAAAGCTTGAGCCGGCAGTTCTTCCTGGATTTGGCCGCTTTGGGCCATCGGGCGCCGATCGGGACACATCTTGTTCTGCAGACCAGGCAGGATGCCGGGGCCATCCTCCTCAATGGCCCGCACCTTGGCGGAGTCGTGGCTGAGACCGCCGAACGCTTTCGGACGCCTCTGGCGATCCCCCTCATGGATCTGACTCTGGAAAAATCCGCAATGCTGGGGGCGCTCGGGGTTCCGTCAGGCGAGGTGGACGGATTCCACTTCGCCCAGTCGCCTGGGGATCCGGAGCCTCTTCAGCCCACCCCCAGGATGCGCGCAACCTGCGATGCCATCGCGCACATTGCATCGGCGACATCCCTGGTGCCTGTCGGAATGGGCATCGGTCCGTTCTCCCTGATGACAAAACTTGTGAAGGATCCGATTACGCCGGTTTTTCTCGCCGGAACCGGGATGACGGGAGAAGAGGAACCCGAAGTGGCGGTGGTCGAGAAGTGCCTGGAAGTGGGCACGGAAATCATCCTCTCCTATCTGGCCGCCCAGGCCGACGCCGGGGCAAAAGCGATCATCGTCTGCGAACCGGCCGCCAATCGCGTCTATTTTTCACCGAACCAGCTCTCTGAAAGCTTTGAGATTTTTGACCGGTATGTGATGTCCCCGATGCGCCGGATCAAAAAGCTTCTCGAGGAACGGGGTGTGGATTTGATTTTCCACAACTGCGGGGAACTCACCAATGAAATGGTCTCGCGGTTCGCCACGCTCGACCCGGCGATGCTGAGCCTGGGTTGCTCGCGGTCGCTTTGGGAGGACGCCGCGCTCGTGCCAAAAAGCACCGTGCTGTACGGCAACCTTCCCACAAAGAAATTCTATTCCCCGCAGCTCACCGTCGAAGCCGTCGAATCACTTTCCCGGGAGCTGGTTGAAAAAATGCGCGCCGCCGGGCATCCGTTCATCCTCGGCAGCGAGTGCGACGTCCTCAGTGTCCCCGGAAGCGAGCAGGAAATCCTCGCCAAGGTGGATGCTTTCATGAAAGTATCTGGCTGATGATCTCCTCTCCAAAGATCGGTTTGCTGGCATGCCGGGTTTTTGAGGATGAAATTGCGCAGTACGGCGAGGGACTCTCGCACATCATGGAGATACGTTTTTTGGAGGTCGGTCTTCATGATCGTCCCGACAACCTGCGCAAGGAGATCCAGGCCGAGATCGACCGCTTTGATGAGTGCGATTCCATTGACGTGGTTGTTTTGGCATACGCCCTTTGCGGGCTGGGCACCTCGGGACTGCGCGCTGGCCGCCACCCGCTGGTGATTCCCCGCGGACACGACTGCATCACGGTCTTTATGGGCGGCAAGGAAAAGTTCGCGTGCCAGCAGTCCGCCTGTCCCGACTCCTATTATTACACACCGGGTTGGATGAAGGCGGGGCGCTGCCCCGGTCCCGGCCGTCTGGAGTCACTCCGCGAGGAGTTTTCGCAAAAGTTCGATCCCGACGACGTGGATTTTCTCCTCGAATCCGAAAAGGCCAACTGGGCCCAGTACGGACGGGCCGTCTATCTCGACCTCGGCACGCCGGGTGCCGGGGAATATGCCGCGGAGGCCGGGAAGGCGGCCGCCTCGCTTGGATGGAAATTCGAGCGCATCGCCGGAGATCCCTCCCTGCTCCGCGATCTTCTCTCAGGCTGGTGGGATGCGGAGCGATTCCAAATCATCCTGCCGGGCGGGCGGTTGGAGCACGCGCCGGACGAGAGGATTTTTCGATCGGCGGAGGGACCCCAATCGTTAGGATTGGCGGATCCCTGCGCTCCCGCGCAGGGCTGCGAAGCGGCCTGTAGCCCGCTCCGGGAGGAGCGGGATCGCGCACCGCACAATCCCCCCATTTTTCCATTTTCTCCAGAGGATCGTAATGATTCGGGCGGAGTGATGAAATAGGCGATGAAATCGCCTTTATTTTCCGGCAAACCGGAGATCGTTGCATGGCAGCGAGAGATGATCGAGGAAGCGGTCCTCAAATTCCGGATCGAGGTTGAGTTCGATGGTTTCAACGCGGAGATCGCCCATCTCTGCGGCCAGAGAGCGGTCGAGCATGGCGAGGTAGGCCCCTCCGAGCGACGTGTTGCCAACCGCCGCGATCTGTTCTTCCCGAAACCCGGGAAGCAGACCGCATGCAATGGCATTGGGAATCGAGAGATGGAGTCCGAATCCGCCGGCGAGAAAAAGCCGCCCGATGGATCCGGTCGGAATATTCTGGATTGCCAGCAATGTTTCAATGCCCGCAGCGATCGCGGCCTTGGCCTGGAGGAGCAGGGCGACATCCACCTCGCCGATGCGCAGGTTCGGATGCCGGGGAGAAAGGAGAAAGCCGAGGCCGTTTTCCTCCTGCCGGAAATGGTCCGGGTTTTCCGCCACGATGGTTCTGTTGAAGCGTCCATTCTCCGTGAGCAATCCGGTGCGGCGTCCTTCGGCGAGAAAATCCACATAAGCCGAGCCGGTGATTCCGAGCGGCGAATCCCAGGCTCCGCCGACCGTTTCAAACACCGCCCCGAATGGCTCCGCAGATATCGACAGCTTCCCGACGACACCTTTGGCCGCGCGCATCCCACAGAGAAGACCGCAGCCTTCGAACGCCGGACCGGCTGCGGTGGCGCATGCGAGATGTCCCTTCGGACCACACAAAAGAATTTCGCCGTTTGTTCCCACGTCCACGAGCAATTGCGGGGCGTCGCCATAGCGCACGCCGCAGCACGCCGCGCCGGCGGAGATGTCGGCTCCGACATAGGCCGATATTCCGGGCAGGAATAGGACGGGGAGGCCGCACGGAAGACCAAATGCGTCGCCGCGGAACTCACGCTGGTCCAGAAAAGCGGGGGTAAACGGCACGGTTCCCAAGGGCGTGGGATCGGTGTTGCAGGCGAGGTGGAGCATGGTCGTATTCCCGGCCACAATCACGCCGGCCAAATCCTCCATCCCGGTTCCGGAATCCCTGAAAAGAGATTGAAGCAGCGGATGGAAGGTGGCGCGCCAAAAATCGTCTTTCAGCCGGGCGATATTGGCCTTGTCGTCCTGGCAGAGCTGGATTCTTGTCAGGACATTGTCCCCCCGCGAGACCTGGGCATTGAGCGATGTGGCTTTGGCAAGCACTTTGCCGCTCGTGAGTTCCGCGAGGATCATGGCCACGGTCGTTGTCCCGATATCCACCGCCACACCGAGCGTGCCCGGCCCGGTAAAAATCGGATCGTTCCCAACGGGCACCCCGGTCTGGAAGTCGCTGACGATCGAGGGCGGATGGGACAGCAGGGATCGCCCCGGAATTTTGATGCAAAGGGAATCTCCGGGTGCCAGCCGGTGTTGGCAGGCAAGCAGATCCCTGGGAGGGCTTGTGTCTGTGAGCACATGGCACCCACGGCAGAGTCCGCGTTGGTTGCAGCGGGTGTTGAGCGGGTAGCCCGCCTCGAAAAGGATGTCCGACAGAGTGCGGTCGAGTTCGGAGACCGTGATCCACTTCCCATCCACCGCGATTTTTGCGGTGTGGTTCACGCCAAAGCCGCAGCCATTGCCCCGAGGTGTGAGGGGGATGTCCCGCAGCATCCTCCAATGATGGAAACACCGGCCTCCCGCAGCCCGAGAGCCAGCGCCGCCATTTCCTCCGGCGTCGCATCGTAGTGAATTCCATCGGGGGTGGTTTTCGGCGATCCGGCATTGGGCTGCAACAGGACCGGCGCATCGCCCGCGACCTTCCTGAGTTCCATGGCCAGCGCAAGATAATCCTCCAGACTCAGGTCCGTGCCGCAATTGGCGCCCACAATATCCGCCCCCGCTTCCAGTGCCGCCCCGATCGCATCGGAGACGGTGGTTCCCATCATCGTGCGAAAAATTCCACCCGATTTTTGAAATGCGAACGTCGCGGCCACGGGCAGGCTGCCGACCGCCTTGGAGGCACGGATTGCCGTCGCCGCCTCCGATGGATCACTCATGGTTTCCACAAGAATGGCATCGGCTCCGCCTTCAACCAATGCGTCGATTTGTTCGCGGAATATTTCGGAAAGATTCTCTTCCGTCATGTCCCCAAGGGGTTCCAAAAAATCACCAAACGGCCCGACATCGCCAAAAACCCAACCGTCCGCACCGGTCGCCCTGCGGGCCAGCATGGCCGCCTTCCGGTTCCAGTTCGCCACTTCATCCCCCAGTCCGTGGCGGGCAAGCATCGATCTTGTTCCGCCAAAGGAGTTCGTCGTGATGAGCCGGCATCCCGCCTGATGGTAGGCGGCATGGACGGCCAGGACATCTTCGCTCCGCTCCTCATTCCAGAGCATTCCACAGTCGCCCGGCTTGAATCCCCGGAGCATGAGTTGGGTTCCCATCGCGCCATCGCACACAACAACAGCGGAACGGCAGGCAGAGAGCAGATTGCTTTTCATTGCCCGTGATTTTTGCCGGATGCCCCCCTCCGATCAACTCAAATCCAATGCAATTTCAGGCGGGTGTCGTGTTCGGGGTTGATTTTTATGATGCAACTCGGGACACTGTCGGAGTGAGTGCGCACTTTTTCTCCGGATGCACGGCTCTGATCACCGGAGCCTCGTCGGGGCTGGGCTGGGAATTTGCCCGTCAGTTGGCGCCCGCAGCCGCCTGTCTGGTCCTTGTGGCACGGCGTGGCGACCGGCTCGAAGCGCTCAAGCAGGAGCTGGAAAACGAGAATCCGCATCTCCAAGTGATCCCGCGTGTGTGCGATCTGGCGGATGATGGGCAGTTGCAGGAGTTCATTGACTGGATCTACCGGGATGGCCCCGCCGTGGATTTTCTCATCAACAATGCGGGCTTGGGGGATCATGGCGACTTTGAGTCCTCCGACTGGGAAAAGATCCGCAGGATGCTGGAGGTGAATATCGTGGCCCTCACCAAGCTCAGCTATGTGCTGTTGCCGATGCTGCGCCAGCACAAGCGCGCCGGCATTCTCAACGTGAGTTCCATCGCCAGCCTCCTCCCGATGCCGGGGCTGGCAGTGTATGCCGCCACCAAGGCCTATGTGACCAGCCTCAGCGAGGCCATCCGGATCGAGTTGCGCGGCTCGGGGGTCACGGTGACCGCCCTGTGTCCCGGACCCGTGCACACGGAGTTCGGGGAGGTCGCCGCGCGCGGTCCCGAAGATCCCATGCGCTCGCCGGAATTTTTCAAAGTGAGCGTCGCCGGGGTTGTCCGGACCGGTCTGGAGGCGGTGGCATCGGACCGTCCCCGCGCGGTCCCGGGCTGGATGGTTTGGGGGGCGATGTCGCTCGTGGCACTGTTGCCTCTGTGGGCGTTGCGCACCGTGCTGGCGGTTAAACGCCCGGTCTGAGCCTCCCGCATCGATTCCATGAAGCATCCCCACAAAAGCAAAGCCGCACCCGCCCGTGTGCTCGTGGTGGACGTGGGCGGCAGCAACATCAAATGCATGCTCACCGGCCGGTCGGGGCGGCACAAGATCAAGTCCGGTCCCGACCTCACGCCCGCGGTTCTTTTGCGGGAAGTGCGCCGGGTCACCGTGGGATGGCACTACGACGCCGTATCGGTGGGATTTCCCGCCCCGGTCGCACACGGATTTCCCATGCACGAACCCACCAATCTCGGACGGGGTTGGATGGGGTTTGATTTCCACCGGCTTTCCGACAAACCCGTCCGTCTCATCAATGACGCGGCGATGCAGGCGCTGGGCAGTTGGGAAAAAGGGCGGACCCTGTTTCTCGGACTGGGCACCGGGTTGGGCGGGGCCATGGTGGTCGAGGGCGTTGTGATTCCTCTGGAGCTTTGCGAACTGCGTTTCAGCAGGGGCAAATCCGTGGAGCAGGCGGTCTGCAAAGCCACCCTCAAAAGAGTCGGGCTCCTGCGCTGGCAGGCGGCGGTCCGCGATGTGGTCGAATTGCTCCAGCGCACGTTTCTCCCCGAGGAAATCGTGATCGGCGGCGGGAACGTGAAGTTTCTCACCAAACTTCCGCCCAACGTGCGCCGGGGCGCGAATTCCCAGGCGTTCCTTGGCGGCGAACGCCTGTGGGAGACCGTCCCGGCTCCCGGCGGCTCCCGTCTGCGATGGCAGATTGCCTGAGGATCCGCCGACAGACCCTGTCCGACACCGGCGACTGGGTTTGATTTTTCCTGTGGATTTTGGCATATTGTCGCCCCACCCAAACACCCTATGAGAAACGATCGGTTTACCACCAAAATGCAGGAGGCTTTCGGCGAGGCCCAGCGGGCCGCCTCCGAACGCTCCCAACAGGAACTCGCCCCCGAACATTTTCTGCTCGCCCTGTTGTCACAGCCGGAGGGGATTGTCCGTCCGTTGCTGGAAAAAACCGGGGTCTCCGCCGAGGCACTGGTGAAACGCATCCACGAGGAACTCCGCCGTAAACCATCGGTCCAGGGCGGGGACGGGCAGATCTATCTCTCTGCGGGGCTGCGCCGGGTGCTGGACGCCGCCGAGAAGGAGATGACCGCGCTCAAGGACGAGTATGTGAGTGCCGAGCATTTCCTCCTGGCACTTGCGAAGGACGACGCTGCGGGAAAAATACTCCGCGACACCGGGGCAACCCACGCGGCGCTGCTCAAGGCGCTCACCGAGGTCCGGGGCAACCAGCGCGTGACCGATCAGGAACCCGAGGGGAAATATCAGACGCTGGAAAAATACGGGCGCGACCTCACGTCCGCCGCGCGCCAGGGCAGGATCGATCCCGTGATCGGACGCGACAATGAAATCCGCCGCATCATGCAGGTGCTCTCCCGCCGCACGAAAAACAACCCGGTGCTCATCGGCGAGCCGGGCACGGGCAAGACCGCCATCGTCGAGGGCCTTGCCCGGCGCATCGTGGCGGGCGACGTGCCGGATTCGCTCAAGAACAAGCGTCTCATCGCGATGGATCTCGGCGCGATGATCGCCGGCGCGAAGTATCGCGGGGAATTCGAGGACCGGCTCAAGGCGTTTCTCAAGGAAATCACGGCTTCCGAGGGCGCGGTGATTCTTTTCATCGACGAGTTGCACACCATAGTCGGCGCCGGCGCTGCGGAGGGCTCGATGGACGCCTCCAATCTGCTGAAACCCCAGCTTGCCCGTGGCGAGCTGCGCACCATCGGGGCGACCACGCTGGATGAATACCGCAAGCACATCGAGAAAGACGCCGCGTTGGAGCGCCGGTTCCAGCCGGTGATGGTCGATGAACCCAGCGTGGAGGACACCATCGCCATCCTGCGCGGACTCAAGGAACGCTATGAAGTACACCATGGCGTCCGCATTCAGGACGCCGCACTGGTGGCCGCCGCGACCCTTTCGCATCGCTACATTTCCGACCGGTTCCTTCCGGACAAAGCGGTGGACCTTGTCGATGAGGCGGCGTCCCGGCTCAAGATTGAGCTGGATTCCATGCCCACAGAAATCGATCAGGTCGAGCGGCAGATCATGCAGGGCGAGATGGAACGCCAGGCGCTCAGGAAAGAGAAGGATGCCGCAAGCATCGAGCGCCTTGCCAAGCTGGAAAAGGATCTCGCCGGATTCAAGGAGCAGGCCGCCGCGTTGAAGGCGCAGTGGCAGAATGAAAAAGGCGAGCTGGAAAAATCCCGCAAGCTGCAGGAGGACATCGAGGCCGCCAAAACCGATCTGGAACGACTTCAGCGCCAGGGCGACCTCACCCGCGCCAGCGAGATCCAATATGGACGGCTCCCCGAACTTCATCGCGCCCTGGAATCCCACAACCAGCGTTTGGCCGGCCTTCAGGAATCCGGAGCACCCATGCTCAAGGAGGAAGTCACCGAGGAGGACATCGCCGAAGTGGTGGGAAGCTGGACCGGGATTCCCGTCTCGCGCCTGCGCGAGGGGGAGAAGGAAAAGCTTGTCCAAATGGAGGAGCGCCTTTCCGAGCGCGTGGTCGGACAGCGCGACGCCATTGTCGCGGTGAGCAATGCCGTCCGGCGAGCCCGGGCCGGACTCCAGGACGAGAACCGTCCCATCGGTTCTTTTATATTTCTGGGACCGACCGGGGTGGGCAAGACCGAGTTGAGCCGCGCCCTCGCGGAGTTTCTCTTTGACGACGAATCCGCCATGACCCGCATCGACATGAGCGAGTATATGGAAAAGCACACTGTCTCCCGGCTCATCGGCGCGCCCCCCGGCTATGTCGGATACGAGGAGGGCGGCCAGCTCAGCGAAAGTGTGCGGCGGAAACCCTACAGCGTGGTCCTTTTTGACGAGATAGAGAAAGCCCATCACGACGTGTTCAATGTCCTGCTGCAGGTGCTCGACGACGGACGCCTCACCGACGGGCAGGGGCGCACGGTGGATTTCAAAAACACGGTCATCATCATGACCAGCAATCTCGGGAGCCAGTTTATCACGGGCGATCTGCCCGAGAAAGAGCGCGACCAGCGCGTGATGGAATCTTTGCGCTCGCATTTCCGTCCGGAATTTCTCAACCGCGTCGATGAAGTGATCGTCTTCCACCGGCTTGGTGATGAGGATCTGGACCGGATCGTGGGTCTGCAAATCGCCCGTGTCCAGCGGCGGCTCGGAGCGAAGAAGCTCGATCTCCAGGTCTCACCCGCGGCCCGCCGACGGATTGCACAGGAAGGCAACGACCCGGCCTTCGGTGCGCGCCCGCTCAAACGCGCCATCCAGCGCGAGCTGCTCGATCCGCTGAGTCTCGAACTGCTGGAAGGCAGGTTCGGCGAAGGCAGCACGATCACCGCCGACGAAGAGAACGGACGGATCGTGTTCCGGTGAGCCTCAGACTTTCCGCACAAGCGCCCGGAGGTAGAACTCTCCCGGCGCGGATTCCTCTGCGGAGGAAGGCACGGCTTCCACGATATCCAGGCGGATTTCTTCCGGGAGAAATCCCGCCGGAATGCCGGTGAGTCCGGGAGCCATCCGCCCCCCGAACACCAGGGGGCAGACGGTGAGGTGCAGTTCATCCACCAGATTGGCCTCGAGCAGGGAACGCAGCAGCGTGGGGCCGCCTTCGCACAGGACCCGGCGCGCCGCATGGCATTCGCCGAGATGTCGCAGCACCTCGGCGGGATCGATGGCGTCCGCAATCACCACCTCCGCGCGCCCTTCCAACATGCGCCGGACTTCGGCGGGCATGGTCGGTGTGGTGAAAATAATGAGCGGGCCGCAGTCTGGTCGGGCCAATGCCGACAGATCGGACGGGATGTTGCCGGAACGCGAGACAATGGCCCGGATCGGCTGGGCCGGACGCCCCTCGGCGATGCGGCGGGCGCAAAGCGCGGGGTCGGAGATTCCCATGCCCATGCGGTCCGTCACTGCGGTGCCAAGGCCGACGAGGAGGGCGTCACATTCGGATCGCAGCCCGCGCAGGCGGCGCTTGTCCGTGCGCGATCCAAATCCCGAGGGTGCGTGGGAGGCGGTGGTGGCGCGCAGGTCGAGTGTCAGTGCGAAATTGGCTGACACATGGGGTCGGGCCGCCACCATGGCTCATTCCTCAGGGTCCGGGCCGATGGCGGGTTTTGCGGCGTAGCGTTTCCGGAGCCAGCCGGTGAGGGTGATCGCCAGCACCACGAGCACCACGCCGAGCAGGGCCAGGGAGAAATTGCCCTTGAAAATTGCGCCGCCCGACACCACAAATCCAATGGCAAATATCGAGGTGAGCGCGGCGGACATCGGCAGGTAGAGACGGAACGGCACGCGCAGAAATCCGAGCACCAGATTTTGCAGGAAAAAGGGGAATCCCGGGGTGATTCGCATGATGAGAATGAGCTGGAACGCCCCTCCGGTGGAGAGTTTTGGGACATGGACTTCGAGCCGACGCATCAGGCGTTCCACCAGGGCCCGGGCGGGTCCGGCGGCGACGGCATAGGTCCAACTCATATTGAGAACCAACCCGAGGATGGTGATGGCGCAGGCCACGGGCATGCCGAATTGCGAACCATACACGATTCCCGACAGAATGAGCAGTGGACTGGCGGGCACGGGAAGCGCGGGCAGCAGCACGATGGCAAAGAAGAGCAGATAGGGGTGGTGACGCAGGAATGCCAGTGTTTCCCCGAACCACATGCGCAGATCCGCCCCAGTGATTCCGGCGTGCCAGGCCCAGAACCCCAGGCCCACGCAGAGGAGAAAAGAGGCGGCTCCGAGCATCTGGATGCGCGAATCGCCCGTGAGAGAAAGGATGCGGTGAAGCAGGGGTTTTTTCATGGATGAGATGGGCGATCTGGATGTGTGGAAAACGCGATGAGGCGGCTCTCAATTTCTACTGGCCGAATTTTGCGAGCCAGCGGTCGCGGGCGGTGGTGATTTCCTCTTTCTTGCGGCGGGGACTCATTTCCATCACAAACAAACAGGTTTGCGGGAAAAGGGGAATAAGTTTGTCGTAGTCGATGCCGCCCGTGAAGGGGGCGCGGTGATCGCCGCCGGGCCATTCGACATCATGCAGATGGCACCCGAGTAGCCGGGACCGGATGGTGCGCAGCCATTCCGCATGGTCGAGAAACCCGAGGTTTTCCTTGATCTGCACGTGCCCGATGTCGTGCCAGTACCCGACGTAGGGCGAATTGATTTCATCCAGCAGGGCGGGCATTTCACGCTCACTGGGGATTTCCTCGAAGGCTTCCCGGCTTTCGATGCCGAGGTGGATGTTTTTCCCCGAGGCATATTCGGCGATCTTGAGCAGGGCATCGCGGGCGCGCCCCACATAGAGTGGTGCCAGTGCCTCCCGCTTGCGGACGGCGGCGAGCTTGAGGCGGACGTACTCCCGGCTGAGATGTTTGCCGCCCTCCGCGAGAGCGATGAGTTTGTCCGTGTAATTGCCCATCGGGACCCGCCCGAGATGGAGCACCACAAAGGAGGCCCCGAGTTTCTCCGCAAAATCGATGGTGCGCAGGGTGAGTTTGAGCGCCCGCTCGCGCTCGGCCTTTTGGTGCGAGGTGTATTGGTAGCAGTTGGGCGAGGCCGCCAGCACTTCCACGGGCAACGGACAGAAGTTGTGCAGACTGGTGATGCGGATGTTGCCCCGGCGGAAGAAGCGCTCGATGCCTTCCATGAGGGAGATGCGGGTGCCGTGCCCGAGTTCTATGTGCCGGAATCCCATGTCCACGATCTCGCCCAGCATGGCCGCGCCATCGGTGTGGCGTCCGGAATTCCAGCAGGTCGAGAAGGACAGCATCGGAAAAAGGGTGACGGCGGCGGAGAGATCAACCGCGATCCACGCTGAACCTGCCCGGGCCCAGGAACACCAGCGCGAGGAACACCAGGCCCACCTCGATCGCGTGCGAGGCTTTCATGAGTCCATCGCCTCCGTTGAGATGCATGAGCGTCGCCACGAGCATCACAAACGCAAGAAGCAGAGCGGTCGGACGGAAGACCGCTCCCACAATCAGCAGCGCCCCGCCCAGAAACTCCGTGAGCGCGGCCATGAGGCCCCAGAAGACCGGGAAAAAGGTGATGCCAAGCACGCTCATCGCGCCGCCCAGTTGGATCCACTTTTCCGATCCGCCGGAGATCATCGGCCAGCCATGGTATAGAAACATGATGCCCAGCCCGACGCGCAGAAGAAGCAGGGCGAAGTCGCGGTATTGAGAGAGGTTTTTCCACATGCCAAGGAAGTTGCGTTCCAAAGGCCGCGCGGTCCAGCGATTTATTTGGGTGGTCTGCGGCTTCAACTGAGGTGGGACCCCTGAAAATATGTCCCCAACATATCGCCCATCGAACGGACTCCACCGGCCAGCGCCGGACGGTCGAGCAGATCGAGATCGGTGCGCGTTGGATCGCTCATTGGAACCGCAACCTGCGCTCGCCAGATGTTCTGCAATCCGAAGAAGGCTCCACTGCGCCGGACGTTGAGCAGGTAGCGGGTTCCCTGAATCTCAAGGCCCGCTGGAGTTCGAGTTCCAGTTCGAAGAGGAGGTTGTCGCGGCAGATGTCGCCGACAAGGGCGATCACGGGCATGGATTCCAGCTTCTGCCGCCGGAGGTAATCCTCCCAGAGGGCGATGTCGTCCGGATTCCGAAAATACGCGACGGCACGCGTCGTGTCGGCGAAGTCCATTTCCGATTCGTCGAGAATCGCCCACACCACGTCCATGGTAAGTCGGATTTGCTCCGCAGGATCCTCGGGGTGTGCGCTGGTTCCGTCGGGTTCGATGGCCGCAGTGCCGGAGATGTGGAGGGTCTGTGAGCGGGTATCCCGCACCATCATGGCCCGGCTGAATGCGCTGCCATAGGCGAACGCATCGCATTGCAATGGCGATCTCACCACGGTGGCTCCGGCCGATTCCACCCGCCTTGGCACCATGGCCTGGACTTTGGCGACGAGCGCGGCTCCTGCGGGATTGGGCACTCCGATGCCGGTGCTCGCCGGCATCCGGTGGATACGATGCCGTTCGAAAAAGGAGGTTCGGACGGAATTAAAAGGACCATACCAGTCGAGAATCCGATCGTTGTAAAACCAGGTGCGCGTGACGGATTGGAATGTCATGCCCACGGTGCTCAGCGCATTTTCGATCCGCGAGAACACGGATTCCGTCTGGGCTTCGCGGGAAAGGGCGATGTCCGCAGGCAGCATGTTGCCCAGATAAAGCTGCCGGGCATCCGGACCTTCCACAAGATATCCGGCGGTGGTGCCATCGATGACCACAGGGGTGACTTTTCCTCCGGACACCGCCACAAGCTGCATACCTCCGAATCCGGGGGCCATGGAAAGCACGCGCGTGAGCGGTGCCCCGATGCCGGCATGGAGCGCCACTTTTTCCATTTCCCCAATCTCAGATCGCGATCCAAAGAGGTCCGCCGTGATCACTTGGGCATCCGGGGGCAGCCGGGATAGAACGTCGGTCAGCCTGTTCGCATTCTCCCCGCCCGGCACCGTGATCTGTGTTTCGGTCCAGCCGGCGTGATGGATGTGGTTCACGACAGGAAGTGGAGGGGGGACTAAAATCATGGGTGGCATCGAGTCGATTATCATTTAAGTGTTCAACACGAAGAATGAAATAATGTTACGGGGTATTATAACTTTTTACATTATCCGGGGTTCAACGAGTTTGGCGGCTTCTCTCCGGCGTTCCCCGCCTTCCTCCTCATGATGAAGTATTTCATGGTTTTCCTGCTGCCGACCCTTTGTTTCGGGGCGGGGGAGCCGTTGGTGCCGTATGAGAACCCGCTTTCGGCGCAGTTGGTTCCTTCCCGGTCGGCTTTGCTTGACCGGTTGGCGCGGACCGGGACGAAAGAGACGCCCAACCCCTGTTCGGACGGCGTATTTTTGCGGCGGGTGTATTTGGATGTTCTTGGAGTG
>DYRR01000058.1 GCA_020718605.1 Chthoniobacter flavus | reverse complement strand
CCCGTGACGCCTCTTTTACATTTCAGCCATGATGACGTTGACAGAAGTTGAAAGTCTTGCTTTCGAACTCCCTGAGCAGCAGAGGGCTACGCTGGCTTCACGCATTCTCGACACCCTGCCCCCACTGTTTACTGATTCGGATGATGGAATTGCGGAAGCGGAGCATCGGGACTCAGAACTGGACGCAAATCCCAGCAAGGGAATCAATCTTGAGCAGTTCGACCGTCTGATCGCCCAACGCAGATGAGTCTGCGGGTTGTATTCCATCCGAAGGTCTTCTCGGAGGTCGATGCAATCATGGATTATTACGAGCGGGTTGCTGGCATTCAGCTTGCCGACGACTTTTACGCTGAATTTCGACTCTTTGTTCAGGATGCCTCCGACGATCCAGAAAAATACAATATAAGAAAGGCCAATTTCAGACGAGTGAATCTGAAACGATTTCCTTTCAACTTTCTCTTTCGTGTCCAGGAGGATGCCATTCGCATTTTGGTTGTTCGACACCATGCTCGGCGACCGACATATGGAACGAAGAGAATATAGGCCCAACGAGCCAGTCGACCTAATCCCTGTCCCTTCGGGACTTTCGGCATACCTCCTGCTGATTCCGCTTCGCGGGCAGGAGGAATGCCGAAAGCAAGCAGGGATAGGTCACTGGGGACGTTGGGCACGAATAAGACAATGACACCAGACTACACAGAGCAGATAGCCGAATTCTGGCCGACGATCATGCAGGCATGGGACGAACACGGCGAGAAACACCCTGTCATTGAATGCGATGTGGTCAATCGGAAGGTGATGGCTCTGCCTGCTGAAGAGTATCTGAACGGACTGACAGACCGAACACGCAAGGCCGCTCGCCGCAGTTACGAAAAGATAACCACCAAAGGCGGCATGATGGTTTTTATCCGCGACAGCGAGAGGCGGATACTGCTGTCGCATCTGTTTACCCAAGGCGACGCGCCATGATACCAAATGCCCAACAAGTCGTGGGTGGACAACCACCTCACATGAAGCAGAGCCTCTCCCGCATTTACTGCATCCTTCACACGATTTATTCCAAGCATCGCCTAACTCATCGCGAGAATTCGGATTCGAAGCAGATGTGCTGCATGTGGTCCACGGACGATCCGCCGGACATTATCGAAGGAACAGACCCCATCTGCGACATTGAGGACGCGTTTCATATTCAGATCAGTGAGGGATGCAATGGGCGGGGCGGACGGCAACTCAAGATGCGGGGGTGTACACAAATACGCGCACAGATTTCAGGCGCAGGGAGTCAAAACGTGTCGCAGGCCGACGAAAAGTCCGGACGAAATGGGCACTCGGAAGTTGCTGATTATGAGCGCAATAGACGCGGTCTGATGCCTCCTGTCGCACCGGGACAAATGGAGCGGGCGAAGGGATTCGAACCCTCGACATCTTCCTTGGCAAGGAAGTGCTCTACCAACTGAGCTACGCCCGCGTCTTTGAAACTGAGGCGGGGACCTTACCCCGGCTTCCCGGCTCGAATCAAGGGATTTTTTGAACGGGCCGTGGTTTTTTCACGCACACCGCAGGGCAAGGCGGACGGGCTTGCCGGTCGCGCACCAGCAAGGCCGCCTTGCGGAGCGCATGTTGAGCGGTTCGATTTGCGATGGATGATTGCTTTCAGCGGTCCCCGTAGAATCCGAAATAGCGACGGGCGTTGTGGTAGCTCACATCCGACACGAGTTGACCGACAAGTTTGGTGTCATTGGGCAGGAGCCCGCGTTCCATGTCGTTGCCAAGGATGTTGCAAAGCAGGCGCCGGAAATATTCGTGACGGGTGTAGGAGAGGAAGGATCGGCTGTCGGTGAGCATGCCGACAAACTGGCTCAAAAGCCCCAGTTGCGAGAGTGCCTCGATCTGCCGTGTCATGCCATCGAGCTGATCCAGGAACCACCAGCCGCTGCCGAACTGGATCTTGCCGGGGGTCACGCCATCCTGGAAGTTTCCGAGCATGGAGGCCACCAGCTCGTTGTCGCGGGGATTGAGGTTGTAGAGGATGGTCTTGGGCAGGCTGCCTGCGAGATCCAGCCGGTCGAGATGCCGGGAGAGTGCGGCCGCCACCGGCAAATCCCCGATGGAGTCGAATCCGGTGTCCGGCCCGAGCAGTTGTTTCATCCGGGAACTATTATTGCGCATGGCACCGAAATGAACCTGCATCGTCCAGCCTTTCGCGGCATCCATCACGGCGAGTTCGTGGAGCAGGAAGGATTTGTAGCGCACCGCCTCTTCGGGCGTCACTCCGGCACCCGCGCGGACCTTGGCAAAGATCGCCGCCGCCTCGCGATCCGTGCAATCCACGGCCCAGAACGTGTCCAGGCCGCGATCCGAAAGCCGACAGCCCCGGGAGGCGAAAAAGTCGTGCCGAATTTGCAGTGCCATCATGAGATCTGTGAGCGTGCCAATGCCGGTGCCGGAAGCCTTCTCCAGGGCTTCCAGCCATGGGGTGAAGACGGCGGGCTGGTCAATGGCGAGCACCTTGTCGGGCCGCCAGGTGGGGCGCACCTGGATGTCGAAGGAGGCGTCGGCGGCAATCGCCGCATGATGTTCCAGGGAATCCACGGGATCGTCCGTGGTGCAGACAACTTCGACCCTGGATTTCTTCATCAACCCGCGACAGGAAAAACCGGGTCCGGCCAAAAGCCGGTTGCAATGGTCGTAAATGCCGCGGGCGGTTTCGGGATTCAGCAGGCGGTCCTGGATGTCAAAGTATCGTGCCAGCTCAAAATGGGACCAGTGGTAGAGCGGATTCCGCAGCAGCTTCGGCATCACGGTCGCAAATTGTTCAAATTTCTCCCATTCCGTCGCATCGCCCGTGCAGTAACGCTCATGGACTCCCGCCGAGCGCATTGCGCGCCATTTGTAATGATCGCCGCCGAGCCAGAGCGTGGCGATGTTTCCCCAGCGGATGTCCCCGGCGATATCCGCAGGCGGGAGATGGCAGTGGTAATCGATGATCGGCAGATCGGCCGCGTGGCGATGGTAGAGTTCCCGCGCGGCGGGGGTATCGAGAAGAAAATCGTCGTGGATAAAGGGGCGGTTATTCATGGGGCGGGCTGATGAAGCACCCATTGTAATGTCTGACGCTGCGGATGCGAGAATTGAATGCGTGGGAATATTTTTCCCACTGGTTTTTTTTTGGATTTGGAGGGATAACTCGAAATTCTCCCCCCACAATTATGTTCACCCTTGGCATTGATTACGGCACCAACTCGGTCCGCGCCCTCGTGGTGCGTTGTGCCGACGGACTTGAACTCGGTTCGGCTGTGGCCGGCTATCCCTCGGGCAGAGAAGGCGTGCTGCTGGATGTCCGCGACCATCATCTCGCACGGCAACATCCCGGCGATTATCTGTCCTGCCTGGAGCAGTGTGTCACCGGTGCTTTGGCCAAGGCTGCGGCGACAAAGGGATTCCGGGCGGACAAGATTATTGCCATCGGTGTGGACACGACGGGGTCCAGTCCGATTCCGGTCGATGCCTCCAACCGCGCCCTCGGGATGCTTCCCAAGTGGCGGAAAAATCTCCACGCCCAATGCTGGTTGTGGAAGGACCATACAAGCTGGCGCGAGGCGGCCCGCATCACCGAGATGGCGGCCAGGCATCGCCCCCAATACATCGCCAAATGCGGGAACACCTACTCCTCGGAATGGTTCTGGAGCAAAATCTGGCACTGTCTCAAGACCGCGCCGGATGTGTTCGCCGCCGCCCATTCCTGGGTGGAGCTCTGCGACTGGATGCCCTCTGTTCTTGCCGGTGTCACCGATCCCCTGCGGGTCCGGCGCGGCATCTGTGCCGCGGGACACAAGGCACTCTACTGCGACGAGTGGAAAGGGCTGCCGGACAAAAAATTTCTGGCGATGCTCGATCCGAAGCTCGCGGCCCTGCGTGACCGCCTTTACGTGAAGGCCCACGATGCCACCGCATCGGCGGGCGGGTTGTGTGCGGAGTGGGCGCAGAAACTCGGGCTCAAACCCGGGATCCCCGTGGCGATCGGCGAGATGGACGTCCACTACGGCGCGATCGGCAGCGGCATCGCCGAGGGCACCCTGGTGAAGGTGATCGGCACTTCCACCTGCGATTGCGCGGTGGTTCCCGCCACGAAAAAGGTCGCCGATATCCCGGGCATCTGCGGCATCGTGAAAGGCGCGATTCTTCCCGGATTCTACGGCATCGAAGCGGGGCAATCCGCCGTGGGCGATATTTTCAAATGGTGGATCGAGACGGTCTGCGAAGGCGACGGGGCTCTTTACGGGAAGTTGGAAAAGCAGATTGCCTCACAGGTGCCGGGACAGAGCGGCCTGCTGGCGTTGGATTGGAACAACGGCAACCGCACCATCCTTGTGGATCCCATGCTTTCCGGACTCCTGCTCGGTGCCACGCTCCACACCACCCGGGCCGAGATTTACCGTGCGCTTGTCGAGGCGACCGCCTTCGGCGCGTGCGCCATCATCGAGCGCATCGAGGAATACGGGGTGCCGGTCCGGCGCATCGTCTGCGCGGGCGGGATCGCGGAGAAGAGTCCGATGCTCATGCAGATCTATGCCGACGTGACCGGCCGCACCATGCAGGTAGCGGGCTCCAGCCAGGCCTGCGCCCTGGGTGGGGCGATCTCCGCCGCCGTGCTGGCGGGTGCGCACAGGAACTTCCCGGCGGCGCAGAAGGCCATGACTTCGGTCCGGCCCATCCAATACAAGCCCGACCCGGCCCGGCGTCGGGCTTATCGGAAACTCCATGCCCTTTATCTCTCGCTGCATGACGCCTTCGGTGGAGTCAACCGTTCGGCGGATCTCTCCCGGGTCATGAAAGATCTCCTCATCATCAAACAATCCGCATCACAATGAAAACAACCCCTGAAATTTGGTTTGTCACGGGCAGTCAGCACCTATACGGCCCGGAAACCCTCCGCCAGGTCGCCGAGAATTCCCGCGCCATCACCGCAGGTCTGGCGGCATCCCTGCCGTTGCCGGTGGTTTTCAAACCCGTGCTCACCACGCCCGACGCGATCCGCGCACTCCTGCTCGAAGCCAACAGCGCACCCAATTGCGCGGGGCTTGTGTTGTGGATGCACACCTTTTCGCCTTCGAAAATGTGGATCGGCGGACTCTCGATGCTGCGCAAGCCTTTCCTGCATCTGCACACCCAGTTCAATCGCGACCTGCCCTGGAGCAGCATCGACATGGACTTCATGAATCTCAACCAATCGGCCCATGGCGACCGGGAGGCGGGTTTCATCCACACCCGGATGCGTCTCGGACGCAAGGTGGTGGTCGGGCATTGGCAGGATCCCGAAGTGCTGGAGCGCATGGCCGCGTGGTGCCGCGCCGCGCGGGCCTGGCACGACTGGCAGGGGGCAAAATTTGTGCGTTTCGGCGACAACATGCGCCAGGTCGCTGTGACGGAAGGTGACAAGGTTTCCGCGGAAATGCGTTTCGGTTTTTCCGTGAACGGACATGGGGTGGGGGATCTCACCGCGCGCTTCGCCTCCATCTCCGACGCCCAGGTGGAGGCACTCTGCGCACAGTATGCCGACACCTGCGCGCTGGCTCCGGAACTGGGCGTCCAGGGCGAACGCCGCGGATCGCTGCGCGAAGCGGCCCGCATCGAGCTGGTCCTGCGCGGGTTCCTTGTGGACGGCGGGTTCTCCGGATTCACCACCACATTCGAGGATCTGCACGGGCTGCGGCAACTGCCGGGCATCGCCGTCCAGCGGCTCATGGCCGATGGATACGGGTTCGGGGCGGAGGGCGATTGGAAGACCGCTGCGCTGCTGCGCGCCATGAAAGTGATGGCGTCCGATCTCGGTGGAAAAACTTCGTTCATGGAGGATTACACCTATCATCTCGAACCCGGCAATCATCTCGTGCTCGGCTCCCACATGCTGGAGGTCTGTCCCTCCATCGCATCCGCCAAACCCACCTGTGAGATCCATCCCCTGGGCATCGGTGGCAGGGAGGATCCGGTGCGTCTGGTATTCGACGCCCCGGCGGGTCCGGCGATCAATGCCACACTGGTCGATCTGGGCAACCGCTTCCGCCTGCTGGTCAATGAAGTGGATGCCATCGTGCCTCCCCGACCGCTTCCCAATCTGCCGGTCGCCCGGGCCGTGTGGAAATGCCGCCCCGATTTCAAGACCGCCTGCGCCGCCTGGATCCATGCGGGCGGAGCCCATCACACCGGCTACAGCTACACCGTGACCCGCGAGCACCTGGAGGATTTCGCCGTGATGGCCGGCATCGAGTTTCTCGCCATCGACGCCGACACCCGGCTCGGCGACTTCCGCAGGGAACTGCGGACCAATGAAGTCTATCACCACATCGCCGGGGGATTCGTGTCATGAGCCGGATGAGTGGCCTCCGGGAGGAATGCTGCGAGGCCAACCTCCTGCTGCACCGCAGCGGTCTGGTGGATCTCACCTTCGGCAATGTGAGCATCTTCGACCCGGGCGCGCAGGCTTTTGCCATCAAACCCAGCGGAGTGGAGTATGGAAAACTCACGCCGGCGGACATGGTGATCGTGGATCTCGAGGGAAAGGTCATCGAGGGTTCGCTTCGCCCCTCCTCCGACACGCCCACCCATCGCCGGTTGTTTCTGGAATTCGGGGCGGCGGGCGTGCGGTCGGTGGTGCACACCCATTCGCGCACGGCGGTCGCTTTTGCGCAGGCCGGACGTGAGATTCCCTGTCTCGGCACGACGCATTGCGATTATTTTTTCGGACCGGTGCCCGTAACCCGCCCCCTCAGTCCGGAGGAGGTCTCCGCGGCCTATGAGTGGGAGACGGGCAACGTGATCGTGGAATGCTTTGCCGGGATGGATCCGTTGGAAGTGCCGGCCGTGCTGGTGCGCAACCACGGTCCCTTTGCATGGGGCGGCAGTGCGCGAAAGGCCGTTGAAACGGCGATGGCGCTGGAGGTGATCGCGGAGATGGCTTGGAAGACACTCTCGCTCGCGCCCGCCGCCGGGCCGGCACCGGCCCATTTGTTGGACAAGCATTTCAAACGCAAACACGGCGGCACCGCCTACTATGGCCAGCTGCGGACATCCGAATAAATCCGCTCTGGACAACACCGGCGCACTCCGCGCAATCTCGCCCCCGCTCAACGATCTGCCCCATGAATCTCAATCCTGAAAAAAAAATCGCTGGTGTGTTTGTCCCCCTGTTTGCCCTGCGCCGTGAGGGGGACCTCGGGATCGGGGACACTGCGGCACTCCTCGAGTTCATTGACTGGGCGGCGGATCATGCGTTCCGCATCGTTCAGATCCTGCCGGTCAATGAGACCGGAGCGGACAACAGCCCCTACAACGCGGTCAGTTCGACCGCGCTGGACCCGGTGTTGTTGCAGACCGATCCCGGGGCGCTGAAAGATCTCGACGAGGAGGCTTTTGCTCTCACGCTCGAGGGGGTGGATGCCGCCAAAATGCAGAAGGGCGACGTTCGCTATGCGGAAGTCAAGGTGCTCAAACGGCGCCTGCTGCGTCTGGCTTTCGAGTCGTTCCAGCCAAAGCGCGCACGCGGCACGGGGCGGGCGAAAAAATTTGACGCATTTTGCGGGGAACATGGGGCGTGGCTGGAGGATTATACATTGTTCCGGGTGCTCATGGAAAAACATGCCACCGAGCAATGGGATCTGTGGCCGGAGGAACACCGCACTGCGGCCGCGACCCGCGCCTGGCTCAAGAAACAACCCGTTGCGGTGCGCCGTGGTTTCCGCAAGGAAATGGATTTCTGTGCCTACATCCAATGGATCGCTTTTTCCCAGTGGGGATCCGTGAAAAAACATGCCGACAAGCGTGGGGTGGCGCTGATGGGTGATGTGCCGATCGGGGTGAGCTACTACAGCAGCGATGTGTTTTCGCGGGGAGAGATTTTTGATCTCACCTGGTCGGGGGGGGCCCCACCGGAGCGGATTTTCAAGTCCGATCCCTTCACGGAGAAGTGGGGCCAGAACTGGGGCGTGCCGCTCTATCGCTGGGATGTCCTCAAGGAGCACAACTACGATTGGTGGCGCCAGAGGGTGAAGACCGTGCGCGAGGTGTTTCATCTTTTCCGCATCGATCATGTGCTGGGCTTTTACCGGATCTTCAGCTTCCCCTGGCGTCCGCAGGAGAACGCCGAATTTCTGCCGCTCTCCCCGCAGGAAGCCGCCGCGCGCACCGGCGGACGGCTGCCGGGATTTCTTCCGCGCGAGGATTCCACCTGGGAAAACCGGGAAGCCAACCGCGTGGGCGGCGAAGAATTGTTGCGGATGGTGCTCGAAGAAGTGGGAGAGCACCGGCTCGTCGGAGAGGATCTCGGCGTGGTGCCCGAGTACGTGAGGCCCAGCCTCGCGTCCCTGGGCATTGCCGGATTCAAAATCCCGCAGTGGGAGACGGCCTGGGACGGACGCCTCCTGCCCGGTGGCAGCTACAATCGTCTCTCCCTGGTGACGTATGCCACCCACGACCACGAGCCGCTCCGTGTCCTGTGGGAAAAGTGGACCGATGTGCTGTGCCGTCACGCCAAAGGGGATGCCTCCCTGGAACAGGAAGCTGCGGCGGCCCGTGATGCGATGCAGAAACTCCTCGATTTCACTTCGCTCGGGATTCAAGCCGACGCCCTGCCGTTCAATGATGAAATCCGCGAGGGCCTGCTGGAGGCACTTTTCCGCAGCAACTCCTGGATCGCGGTGAGCATGCTCACGGATTACTTCGGCACCTCGGAACGCTTCAACGTGCCCGGGGCGGTCGCCGACTCGAACTGGAGCACCCGCATGGGGACCTGCACGGATGCATGGGAAAAGGACGCCGCACTTTCGAAAAAAATGAAGCGCATCACCGCCATGATCCGCGCCTCCGGGCGGGACTGAATTTTCTCGCAAATAGGACCCTCAGATCCTTTCGTGAAAATTCGGGTTTCGGGGTCAATTTCAGTATCCATACAATTGACCCTGCGCCGGGTTTGGGAATAGATTGCCCGCTCCAACAGGAGCGGGACCGCCCATCCCGCCCCTTAAATCACCGGGCATTCACAATCACCCATCAGGGGAAAGGCAACTGTCCATATGGCCACCGTCACATTAAAAAACGTTTTCAAGATTTACCAGGGGGACAAAGGCAGGGATGTCACCGCCGTCCACGATATCTCCTTTGAGGTCGGCGACCGCGAGTTTGTGGTGCTTGTGGGCCCCTCGGGCTGCGGGAAATCGACCACCCTGCGCATGGTCGCGGGCTTGGAGGAGATCAGCAAAGGCGACATTCACATCGACGGACGCCGGGTCAACGACGTGCCGCCCAAGGATCGCGACATCGCGATGGTGTTCCAGAACTACGCCCTCTATCCACACATGTCGGTGTATGAGAACATGGCGTTCGGATTGAAGCTGCGCAAATATCCCAAGGCGGAAATCCAGAAGCGGGTGCGGGAAGCGGCGGAGATTCTGGGGATCGGGGAACTGCTGGAACGCAAACCCAAGGCCCTCTCCGGTGGCCAGCGCCAGCGGGTCGCGGTGGGGCGCGCCATCGTCCGCCAGCCCAAGGTCTTTCTCTTCGACGAACCCCTCTCGAATCTCGACGCCAAGATGCGCGTTCAGATGCGGACGGAAATCACCAAGCTCCATCAGCGTCTCCAGGCCACGATGATCTATGTGACCCACGACCAGGTGGAAGCCATGACCATGGGAACCCGCATTGTGGTGATGAAAGACGGACTCATCCAGCAGATCGACGCGCCGCTCAAGCTCTATCACGAGCCCGACAACCTCTTCGTGGCCGGATTTCTCGGAAGCCCGCCCATGAACTTCATTCACGGGCAATTGCGGCGCTCCGGCGATTCCCTTCAATTCAAGGAAGCCGATCAGGGTGCCTTTGTCCTGAAATTCAAGGACCGCCCGGCTCTCAACGCCTTCGCCGACAAGGAAGTCATTCTCGGACTTCGTCCGGAGGACATCGATGTGGTGCCGGAAGGCAAGCCGCCTTCGGAGGACTCGTTCCAGGCGGTGGTGGACATCGTCGAGCCCATGGGTGCGGAGACGAACATCTATCTCCAGACCGGCGCCCACACGATCATCTCCCGCAGCCAGTCCACCGTCGATCACCGCGAGGTCGGTCATCGTCTTTGTTTCGAGGTCAACAACAGCAAGGTCCGCGTGTTCGATCCCGTGAGCACGAAACGGATCCACTGATCCGGCACCCGGTATGAACCTTTCCCAGGGTCCGACCCCCAAAGGATTGCCGGGGCTGCTGTGGGCGTTTTGCGCCGGTCTTCTCTTTGATTTGAGGGTGCGGCGGCGGATGCTTTTTGGAACGGTGCTTGCCTCGGTGCTGATGGTGTTTGTCGGATCCGCCGTGCTTGGAAAAACCTTGGAAAGCCGTCCGCTCTGGTTCGCCCTATGGTGGCTGGCCTGCATGGGTCTCACCTTTTTCACAATATTGCTGGCACTTTACGATTTGTTGCTGGTCCGGAAAGCCGCCGTGATCCACAGGCGGGCACTGCGCGCGGTGCTTGCGGCCCGGCCTCCGGCGAAAACCGGGGACAAAAAGCCATGATCCGCACCCGTCTTCAGTTGGAACAGACAGAGAGAAACACGCTCGAGCCTTATGCCACCTTTTCCGGGGACACCCTGGGGCGCGAGTATCCCGAGTCCCCCCATCCCTACCGCACCCATTTCCAGCGGGATCGTTCCCGGGTGATTCACAGCAAGGCCTTTCGCCGTCTGGAAAACAAAACGCAGGTCTTTCTGAGCGGCAGCGGCGACCATCTGCGCAACCGCCTCACGCACACCATCGAAGTGGCGTCGGTGAGCCGGACCATTGCCCGCGCCCTCGGGCTCAACGAGGATCTTGCCGAGGCCATCGCGCTGGCCCACGATCTCGGCCATTCGCCCTTCGGGCATTCCGGCGAGGAGAAACTCAACCAACTCATGCGCGGCGCCGGCGGGTTCGAACACAATGTGCAAAGCCTGCGCGTGGTGCGCGTGCTGGAGGAGAAATATCCGGCATTTCCGGGGCTAAACCTCTCCCGGGAGGTACTCGAAGGCCTCGACAAACACCGCAAATTTCATCAGGACCCCGGCGGCCACCCGGAACCCAATCGCCCCTCGCTCGAAGCCCAAATCGCCAACCTCGCCGACGAGATCACGTACTACAGCCACGACTTGGAGGACGGGCTGGATTTCAACCTGCTCAACCCCGCCCGGATCGCCTCGCTGGAGGTCTGGACCGAGTGCCATGAGATCGTCCGGAACAATTTTCCGAAGCTCAAGGGGCGCGAACTCAATGGATATGTGATCCGCACCCTGCTGGACCGCGAGGTGGAGAACGTGATCGCCACCAGTGCCGCCGCCATTCGCGAGAGCGGGGTGGGCACCGCCGATGATGTCCGGCGGCACCCGCACCCGCTCATCCAATACAGCGGCGCATTTGTCCGGAAAAATCGGGAGATGCGGAAGTTCCTCTACGCGAATCTCTACTACCATCCCGAGGTGGCGGGCGCGAATCGTCGCGCCTGCGATCTGCTCGGGGATGTCTTTTCCGCCTATAAGAAAAATCCCGCCCTGCTTGGACGCCGCGCAACGGCCCGGATCCGCCGGGAAGGCCTGGAGCGAACCCTGTGCGATTATCTTTCGGGCATGACCGATCTTTATCTCATCGAGGAGCACCGGAAACTTTTTCCGTCCAGACACGCAAGGCGCCGCGTCCGGCGGGTGCATCCCGGGTGATTCAGGTTTCGGGAGCCCATGGTTTCGTGAAGCGCGTGATCGCAAGAGCCCTGCCCGTGGCCTCGTCGATATCGACCAGGGCCCCGTTGAGGCGGACATCGCCTTTTGCCACGGGAAATTTGCAGGGCATCTGCCGGAGGAATCGCTGGATCACGGGATCTTTCATCCGTCCCAGGATGGAGTCGTGGGGCCCGCACATGCCGGCGTCGCACAGGAACGCGGTGCCGCCGGGGAAAATCTGCTCATCGGCGGTCTGGACGTGTGTGTGTGTTCCCACCACGGCGGACACCCGGCCATCGAGAAACCGGCCGATGGCGATTTTCTCGCTGGTGGTTTCTCCGTGGGCATCCACAAAAATCACCGGTGTCTGCACCCGGATGCGGGCGATCTCGGCATCCAGCGCGAGAAAGGGGTTTTCCAGGGGAGGCTGGGTGAAGGTTCGGGCCTGCACATTGACGACTGCGACCGGGCCCTTCGCGGTGTCCAGCACCACCGACCCCTGGCCCGCCGTGCCGGGGGGATAATTGAGCGGGCGCAACAAACGCGGTTCCGTGTCGATGTAGGAGACGATCTCCTGCTGGTCCCAGATATGATCGCCGGTCGTGACCACGGCGGCGCCCGCGCGCAGCAGATCGATGGTGAGCCGCGGAGTGATACCCCGGCCTGCCGCCGCGTTTTCCCCATTGACGATGAAAAAATCGACTCCAAGCTCTTCCTTGAGCACAGGCAACAGGGCAATGACGGCGCACCGCCCGGGTTCGCCGACGACATCGCCCAAAAATAAAATTCGGATCATGCCCGCGTATTTACCCGACGTTCCCCCGCCATGCCACCAAAAACCAATTATTGCCCCCATGCGAAGCGAAGGGAAATTTTTCTGCGAAAATGACTTACCATTGGAATTACGTCGAACGCTCCGGACGGGCCGTGTTGTTTGCACCGGCACAAAAGCGCGGACAAGTCCGGCGCAGTCTAAAGCGGGCTGCGCCCGCGAAATGCCACCGTGCCCGCAAACTTTTCGCGCGAAGCGCTTTGGAGTGCGGAGACTTGTCGCCGCTTTTGTCATGGATGAGGATCGTGTTTATCGAGACATTGGGCGACAAGGCGTGATAAACCCTTTGCCCCCAAAGCCGCCGCATGTTATCAAAAACCCCCACTTTTCAAAGAATGCGCATTGCACTAGACGCCATGGGCGGTGATTTCGCCCCTAAAAATACCGTGGAAGGCGCCTGTCTGGCCTTGGACGCCTTCCCGGCCATATCGCGCCTGTTCCTTGTGGGCGACTCGGCCCGGATCAAAACCGAGATGGATCTCCACCCCAAGCACGGCTCCCGGATCGAAATCATCCATGCCTCCCAAGTGGTGGAAATGTCCGACGGTGCGGTGGAATCGGTGCGGCGCAAGAAGGATTCCTCGGTGAGTCTGGCGATCGATCTGGTGAAAAACGGGGATGCCGACGCGATTGTGAGCGCCGGGCATACCGGGGCCGCCGTGGCCGCGAGTTCGATCAAGCTCAGAAATCTCACCGGGGTGGAACGGCCCGGCATCGCCACCCTGCTTCCCACCGAGACCAACCTCTGCGTGCTCATCGACGCCGGAGCCAATGTGGACGCCAAACCCGTCCATCTCCTCCAATACGCCGTGATGGGTGCGGTCTATTCCCGCCATATTCTCGGCTACGCCGATCCCGTCATCGGCCTCATGTCCATCGGAGGGGAGGACGTAAAGGGCAGCGATTTCACCAGGGATGTCTTCAAGCTGCTCAAAGCCAGTGGACTCAATTTCCGGGGCAACATCGAGGGGCACGATCTGTTTGAAAATCCGGTGGAGGTCATCGTGTGCGACGGGTTTACCGGAAATGTGGTTCTGAAAAGCTGTGAAGCCACCGCCCACGCGATCTTTACCTGGCTCAAACACGAGATCAAACAATCCCCGGTGCGAATGGCGGGCGCTTATCTGGCCAAAGGCGCGTTCCAGCGGATCAAGAAGAAAACCAACTACGAGGAATACGGCGGAAGCCCCCTACTGGGCGTGAACGGCATCTGCATCATCGCCCACGGATCCAGCAGCGCCCTGGCGGTGAAAAATGCGATCCGGGCGGCTGCGGAAGCCATCCAGCATCAGGTGAACCCGCACATTATTGAGGAAATTCAACGCTATGTTCGCTAAATCCAAACCCGCACCCGTTCCCAAAAAGCCCGATCCCACACGCACCGCTTCCATTATCGGCACCGGCAGTTATGTGCCCGCCCGCGTCCTGAGCAACGCCGATCTGGAGCGCATCGTGGACACCTCCGACGAGTGGATTGTGGGGCGCACAGGAATCAAGGAGCGTCGGATCGCCGCCGACAACGAGTTCACGAGCGACATGGCTGCGGAAGCCGCCCGCCGGGCCCTTGAAGACGCCGGGGTGAGCGCCGCCGAGGTGGACCTTATTATCGTCGCCACGGTCACGCCGGATATGTTTTTTCCCAATACCGCCTGTTTTGTGCAGCACAAGATCGGCGCCAAAAAGGCCGCCTGCTTCGACGTGTCGGCCGCGTGCTCGGGATTTCTCTACGGCATCGAGATCGCCCAGCAGTTCATCGGCAACCACACCTACAACACCGTCCTCGTGATCGGGGCGGACAAACTCTCGACCATCGTGGATTGGACCGACCGCAACACCTGCGTGCTCTTCGGCGACGGGGCGGGCGCGGCGGTGC
>DYRR01000057.1 GCA_020718605.1 Chthoniobacter flavus | reverse complement strand
GCGGCGGTTCCATCAGAACCTGCGGGCACGCTCAAACCGGAGAAGAGGAACTGCGCGTCGCGGTTGTTGAGCAAGCCACCCGAGACGAGATTGTCATTGATGGGAAGCGAGGAGACCGTGAGGCCACGCACGTTCACCTGGCTGGTGGCCCCGAAGATAATACCGTTGCGGTTGATAATGTAAACCTGGCCATCGGCCCTGATGGAGCCGAGAATCTGAGAGGGGCGTCCGGCGGGATCTTCCACCTTGTTGTAGGCAATCCACTTGCCGCTGTCGGTGCCGCCGGCCGTCTGGTCGAACTTAAGCGTGGTGCTGCGGCCCACGTTGAAGGTCTGCCAGGTGAGGAGCGCACTCTGGCTGGTCTGGCGGACGGTGACGGTGGGGCTGGCGGACGAACCGCTCTGGGTGGGCAGATCGGCACCGCTCCACAGCGCGGAACCCGCCGTCGCGCCGGAGGCGACCTGCAGGCCGTTCACCCCGAGGCCCTGCGGGACATTGGGCAATGTGGTGCCGGGATTGGAGGGGTCGGCACCGAGATTATCTGCCCCCTGTTGGGCCGCGTAATTTCGTGCGGCGGACTGCATGTTGCGCACGGACTGGAGTGCCGCCGAGGTGCGGGCCAGGGCGTCCTTCGCATTCTGCGCGGCGCGGGCCGCCTCGGCGGAAGTGCGGGCCTCGGAGCCCGATTTTCCCGAGGACGGCTTCGCGCCAAGTGCCGTGCCCCCCCGCAGAATGTCCCCCGCGCGAAGGTCCGGCCACGACAGGGAAAGCACCGCAAGCACTGCGGCGGCATAAATTCCCCGATATGGTGGATGCCCTCTCATGGAAAGATCAGTCCGCGCTGCGGCCTACTTCTTTTTCGAATCCTTGAGCAGTTGGGCCATGGCGATCTCATTGATCGCGAGAGGATTCTCGCGGAGCATCCCGGCCACATACTGCTCGCGGTTGGCGCGGGCCCTCTCGGCCCGCAGCCTGGAGACCAATCCCTGGCGGACCTCTTCGAGGCCGGCCACATAGGATTCCTTCACGTCGAGGCATTTGAGAATGTGCCAGCCGTCGGAAAGCCGGACAGGCTCGGAAATCTCCCCCTTCTTGAGTTTGGCGGTGCATTCGCGGATTTCCGGCTGGATCTGGGCCTCGGTGAGCCAACCGATCTCGCCATCCCTGCCGGCACTGGTCGGTTCGTCACTGCTGCGCCGGGCGATCCCGCCGAAATCGGCGTCCTTCGCCTTGAGTTTTGCCACGACATCCTCCACGCGGGTGCGGGCCTTCTGATTCGCCTCCGCCCCGGCGTCCTGGGGCACGGCGATGTAGATCTGGGCCATCTGAATTTGTTTCGGCACGACGAGCGCCTTCAAATTGGCGTCGTAGGCGGCTTTGATTTCGGCTTCGGAAGGATAATCTTCGGGCACTTTGGACACCGACTGGAGGTAGCTCTCGACCAGGGCCGCCTCGCGCACCCGCTCGAGTTGGGCGACGATATCCGGTTTTTTGTCATACCCCTCGGCAACAGCCTTTTCCATGACGGCTTTTTGCAGAAGCATGGCGCGCACCGCCTGGTTGAGGAGCGAGGGGTTCTGGTCTATGGCGGTGCGTTCCTCGGCGGAAAGCCGTCCCAGAGCGGTCTGGATCTCGGCCAGAGGAATGTCTTTGGACCCCATCTTGGCGATGAGATTGGAGCCATCCGGTTGGGCATGCAAAGGCATGGTGAAAGCGGCAAGGGCGGCGGCAACAAGAATGGGGAGGCGGATGAGTTTCATGGGAAAAATGGGAGTGATGGTTGGGACTTCTCAGGCATCGGTGTGTTGGCCCCGGGCCGGTGGCGCGGGTTTGGATTTTGCGGGAGTGGAAGTGGGTTTGGACTCCGCAGCGGGTGCTGGTTTTGCTGCGGGGGCGGACTGCCCGGGGGCGGGTGCGACATCGCGCATCTGGTCGTCGAGGGAATCCTGATAATCCTGGACGAGATTCTGGAGCTTCACCTTGGTGGTGCCGATGAAGGGCTCTCGTGCGGCAAGGGCGGTGCCGAGACCGTATCGTTCCAAGCGGTGCACCACTTCCGTACCGAGCTTGTGGAGCTCGTGGTTGCGGCGCAGCAGATCCTCGGAGCGGCGCTCGTAAAGGATGGCGCGCTCGGACCATTTGGCGCGCTCGGCCTCCTTGGTGGCGGCAAGCCCGGACGCCTCGATCTGGGCGGTCTTCCATTTCTCAAGCGAGGAGTTCAGGCGCAGGATTTCCGCGTCCTGCCTGGCGATCGAGGCGCGCAATTCATCGCGCAGGGAGTTGGCGGCCTCCTGGTCTTTCACGGCCTGTTTCACCAGCTCTTCGACTTTCTTGGCAAGCTGATCCTTCTCGATGACGATCTGATCCTTGGCAATGCGGGCTTCATCCGCGTCGCCCTGGGCCTTGCGGAGCTGGATGGTGGTGTTGCGCAATGCCTCGCGCAGTTTCACCTCGCCCTCGGTCTGGGCGGAGGCTGGCTGGAGCAGCGCGAGAAGGAACGCGGCGGCGATTGGAAAATGGAGGTGTTTCATGAATCAGAATTTGGCGGAGATTTCGAGTTGATAGATGTCGCTGCGGAAAGGCGGGCCCGAGACTTCGGTGGCGCTCATCCAGTTGACACGCAGAAACACGCGCGGGGCGAGAGCCAGGGAACCGAAAACGCTGTAGCCTTTCACGTTGGTGCCACCGAGACCGAAATCGGAGTCGGTGAATCCGTCCACGATGGCGTCGGTCTCCACGTAGCGGTAGCTGAATCCGAGATTCCAATCCCAGCGTTTCTCCAGGGCCGGCGCACCGAAATTGATTCCGAGAATCCAGGCGGTGTCCCCACCGTCGAAGGCCCCGATATCGGCCCCCTCTTCGATGGCGCCGCGGTTGTTGACGGCTTCGGCGTTGATCGCCTCCGCGTCGAACGCGAGGTTCCTGATGTACTCGCCAAACACGGATATCTGAACCGGCTCCCAGTGATTGAAGTCGAGCTTGCCGGTGAGCGCGAAGGGCTGGAACTCGCTGGAGAGGCCGTAGTATTGATACTGGTACTTGGTGCCGTAATCGTTGGCCTCGACGGCGGGGATGTTGCGCAGGGCCATGTAGGTGTTGCCCTTTTGCGCGAACAACGGACGGGTGTCATCGGTGTCGCCCACGTCGGAGGTGGACAGCGGAACGAAGGGACTGGAGAGACGCCCGTCGATGTTGTCGAACTGGTAGAGGGCGGCGGCCCCCTTGAAATCAACATCCTTGGTCACCTTGAGTTTCGCGCCCAACTGGACACCGTAGAGATACTTGTCCTCGCTGGCGAACTTGGCCGGTTGATTGGTGGCGTAATTGAAGGAGGTGTTGTGAACCGGGAACGCGCCGGCGTTGAGGAACGGGGTGAGCCAGTCGGTGATCCGATACTGCGCCTGGAGCGCCACCCCGTCGAAGCCAAGATCATCATCCCACATGACATCCGTCCGGAAGAACGGGTTGTCGAACCTTCCGAGGGTGAGCGCCAACTTGCCGCGCGGAGTGGATTCCCCCTCGAACACGCGGGTGGTTTTGGTCTCGGGATCGTATTTCTCGACCACGGTGCGCACCGGTTCCGTATTGCTTTCCCACTTGATGAAACCGCGGTCCAGCCAGAGATCGTACTTGGCGAAGCCGCCCTTGGTTCCGAAGGATTGGTTGGTCGAGACCGGGCTGTTGTTGTCGCCGGTGGCCAGGCGCAGGCCCGCCGTGAATCCACTGCCGAGATCCGCCTCCAAACCGAGCCTCACCCGGAGCCGGACGCGGCTGCGGTCGGTGTCGGTGTTCCATTGCGGCGAAAATACCAGACCGCTCGTGTCGAAGGGCGATCCGGTGTTGATGGCATTGAAATCGGGGAAGGATCCGGTGTTGTCGTTGCCCTCGGGGAACATGGTGCCCTCGAACCGCGTGCGGATGTCTCCGAAAAGGCGGATGCGGGCCGTCCACTCGGGGAACGCGCGAGGAGTGGCCCAGTTTTCGTCGCGGGCCTGGGTGAGAATATCCTGGCGCAACTCGTCGCGGATCTGGTTGCGGACCGCCTCGGGGATGTAGGTGACACGGACATCGTCCGGGCTGTACTCGGACTCCTGCGCGGCGGCCTCGGCCACCTGGTTCGCGGCGATCTGCACCGCCGTGGCCTGCTCGCGGACGATCGACGCCTCTTCCTCGGCCTGGCGGACCAGCCCGGACGCGTCGGTGGATGTCAGCACGCCACGCTCCACCAGAAGGTTGATGAGATTGACCACCGCATTGTCGGTGGGAACACGCAGCGTGTCCTCGGGAGGAAGGATGGGATTCTCCTGGGATGCGGCCTCCGCGCCTCCGCCGGTCGGCACCGCAACCTCTGCGGCCTCACCGGGATCGATGAACTCGCCGGCTGCGGTGGCGGCCGAGTCGGCCTCGGCGGCGGCGGGCTGCATCGGAGCGTCCTGGGCGTTCATCGGACGAAGTGAAATCAGCATGGCAAAAAGGAAAACCAGTCTGCAGAACAACGTTGTGTGTGGAGTGGTGGGCATGGTGTCGGGTGTGGGTTTGAAAATTTCAGCCGGATTTCTGTGCGGTAAGCCTGAGCACAATCGGAGTGGGCATGCCGGGGGGCGGAGCCTGCGGGAGGCGGAGACCCGTGAGGATTTCCTTGCGAAGAATTTCGTCCATGGACCGGTCGCCCGTGCTCCCGACGAGTTCCGCCCTGGAAATGCGCCCGGTCGAGTCGGGCCAAATACGAACCTCGACCCGCAGACTTGCGGTGCGGGTGCGGGAGTGTTTGCGCATCGCCTCGGCGATCTGGTTCTGAACCATGCCGGCATAGCGCCCCCATTTGGAGCCTCCGGTGCCGCCGCGCCGACCGCCGCCAAAGCCGTTGCCACTGCGCCCCAGACCGAATCCGTCGGCAGGGCCGTTGCCCACGATGCCTGTTCCCAATGCGGGAGCCGGATCGTCGGCCGGTGCCTCCTCGGGTTCTTCATTCTTTTCGGACTCGGTGAGCGGTGCCTGCTCGATCATTTTCTGGTCCTCGGGCGGCGGCGGTTCCTCGCGGGGCGGCGGCGGTGTGGGAACCGGCGTCGGACGGGGAGGCGGTGGCGGCGGCATGATGTCCACCATGGTTATTTTTTCCTGCTTGGTGTGCCGTCCGGATTTCGAGGCGGATTTGAACCAGACGCCCACCAACCCCGCGCCAACGAGCAACACCACGCCCACGACAAGCAGGCGGTGCCGCTCGAAAAACGTCCGGTCGTCTTCTGGATCTTCGTAGGCCATGGTGTGTTGGAGTCGGCAGGAAGCGTGGAAAAATTAGCCGGCCGGCTGGGTGGCTAGTCCGATCTGGGTGATGCCGATGCGGCCCATCACGTCGAGCACATCCATCACGCCCTGGTATTGGGTGAGGCTGTCCCCGCGCACCACGACGGGAAATTCAGGATTGGATTCCTTGTGCTTGGAAAGGCGATCTTCGAGTTCCTCCAGGCTCACGGGAACCGTGTTGAGGAAGATTTTTCCGTCGTTGTTCACTGTCACGGCCTGGGTCTTGGGTCCGCCCATCGAGGGGGTCGTGCTTGCCCTGGGCAGATCGACCTTGATGCCCTGCACCCCGGCGGTGGTCATGATGATGAAGATGAGCAACAGCACCAGGTAGAGGTCCACCATGGGCGTCACATTGATGTCGTCGTAGTTGTTTCCGGATTCGGCTTGCATGGGATTATGGGGTGCGGGTTTGGGTTGCGGGTTTGTGTTCCTGTTTGGAACCGCCCTGTGTTGCGACGACCTTTGTCACGTGGCCGGCCTCGGGATAAAACTCGGCCATTTTGGCGATGAACTCGTCGATGAACGTGTGCATGCTGGCCATGAGTTCCTTGATGCGGGAATTGAGGTAGCTGTAGATAAAGAGTGCCGGAATGGCGACGAGCAGACCGAACACGGTCGCGAGCAGGGCGCTGGCGATGCCGGGCGCGATGGAGTTCACCTCGACCTCGCCGGTCTTGGCAATGAGGGCGAAAGTGATCATGACGCCCACGACCGTTCCGAGCAGGCCCACATAGGGTCCGCCCGCGATGCTGATGGTGAGAAAGATGAGGCCGTTGCTCATCCGCTGGTTCTCGCGCACCAATCCGGAGTCGAGGCTGGAGCGGATGGCCTGGATGGAGCGGGCCGAGAGACCCGGTGCCTTGCCGGCGCCGATGCGATTGCGGATCTCCTCCGAACCGAGGTGGTAAAGATGATACAACGGCGACCGGCGGATGTTCCGAAGCGTCTTCGGGTCCACTTTTCCCCCGAAATTTTTCACGCTGTCCCCGTCCACATGGTCGAGGGCCGTGAGATCGGACGACAAATGCTGCCACTGTTTGATGAACGCCTCGCTGCCTTTCTGGATGCTATTGAGGTAGGCCACCTTCTGGACCGCCACGGTCCATCCGAAGATCATCATGAGCACGCAAACGCCCACGGAAATCCAGCCGTCGAACATCATGTTGCGCGCGATGTCCCCGAAGAGAGCGACATGCTCGAGGGTGGCGTTGTGTCCGCCGCCGCCGCCATCCAGTTCGCCGAGCACGAGCAGCCGACCGGCTGCCTCGGAAGCACCCTGATTGACAGAGGCGAGTTTGATGGTTGCGGCGTCCGAGGCCGACGCCGTGAGCATCACCTCATCGATCTCGGCATTGAACGCCGTGCCGTCGCCGCCCAGATCCGGAACCGGGCCGCCGACCACAAACGCGCCGGCCAATGCGGGGGAGGGTTCGGCGAGCGAGGAGTGTTTTTCGCCCTTGACGTAAAGGGTCAGCAATCCCTCCTCCGCCACCAGCGCGAGGTGCTGCCATGCGCCCTCAACCAGTGGGGTGCCGCCCTCGCTGCGCACCGGGGCGCCATCCCGCGTCACTTCGATGAAAGGCACCCCGTTTTCCGCGACGATGCGCAGCGAAGCACCGGCATCGCCGAACTGGGCAAGAATCTGCTTTCCGGTGACGGCGGTCGGCTTCGTCCAGAAGGAGAGCGTGAACAGCGCATTGGCGGGCCAGAGGAGCGTTTCTTTGGCGGGGATCACCAGACCCTTGATGCCGTCGAGCCGGAGGCCGGTTCCGATGAGCGATCCCTCCGCAGCCACCCCGGAGAGTTCTGCGGCGTTCGCATTTTTGGTGGCGTCCTTGGTTGCGGTGTTGCGCGTTCCGAAATGGAACACGGCGAGAGTCTTCCCGTCGTAGGTGGCCCCGGGATCGGATCCACCTTCGGCGGGCGGCTGGAGATTGCCGTAATAAACCCAGAAATCGAACGGGGCGTCGGGCTTGAGCGGCGGAATTTTCACCCACAGGAATGCCTCGTTGAGCAGCCCGTCGTATTTCTCAAGGTGAAACGGCAGCGGCGTCTTGTGGTCCGTGGAAACAACCCGCAGATCCGAGCCATCTTCCATGGCCGAAGCGAACTGGAAGTTGCCGCTGTGCAGGCGCACGAGCACGACCGCTTCCTGCGTGCCCCCTCCCAGCGCGACACCCTCGGCGGCCGGATTGATCGTGACCTGCTGGCGGGAGGTCCAGGCCTTGTCCCACCAAGGACCGGCGGCGGACGCGCTCGAAACAAGGGCAACAAACACAGCAATGGCCAGGGCGGCGCAATTGCCGGAAGCTCGCGGGGATCGGAAGTAATGCATAAGTCGGTGTGGAGGCGTGGTGGAATGGTCTGGAAAGCCCGGGATCAGAATTCCCCGGATACCTGGAAGATCAGGCGGGTCTTTCCCTTGGGTGTGGTGCTGCTGTCGGTGAGGGTGTGGGCGAAATCGATCGAGCCGCTGATGTGATCGAAAAGCGTGAGCGAACTGCCGACGCCCGCGCTGGCAAGATCAAACCGGTCGTCCTGCTCGGGCAGCGTGTCATTGAGCGAAAGGTATTCCGCATCGAGAAATCCATGGATGCGCCACTGGTTCTGCTCCGACTTGAGCCACCACAACAGCGAGGGGCTCCGGAGTTCCAGCGTGACCCCGATCGCGCTGTCGCCCAGTGCCTCGGCCTCGAGGTAACCCCGCACCGTGGACGCGCCGCCACCGGCGAACTGCTCGTTGCTGATGAGCGGATATGGGGAAGCCTGACCCTGGATCTTGGCGAACACCTGAAAATCGGCGGGCAGGGTGAACGTGTGCGAGGTGTCGCCGCGCAGGTAAATGAAGCTTCCGTCGGCGTTGTAGCGGTTGTTGTCGAACTCGTAAACGTCACTGCCCACTCCGCGCAGGGCAAAGACAACGTTCAGATTCAAGTCCGACACGTATTTTTTGCCCACCCATGTCGCTCCGTAACCCACGCTGATCGGATAGTACGTCACCGGCGTGTAGGTTGTTTCCCCACCGAATAACACGTCCTGATTGTAGTCCTTGTAATCGATCCCGAAGTTGATCGAGTGGAAGAAATCTTTGCGCGGCGGCAGGGTCACAATGCCCCGGATTCCAAGGGTGTCCCCCTTGCCGGCCACGGCGGCGCCGCCGAGAGTGGAGACATTGCTGTCCTGTTTGGTGCCCTGGATCATGAGGCTGAAACTCTCCAGCGCCGGGAATCGGGCGATGTAGTATGCGGAATAGACCAGCGAATCCTCCTGATCCTCCGGCGCGGTCTGGTAGCCAAGCCCGAGGGTGTGCCCGAGTTGCCAGAGATTGGTGTAGCTCACCGAGGCATTGAGACGCATCGGCACGGTATCCACACTCTGGCGGTTGTTCAGTTCCAGGCTGGCGTGCAGGGGCAGCTTGTCCTCCACACGCAACTCGACATCCACCGTATCGGGCTCAACCCCCGCCGCCAGCGACGGCGTGATTTTGCGGTCCGACCACTGGTTGAGCGCGGTGATATCGCTGGAAACCTCATTAAAATTGACCACCCGCCCCTCGGCAAGGGACCGGGCCCGCGATTTGATCTTCTCCAAATCATAGAAACGCGATCCCTTCACGCGCAACCGCCCCACGGGCGCCTCGGTCACGTCGAGCAATACCACGCCTTTCCGCACCTGCTGCTCGGGAATCTGGACCGAGACGGTCTGGAAACCCTTCTCGTGAAATGCCTTCTCCAAGGCCTCCCGGGCGGCATCCACGTCCGCCGGCGTCCGTCCGGGGCCCAGATAGGGATAGACGGCTTTCTCGATCTCCAAGGGAGAAATCGCCTTGCCCCCCCGCACCCGATACTCCTTCACAAAAAGTCTTTTTCCCTCCGGCTGACCGTTTTCCGGAGCCGCAGTTTCCTCAGCCCACAACCCCGCAGCACCGACAAGGAAACCCATGCACAGCAATCCCGTCGCGAGCGCACTATAAGAATGCCGCGTTGCCACAAAACTCTGTCTGTCGGTTGGTGTGAACATGAAAATGACCGGCGCGGGAAACCCGCGAACAACGTTTCTGAATGCAGCCCATCCGACCGACAAGGATTCGAATGTCACGATTTCGTCACAATTCAGCCGACACAAGGCCGTGCGTCCCCGCCGTTCATTTCCCCTGCCTGCGCATGGCATCCAGGGCCCGGTATCGCCCCGGAGAGATTCCCGTGAGCCTCTGGAACAGGCGGTTGAATTGTGTGCTGGAGCCGAACCCGCACTTCATCGCGATTTCAGAAATCGACGCATTTTTGGAATTTGTCAGATACTGGTAGGCCAGTTCGACCCGCAGACCCGCGATGTAGGAGGGAAAAAACATCCCGGTATGTCGATGAAACAGCCGGCTGAAACGCTTTTTCTCGAACCCAAGGATCCGGGCCCCATCGCCCAGTGATATTTCCCTGTCGAGATTCCTGGCCACATGATCCATCACCGCGCGTATTTCCGGTGGAAGCGCCTCCCCGGCAATTCGGAGGGCGTTCCGCGCCTCCGTTTTTATCCGGTTCATCAGATCATTGAAAGCGGTGAAAAGCGACCGGCGCCAGGCCTCATCCTTCTTTCGGAAGGGCCCCATCTCCATAATTGCGACGACCTGTCCCCCACAACACACCGGGAACAACCCGTTGAACAATCCATGAACACATTCTCCGCACACCAACTGCTCCCGGTATTTCACCTTCCGATACAGGCCCCGATGGAACCGAAGACACTCCACCGCAGTGACAGAACTCTCCAAAGCCAGACGGCAGGCTTCTTCCCGGATTTCCGGAAGGTCAAAACCCTCCACCGGATCACGCAACCGCAGGGACACCCCCGTCGCCTTCTCAAAATCCCGGATCAATCCCGCCGAGCATTTCGAAATGATCTGAAAAACAGACCCGCTTTCACCGCACGACGGAACTCCGCACGCTTTAATCTCTTTGGGTTTGATGCCCCGGAAGTTTGCTTCGGCTTTGTGCATTTTTGGAGGGTCAACGTCCCCGCCTGACCGGGAGAGTGGCACCACGGTCAGGCCGGAAGGCTGATCTCCAACAAATGCTTCGGAGCTTGCTCCGAGGTTCTTTACTGCCCTATTGCGACGCACAGCGGGGCAGTCTCCGCCGTCCGCCACGCCCGACAAGACATGAAATGTAACAATTTCGTAACATCAAACCGGGCCACTCACACCCGCACGGGTTCCAGTTTCCAGATGTCCCGGGCGTATTCGGCGATCGTCCGGTCGCTGGAAAATTTGCCGGACCGGGCGGTGTTCAGTATCGCCATGCGCGCCCACCGGGTCCGGTCGAGGAAGGCCGTATCCACAAGCTTCTGCGTGTCGCTGTAGGCGCGGAAATCGGCAAGCACCAGAAACGGATCCTGATGGACGAGACTATCGCGGAGCGGACGCAGCACATCGGGTTCGTCGGGCGTGAAATAATTCGAGCCCACCCAGTCCACCACGGCATGCAACTCCTCATCGGCTTCCATGACGGCGCGGGGATTGTACCCTGCGGCCTTGATGGCGTTGACCTCATCCACTGTTTTGCCAAAGATGAAAATATTCTCCGGCCCGACCTCCTCCTGGATCTCGACGTTGGCACCGTCGAGGGTGCCGATGGTCAGGGCGCCATTGAGCGCAAGCTTCATGTTGCCCGTGCCCGAGGCCTCCTTGCCGGCGGTGGAAATCTGCTCGGAAAGATCGGCGGCGGGCACGATGCGCTGGGCGAGCGAGACCCGGTAGTTGGGCAGAAAAACCACCTTGAGGCGTCCGTCGATGCGCTCGTCGTTGTTGATTTTGAGCGCCACGGAGTTGATGGCTTTGATGATCGACTTGGCCATCGCGTATGCGGGCGCGGCTTTTGCCGCAAAGACAAAAACGCGGGGGACGGTTTCCTCCTTCGGGTTTTGGAGGATGCGGCGGTAAAGCGCGAGGATGTGGAGGAGATTCAAATGCTGGCGCTTGTACTCGTGGAGGCGTTTGATCTGGACGTCGAACAACGCGGAGGGATCCACCACCACACCGCATTCGTCGTGGATGATGCGCGCCAGATCGGACTTGTTGGCGTGTTTGGCCGCCATGAACTCCGCCTGGAACCCGGCGTCGTCCGCCAGCGGTTCGAGTTCGCGCAACCGCATCAAATCGCGCGTCCATCCGGCACCGATCTTGGAGTTGATGAGGCCCGAGAGCCGGTGGTTGCAGGCGAGCAGCCAGCGGCGCGGGGTGATGCCGTTGGTTTTGTTGTTGAACTTGGCGGGATAGAGGGCGTCGAACTCGGGGAAAAGTTCCGCCTTGAGCAGTTGCGTGTGGAGCGCCGCGACGCCGTTCACCGAGTGGCTGCCCACGACCGAGAGGTTCGCCATGCGGACCTGCTGGTTTCCATTCTCCTCGATGAGGGAGAGGATGCGTTTCTTCCCGGCATCGCCGGGCCATTTCGCCTCGACTTCCTCAAGGAACCGTTTGTTGATCTCGAAAATAATCTGGAGATGCCGGGGCAACACTTTGTGGAAAAGACCGGTGCTCCATTTTTCAAGCGCCTCGGGCATGAGGGTGTGATTGGTGTAGGCAAAGGTACGGGTCACGATGCCCCACGCCTTTTCCCAGGACAGCTCAAACTCGTCGTGAAGCAGACGCTGGAGTTCCACGATCGCGATGGCCGGGTGGGTGTCGTTGAGCTGGATGGCGACTTTTTCCGGAAACACTTCCCAATCAGTATCCTGTTTGTGGAAGCGGCGGATGATGTCCTGCAGAGAGCAGGCGACAAAGAAGTACTGCTGAACCAGACGCAGCTCGCGCCCCGACTCGGTGTTGTCGTTGGGATAGAGCACCTTCGAGATGGTCTCGGAGACCACTTTGTCCTGGACCGCTTCGAGGTAGCCGCCGCGGTTGAAGGCCTCGAAATTAAATTCCTCGGAGGCTTTGGACTCCCAAAGCCGCAGAAAGTTGACGGTGCGCGTTCCGAATCCCGGGACCGGAATGTCGTAGGGCACCCCCACGATCTGCCTGGTCCCCACCCATTTCGGGACGTAGTTGCCACGATCGTCGAACACGTTTTCAATATGACCGTAGAGGGCGACGGTCACGGAATACTCCGGTCGCACGATCTCCCATGGCGTGCCGAAGGACATCCAGGCATCGGGAAGCTCCACCTGGTGGCCGTTGCGGAATTCCTGGCGAAAAAGTCCGTACTGATAATGAATGCCATAGCCGACCGCCGGCAAATCGAGCGTGGCGAGGGAATCGAGGAAACATGCCGCCAACCGGCCGAGACCGCCGTTGCCAAGCCCCATGTCGTATTCCTCGTTGCGCAGTGTCTCCGCGTCCAGGCCCAGTTCCGCCAGCGCCTGGTCGATCTCGGCAAAAATGCCGGCACTGTAAAGACTGTTGGAAAAAAGCCGCCCCATCAGAAACTCCAGGGACATATAGTACACACGGCGCGTGTTGGCTTTGTTGTGCGCGGCCATGGTATCGATCATGCGCTCCACGATCACGCTCTGCACGGCTTTGGAAGTGGCGATCCACCAGTCGCGGTTGGTGGCGGTTTCACAGTCCCGTGCAAGACCGAAGGTGAGCTGGTTCTGGATGAGTGTTTTCAGCCCGGCAACGGATTTGTCGAGCGTGGAGTGGTTGGTGCAATGCGGACTCATGGCAGGCAAGGCTATATACGAATCCCGCGTGATGCGAATGAAAATCCAACGAAAAACCCAAAGCCCAGCCGGGCTTTGGGAGCGCATGTTAAGCGGTTCGATTTTCGATTGATGACTGTTGATTTTTGAATGCTGATTGGATGTTGAATGGCGCGGTCTGAACACCTCAACAATCAAAAATCAACAATCGGCGATCATCAATCAAAGGTGTTCTGCTTGGCGGCTCACAGCAGGATCCTCACTTCGGTTGCGGCACAGCGGCGGCGGGCACGAGCCGCTCCAGGGCACGGTCGATGAAGTCTTTCTGCCCGGGCGTGGCGTCCCCGGCCCCGCGGGCTTTCTCAAATTGGATGCGGGCTTTGTCCGGTTCGCCGCTTGCGGAATACGCCTGCCCGAGGAATACGCGATAAAACGTGACGGACAATCCAACCGCCTCCGCCTGGCCAATAATTTTTTCCAGGGCCGCAATCTCCAGCGCGCTGTCGTGCTGTTCGTGGGCGATTTTTGCCTGAAGCAGAAGATATTGGGCATTGTCCGGCGCGAGCCTGATGAGGATTTGCGCGGGAGCGGACGCATCCCGGAAACGACGAAGGGCAAACAGTGCCTGCGCTTTCACAAAAAGCGCGGCGGGATGTTCCGGAGACCGTGCCAGGGCCGCATCGGATTTTTCGAGGGCTCCGGGCCATTTTTCCTTCCCGGCCAACACCGTCGCTTCCAGGGCCAATCCATCGGGCAACCCGGGATCCAGTTCCCGGATTTTCGCGATCAATGCGGAAATATCGGCGCCCGGATCCCATGCCAGCGCGTTGCCGGCGGCCCTTGCCAACGCCACCGCCCGACGGGTTGCGGGCGCGTCGGAGAACGCGGCGGCTATTTTTTCCACATCGGGCAGTGTGGCCTTTCCCGGACCCCGGACAAGAATACAGGTGGCATGATCGATGTGAACCGGATGCCAGTCGCGCCGACGGCGAAGATGATCGAGCAATCCCCGGGCGTTCCCGGCATCCCCCGCGAGCACGATGCCGGCAAAGCGATGCCGGCGGTCGAGCTTCCTCCAGACCTCCCCATTGGCCAGCGCCGTCTCGATGGAACGCCCTTCAGGCGGGCCGGAATCGGACCACATCCGCTCCGGAGCAACCCGGGAGAGCAGTGCCTTGCCGGCGGGATTGGCAAAGACCGGACCGGCGGGAAGGCTGGCCAGGACGGGCTTGGATAGATTACCCTGCGGATCGACGGGCAGATTGTCCGTGCCATTGCCCCCGCATCCCGACAAAAACCCCATCGCGAGGAACACTGGAATCCCTCTGATAGTGCCGGTGAAAATTTTCATCCGGGTAGTTCTTCGCATCGTTTGGAATGAATGGACAGCTTTTCCGCCGTTCGATCGGGCACAAAAGATCAATATCTTGATCTTCTGTGTGGTGGGTCCTGCCATCTTTGCCGCCCGTGTGGGTCTCAACATCAGACCTCACTTTTATGGCTTCCCTGCCGCCGTTGCAGGCGCAGATTCAGATGC
>DYRR01000192.1 GCA_020718605.1 Chthoniobacter flavus | reverse complement strand
AGAGGCCAAAAGAACAAGCCAGGTTGAAACCTTTATTTGTTGACGGCTCCTAAGCCATGCGTTTGCAGTCGAATGGGCTTTCGCCGGGATTGCAGAGGGCAAGGAGACGCGGGTCGGCCATGACTTTTGCGTTCGCGGCGTCTTTGTTACGAACGTGTGGAAGGCAAGGATGTTCACAATGATGGGACCGAGCACGAGCAGGGCCAGGTTCCGGTATTTTTTTGACGCGTCGAACCCTTATGTCCCCCAGCCGCCCTCCGCGCCCTCGGCGCCGCAGGGCCGCCCGCCCGCCCCCACCTCCCCGCCATCGTGGACACTTTCCTCGCCGACAGCGACGCCCCGCCTTTCGCCACCGCGCGCACGTTGCCCGCACTCGCCCCCGCCTCGCCGCGCGAAGTCGCGCTCATGCTTGGTCCCGCCTACCACGACGACCGCCTTGCTCCCCTCGTGCTCCTCGCCGCCTATCAATCCGGCGACGGTGCCGAAGCCTCCACCCTCGTGCCACGCCTGCTCGGGCGGGGACGTTCGGCCGCCGGCGTGGCCTCCACCCAATCCGCCGCCGCCATTGCCCTGCTCAAATCTCTCGGCGACAGCGCCAACAACGACCCTCCGCTTGACCCGCTCCTCGTCGCGGAAATCAGCCGTCTCCTCGAAGAATTGCGAAATCGCTAATAATCACCGCACTTCTGAAGGCGTGCGCGGGTCCTCCCGGCGAGTTCCAGGAAGCCGGTCACGCAGCCCTTGATGCGATTGTCGAGAGGCCATATTTTCAGCGATGCGGAATGCCATCGTCCCCCCCCTCACTTCACGCGCAGTTGATCGGCGCGGGTGATTTCGATCTGCGGGGTGCCCCGGTGCAGGGTGAGCGTGCCGCTCACCTCCACGACCTTCCCCACAAACCGTTCCTCAAGTGATCCGCCGAGTTCGGCGACGAGGCGCCCGAAGTTTGCGTCCCGGATGAGTGCTGTGAATCCCCCTCGGCGTTGATCGAAGTTGAGGAAGTGGAGCCTGCCTTTCGGGCTTTGGCCGATCCGGGTCACGGTACCGTACACCACAATGTCCCGGCCTTCGAGTTCCCTGAGCCGGGTGGTGTCCAGCGCGTTGACCGGACCATTGTCCCGCGCGACCGGATCGCCACCCGTGGATGCGGGAACCGCGACAGGCGGCGGCAGAGGGCCGAGTTTGGGCTGGGATTGGGGGGATAGGTCGAGATCCAGAATCACGGGGTTGTGATCGCTCGCTTTCGGAAATTGGGGAACATGCGAGGCGATCCGCTGTGCACCGGCGAAGAATAAATGGTCAAAGCATCCCGGAGGAAAGGGGCCTCCGCCCGGAATCGTGATGCGTTGGTTGAATGGAACTCCCTCATGGGCCCATTTCAATCCGGACTCCCGCAGAAGGCCCAGCGTTTTTTCGCCGTCGAACCGCGCGTCGTCGAGGGAGGTGTTGAAATCCCCGCCCACCACCAGCACGCAGGGTTGCACCCGGCCGTAGATGGCGAGCATTTTGGAGGCGTGATCCAGGATCTGGCGCGCCGCCTGCTGGCGCATGACGCGGTCCACGGCCTGATCGCCGCGGTTGCTTTTCAGATGCACGGAATAGGCCAGGAGAAAGCGGCCGCCGGGCAGTTCCAGGGCGGCGAAAGAGAATCCCCGGGGCGGTGTTTCCGGACTTTCCGGCCGCCACAGCTCGGACCACCCGGAACTGGCGTTCAACCGGGAGGCAATGACCAAATTTTGCGGACGATCAAAAAAGTCAGACACCACATGGAGCTGCAATCCCGGCACGGCGGAGACTAGTGCCTCGGCACTTTTCCAGTCGCGGACTTCCTGCATGAGCAGCACATCGGGTTGGAGTTCCGCCAGGGCCGCGCGGGCCTCCTTCATCTGGGAAAGCTCCGCCTCCCGGGTCGGTTCGGGGTCGCGTCCGGGAAACCACTCGGCGTTCCAGGTCACGACCCGGAGTTGCGGCGCGTCTGGGGGAGCGACGGATGTTCCAAGTGGTTCGCAGGAGGCGAGCGCCAGAGTCAGCGCCAGCACCAGAGTCAGAAGGGATAGCACCCTCGGGATGGGGTGATTCATGATGGATCGTTGAACAGGCCCGCAACTTTCGGGTTGGCTTCCTTCCATTTGCCAAACCAGTCGGTCAGACCAAGTTCCCCCACGTAACGGGTACAAAGGGCGGGATCGAAATCTTCCCCGCCTTTGCCTTCAAGCGCCTGGATCGCGGCTTTTTTAACGCCGAGCTTTTTGGCCATATCCGCGAGGGAAACACACATCGATTCCCTGCGTTCCCGGCAGACATGACTCAATTCCGCAGTTTGAAGCATCAAGTTGAAGTCGATCCTGTCCACTTCGGATTCATCCAACTCGGCATTGTGCGCGAAGGACCGCAGCGTTTCCCTCATGAAATCTCCGAGTTCCTCGGAGTTCATGTTCGAGATGGATTCCGCAAAATCCGCGAGGTCTGGTTCCGCATCGTCGTCCACCTCATCCACGATCTCCATGCCGTAGCTTTTGAGCATTTCATTCACGGTCATGACATCAAATGCCTCGGGATCGAACTCCCCAACCCACTCCACCATTTCCTCGTGCTCGGGATTGCCGGGGTCGCGGATCGCCTCCAAAAGTTCCGGATAACGCCATGCTCCGCCGCAATCCTCGGGAGGGCATGCCCGGGCTCCGCCGAGACAGAGCGGGAGCGGCGTGTCCTCCGTATCGGCCTCTCGGATTTCCATCACTTCGAGTTCATGCAGCCAATCGTCTCCGAAGTCGTAGAGGTAGGTGAATTTCATCCGCTTTCTGAGTCCCACCTCCAGAAGATCCATGGCTTCCTCGTCGCGGACATCTCCGGACTCCCATGGTTCATTCTCGATGACCGGGCCGAACCGTTCCTTGCGGATCACAAACTCGTGCGGATGCCCGTCCTCCCATCCCATCACCATTTGCAGCACATCATGGAGATGGGCCAGGGTGTAGTCGTCGGGAATCACGAACTCGCGCCAGATGGGGGGCTCGATGCCCTTCAGCGTGACGCGGAGCCGGATCATCTTGATGGGGTCGAAATCGGGAGAGTCGTCATCCATAGCATCCATAGCATCCAGAAATGTGGGCCATTAAACAAGCGGAACTTCGCGTTGCCCATATCATCGCCTTCTTGCCATCCATTTTA
>DYRR01000191.1 GCA_020718605.1 Chthoniobacter flavus | reverse complement strand
AGAGGCCAAAACTCCTGCGCCATCTTGCCACCTTAATTTATTGACGGCTCCTTACCCGATCGGACTCCGGCCCAGTGCTTCACACCCGTCCCGCCCCTTCCGGGGCGGGCTACAGGCTGTTTTCGTGGCCCGGCGCGGGAGCGCCGGGAATCTTTCAATGCGAATGATCGGGGTGCTTCACGCCGAAGCGGAACACCGTCCGGGAGACGAACGGCTTGCCGGGGCGCAGGATGCAGTCGGGAAACGCGGGTTGGTTTGGGCTGTCGGGATAATGCTGTGTTTCAAGACAGAATCCCGTGTGGCATCCATAGGCCCCTCCGGATTTTCCGTGGGAGATTCCCGTGAGATGGTTGCCGGTGTAGAACTGCACGCCGGGTTCCGAGGTGGACACCTCCAGGGTCCGGCCGGAAACCGGTTCAAAGACTTCCGCGCAGGGGCGCAGGCCCGAGGCATCAGCCGGCGCGTCGAGCACCAGACAATGATTGTATCCGCCCGCCTGCCGGATCTGATCGTCGGGGGCGGCGATATCCCGGCCTATTTCCTTTTCCACAGTGAAATCGAAGGGTGTTCCCGCCACGGGGCGGATCTCGCCGGTGGGAATCGATGCGGCATCGACGGGAAGATAGGCGCCGGCATACAGACGCAACCGGTGGGAAAGCACGTCGCCGCTTCCTTCGCCCGAGAGATTGAAATAGGCGTGCTGGGTGGGGTTGAACGGGGTGGGTTGGTCGGTCTCGGCCGTGTAATCCACCACGAGTTCGCCGACGTCGGTGAGGGCGTAGGTGACCGTCATGCGCACGGTGCCGGGATAACCCTGGTCGCCGTCGGGCGATACCACATGCAGCCGCAGCTCGGAAGAGGACACCGGCTCGGGCGTCCAGACCAGCTTGTCAATCCCGCGCAGCCCGCCGTGGAGATGGGCGGCATTGTTGTCGTTGCAGGCAAGTTCGTGGACGACCCCATCCATCGCGAACCGTCCGCCCGCGATTCGATTTCCAAAACGCCCCACCACAGCACCCAGATACGAAGCCTGGGGCGTGTTGAGATACCCTTCCAAAGTGGAATGGCCCAACGTGATATCCGCAAAATGGCCGTTGCGATCGGGCGTGCGGATGGCGACCAGGATGGCGCCATAGTTGGTGATGTCGATCTCGATGCCATTGCGGTTGCGCAGGGTGAAAAGACGGATATCGCCAAAGGGACGGGAGGGCGGGGAAGAAGCGGAGTCGGACATAAGCGTTGCAACATGCCATCGTCACACCCGGATTTGCGAGGAGATTTCCCGCGACGATTCGGAAAAGGGGTCAGAAACGGTGGTTCTCATGCATCAAGATGTCAATCAGCCAGAGACCTGATCACGCGAAGTGGTCCAGCGCGGCGGTGATTCCCTGAGGGCGCTGCCATGCGTGATGGCCCGCAATGGCGCGGGTGATGAATTGCTTGGCATCGGCGACCGCGTCCGGCAGAGCCCTGCCCCGGGCAAGTCCCGCCGTGATCGCGGCGGAGAATGTGCACCCGGTGCCGTGCGTCTCCACGCCGGGGACAAAGGCCGCCTCGTACCGATGCGTGTCGCCTCCGGGCAGGACCAGCACATCCACGGCGGTATCGCCTCCAAAATGGCCGCCTTTCATGAGAAAGGCCGCGCCGTAACTCTCCGCCAGCATTTTGCCTGCGTCGGCGAGTTGATCGGGGGATGCGATGGGAAGTCCGGAGAGCGTTCTGGCCTCGTCGAGATTGGGGGTCACGAGCGTTGCGCGCGAAAAAAGCAGAGACTTGTAGGCTTTCACGGCGTCGGGTTCCAGCAGAGGATCGCCGCTGCTGGCCACCATCACGGGATCCACGACCAGCGGAATCGCGCGGGCCGCACCGTCGTACAACAATTGAGCCACCACGCGGATGATGTCGGTCGAAAACAGCATGCCTGTCTTAATTGCCGCCACGGGAAAGGCCGAGAGGGCGAGTGTGATTTGTTCCCGCACCAGTGCGGCGGGCATCGCCTCGACCATGCTCACATGACCGGGGATTTCGGCGACCACACACGTCACGGCGGTGAGCCCATAGACACGGTGCGCGGCGAAGGATTTCAAATCGGCCTGCATTCCGGCCCCGGCGGAATTATCCGAGCCCGCGATCGTGAGCGCCACCGGTGGCGGGGTGGTCTGCATGGCTCAGAGTTTCCAGACGGTGTTGCCGGAAACGATGGTGCGAACGGCGCGGCCCTTGAATTCCCAGCCGTGGAACGGGGTGTTGCGGGAGCGGGATTTTGAAAGATGTTTGTCGTAGGTCCATTCCATCCCGGGGTTGAGCAGGGTGACGTCCGCCGCGACACCGGGCCGGAGCGTGCCGCGTTCGAGACGCAGCAGGCGGGCGGGTTCCACAGTGAACATCGCCACCAGTCGGGCCAGGTCGATGGCCTTTTTCTCCTGCACAAGAATCTTCCAGAACAATGCCAGTTCGGTCTCCAAACCCAGGATGCCGAAGGGTGCCTGGTCGAACTCGACCTCTTTTTCAAATCCGCAGTGGGGCGCGTGGTCGCTGGCCAGGATCGTGATTGTGCCGTCTGCGACCCCTTCGATGAGGGCGTCGATGTCGCGGGCGGTGCGCAGCGGCGGGTTCATTTTGTAATCGGTGTCGAACCGCGCGATCTCGGCGTCGGTGAGCGCGATGTGATGGGGGCAGATCTCGCCGGTAATGGGCACGCCGCGTCCTCTGGCTTCGCGCAGAATCCGCACGCTGCCGGCACAGCTCAGGTGTTGGCAGTGGATCGCGTGTTCGGTGAGGCCCGCCAAAAGGGCGTTGCGGGAGACGATGACCTCCTCGGCGAGCGCGGGCCAGCCGGGCAGCCCGAGCACGGTGCTCGATGCGCCCTCATTCATCACGCCGTTGCCGACGAGGTTGTAATCCTGGCAATGGTCGAGCACGGGCAGACCGAACATGCGGGCATATTCCACGGCGCGCCGCATGAGTTCGTGGTTCTGGACGCAATGCCCGTCGTCGGTGATCGCCACGATGCCTCCCTGAAACATCGAGCCGATGGGCGCCAGTTCCTCTCCCGCCAGCCCCTTGGTGATGGCACCTGTGGGGAAGACGTTGATCACAGCCTCTCGCGCCGCCTTTTCCCGAATCCAGGCGATGGTGGCCGGACTGTCCGCCGCTGGACTGGTATTGGGCATCGACACAAT
>DYRR01000056.1 GCA_020718605.1 Chthoniobacter flavus | reverse complement strand
GTAGCATCCGCCCGCAGCAGTGGCTCGGGACATGGAGGGCACCCGTCAGGAATCCCCGGCGAGCCGTGTCCGCAGGCGCATCAGGTCGTCGAGTTTTTCCGGCTGCTCCTGCAACTCAAGCAAAGGAATCAATTGGGCCCAGATATACTGCCAATCCAAGTTGGCGTCCCCCTGTCGGACGAGAGTCATTTCCACGTCATGAAGATCCAGAGGGCGTCCGGCAAATACCTTGAATACAATCAAATCTTCGGGGGAACAAAGGCGCAGCCGACAGTCCGGCACCAGTGCGACATAGGAGGCGCGAGCTACGGCAAGTGCCTCGAAAGGCAACGCTCCAAGCGCCACGTCGAGTCCAACACGGGTGTTGGTTTCCAACAGCAACACATGGCGGGCCAGCGCGAAGTCGCGGGCGTCTTCCCTGCGTCCCGGGAAAGCAGCCGGCAAAGCATCCACGAAGGATTCTTCCTGGCCAAATCCCGTGAGAAGGGTGATGTCCGCATCGCGGGTCACCCTGGGCTCCGCCCAATGCTGCACGGCGATTTCGCCGATGAAGCAGAACTTCCATTCGTGCGACAGACAGAATGTTTGAAGTTGCAGCGCGGCCTGTAGAACCGAATTCACAGGCGCATCCGGGAAAACCACGCCTGTTGTTCTACGAGGCCGGACCAGTCCCGGGATGGAATGGATTGGGCCGCATGGGAAAACATGCCGTCCAGCACGAGCATGGGTTGTTCCGATGTTGGTTCCTGTTCAGGGCTCCCGCAGCACTTCGAGGCGCAGTCCGTCAATCTGGCCAAAATGTCGGCGGTCTCCTGTCACAAGCGGTCTGGCAAACGCAACGGCCACCGCCGCAATCCACAAATTATTCTGGTCAATCTCGCAATCTCTGAGCGTTTGACAAGCATCTGGGAATCTGGGAATCTGGGTCCATGAAGACTACCTTGGAGATCGACGATGATTTATACCGTGAAGCAAAGGTGCTGGCGTCGCTGACGGGTCGCAAAATGAAGGATCTCGTGACCGAGGGCTTGCGGCTGGCACTACGTCCGGTGCCGCGCGTTGCGACCAAGCGAGCGGCATCGAAACTGGCGGCTTGCTTTGCCGAAGCTGACAAGACCATGAAGAATGCACCGCACGGTTCCATCGCACGGGAACATTTGGCCAAGGGACGCAACCGACTTGAGAAAGCATGAGTGCCGTCGCAGTGGATGCAAGTGTCTGGGTGGCCGCACAGGATTCATCGGATCCTCTGAGCGCATCGAGCCGCGCTTTTTTCAGCCATTCGCTGGCTGTGGGCATGGTGATCCATGTGCCTGCGTTTGCGCTGGTTGAGGTGAGCTGCGCTCTGGCGCGGAAACTGCGCAACAGTGCGAAGGGCCAGCGGTTGACGAACCTCATTTTCAACTCGATGGCTGCCAAGCAGCACCCGATCAACGCCGCGATGTTGGCCAAGGCTTTGACCATCGGATCGACCAAGTTTCTTCGGTGAGCCAAGGACCGACGGTTTTCAATCGCTGCAGGGTGATTTCAACCCGAACTCCGAAGTTCAATAGTGCATCGTTTGGCTACAGGCCGTGTGCTAGAACCCGAACTCCGAAGTTGCCGCCCGAGCCACCCGGCGAAGAACAGGAGAGGGGCGATTGCGCAGAAAAATTCTGCGACGCCTAGCCCAAAATCACCCCGCTTCGAAGTTCAGGTTAAAATACATGAGTCAGGACAGACGTGGCCTGTTCCGATGTTGGTTCCCGTTCAGGGCTCCCGCAGCACTTCGAGGCGCAGTCCGTCAATCTGGCCAAAATGTCGGCGGTCTCTTGTCACAAGCGGCCGGGCAAACGCAACGGCCACAGCGGCAATCCACAAATCATTCTGGCCAATATTGCGATAAATGCCCGAGTCTTGAACCGCCGCGCAGATTCGTGCGTAAACCGGGATGACAGGTTCCGCGTCATTCAGAGGAACTCCGATGGAGAGGAAATCCCGCACGTTGTCCGGAGAATGCCCGGCGCGGAGTGCTCCGTGCCAGAACTCGCCCTGGACGATCCAAGGCAGACCGAGTGATTTCGAAGCATGGGCCCGAGCGAACGATTGGGCCCACAGTTGACCCCTCCAAAGGCCCACGAGAAAGCTGGTATCGGCGATCAAGTCCATGGCTCGGTTTTGATTGCAGTCCTTTGATCGGTGGTTTCCTGAAGAATCTCATTTCCCGGCAGCGTGGCCGTGTGATTGGATTCAATGTAACTCAAAAAAGCGCCCATCGTTCCCGGCAACGGAACGACCTTCTTCACCACGCTGGAGAAGGATTCTTTGGGCCCCCTTTTCCAGAGCTTAAGCCGCGCATACGCCGCCTCATCCAGCGTGATTGTTTTCATATACTCATGCATACACGAATGAGGGCACAAGTCCAGAGATTTGTTTATCGCATGGAACTCACAGGGACGGGGATAGCCCCTTCTCAGACAGGGCGCAGGGCATGAAAATCCCGCTCCTTCCGGAGTGCTCTGCGAGGGCTCCGTGGCCCTGCGCGGGAGTGCGCGGACGCTTTCCATCGACTTGCGGGCGCGGATGTGGCATTGCTTCCTCCATCGCGCTCATGAAAAAGTCCCTCTGGCTGCTTCTTCCCCTGCTTGCGGGCCTCGCGCTGTCCGCCTGCGACAGCGGGCACCGCACATCGTGGCAGGGATATTTCGAGGGGGAATACGTGCTGGTCGCGTCTCCCATTGCGGGCCGTCTCGACCGGCTGGATGTGGCCCGGGGCGACCGCGTCGCGCCGGATGCTCCGCTGTTTTCCCTCGACACGGAAGCGGAGCGCGCTTCAGCGAAAGAAGCCGCCGAGCGCCTGGCCCAGGCCCGTGCTCGGCTCGATGACATCCGCAAGGGGCAGCGTCCGGAAGAGATCTCGGCGCAGGAGGCGCGATTGGCCCAAGCCCGGGCGGCCACCGACCTCTCCGCCCGGGAACTGGATCGCGCCTCCAAGCTCAAGGCTTCCCGGGTGTTGGCGGAAAGCGACTTCGACATCGCCCGGCTCACCCACGAAAAAAACATCCGGCTCGTGGAGGAAATCGATGCCCAGCTCGCACTGGCCCGTCTTGGCGGACGGGAGGATGCCATCGCTGCTGCGGCGGCCGATGTGGCGGCGTCCGAGGCCGCGCTGGCCCGTACCCAATGGAGTGTGGAGCAGAAAACGCAGACCGTCCCGCAACACGCCCTGGTCTTCGACACCCTGTTCCGGGTGGGCGAGCTGGTCCAGGCCGGCTCACCCGTCGTGTCGCTGTTGCCCCCGGAGAATCTTAAGATCCGGTTTTTTGTCCCGGAATCCGAGTTCGGTTCACTCAAGGCGGGCGAGGCCGTGAAAGTGACGGCGACCGGGTTTGAGAAGCCCATCCAGGCCCGGATCACCTATCTCTCGCCCGAGCCCGAGTACACGCCGCCGGTCCTTTACAACCGGGAGAACCGGGCCAAGCTCGTTTTCATGGTCGAGGCCACCCCGCTCGACCCCGCCAGTGCGCGCGATCTGCATCCGGGCCAGCCCGCCGATGTGAGCCGCCCATGAACTCGTCCGACCCGGTCATCGACGTCTCGGGCATCACCAAGCGCTTCGGGAACAAGACCGTCGTCAATGGCATCGGATTGCAGGTCCGGCGGGGCGAGATCTTCGGATTCCTCGGACCCAACGGCAGCGGCAAGACCACTTTTATCCGGATGCTCTGCGGACTGCTCACACCCGAGGCGGGCAGCGGCACCTGTCTCGGCTACGACGTGCTCCGGCAGCAGCGCGAGATCCGCACCCGCGCGGGTTACATGACCCAGAAATTCAGTTACTACGAAGACCTCAGCATTCGGGAAAATCTCGATTTCATCGCCCGCGTGTATGCCGTGCCCGATCGCCGGAACGCCGTGAATGCCGCGCTCGAAAGACTCGGGCTCGACCGGCGCGGACACCAGCTCGCGGGACAGCTCTCGGGCGGATGGAAGCAGCGGCTCGCCCTGGCGGCCTGTCTCATCCATTCGCCCAAGCTCCTCCTGCTCGACGAGCCCACGGCCGGCGTCGATCCCAAGGCCCGCCGCGATTTCTGGGATGAGATCCACCGGCTCGCCGCCGACGGGATGACCGTGCTCATCGCCACCCACTACATGGATGAAGCCGAGCGGTGCCACCGCCTCGCGTATCTGGCCTACGGCAACCTGCTGGCCCAGGGCACTGCGGAGGAAGTCGTGCGCGCCGCCGATCTCACAACCTGGGAAGTCTCCGGACCCCGGCTCGCCGCGCTCGCCGACGCCATTCGCGGACGCGACGGTGTGGAGCAGGTGGTGCCCTTCGGCAACACGCTGCACGTGAGCGGCAGAAATGCGGAAAAATTGGAGACCGCCCTGGCACCCCACCGCGCCGGGGGTGAGCACCGTTGGAAGCGCATTCCCTCGGGGCTTGAGGATGTGTTCATCGCCCTCATGGACGGCGCGGAGGATAACTACCAATGAACCGCTTTGCCTTCCACCGGTTCTGGGCGGTCGTGCTCAAGGAATTTGTCCAGATGCGCAGGGATCGCGTCACGTTTGCCATGATGGTGGGCATCCCGCTGCTCCAGCTCATGCTGTTCGGATTTGCGATCAACTCCGATCCGCGGCATCTGCCCGCCGCCGTGCTCTCGGCGGATCACGGCCCCTTTTCGCGGACTCTGGTGTGGGCGATGCGCCACAGCGATTATTTCGCGTTTGTAAGGGAAGTGGATACCGAGGCCGAAGCCCGGAGGATGCTGCAGCTCGGTGAGGTCCAGTTTGTCGTCAACATCCCGTCCGACTTCTCCCGAAGCCTGTTGCGCGGGGAACGTCCGGCGGTCCTCATCGAGGCCGACGCCACCGATCCGGCGGCCACCGGACCCGCCTTGGCCGCCGTGCGAGCCATCGCCGACCGGGTGATGGCTCGCGACCTGAAGGGACCGCCCGCCGCGCTGCACGCCAAGCCGGGCCCGGTCGAGTTTCTCGTCCATGCCCACTACAACCCGGAAAACATCACCCAATACAACATTGTGCCGGGACTCATGGGCGTGGTGCTCACCATGACCATGATCATCATCACGGGGCTGGCCATCACGCGCGAGCGCGAGCGGGGCACGATGGAAAATCTGCTGGCCACCCCGGTGCGCCCCTTCGAGGTGATGGCCGGGAAGATCGTGCCTTTCATCATCGTGGGCTATGTGCAGGTGAGCCTCATCCTGCTCGCCGCGCGGTTTATTTTCCGGGTGCCGATGGAGGGCAGTCTTGTGCTGCTCTATGGGGCGGCGCTGGTGTTCATCGCCGCCAACCTCGCCATGGGCATCACCTTTTCCACCCTGGCGCAGAACCAGTTGCAGGCGGTCCAGATGGCCTTCTTCTTTTTCCTGCCGTCCATCCTGCTCTCGGGGTTCATGTTCCCCTTCCGGGGCATGCCGGAGTGGGCCCAATGGATCGGCACCTGCCTGCCGCTCACCCATTTCCTGCGCATCGTGCGCGGCATCCTGCTCAAGGGAAACGGGTTCATGGAAATCCTGCCCGAGCTGCGCCCGATCCTGCTCTTCATGGCGGTGGCAATGGCCGTCGGCCTCAAGCGCTACCGGCAGACGCTGGATTGAAGGGGCACAAAAATCCTTTGCGTGATTTTTGTGCGTTTCGTGGTTACCCTCCGCCGATGACCCCAAGCCCCTCGCTCCTTGACCGCGCCCGCGCCCGGATTCCCGGCGGGGTGAACTCTCCCGTGCGCGCGTTCCGCGGAGTCGGCGGGGAACCGTTTTTCGTCCGGAGTGCTGCGGGCTGCCGCATCACCGACACCGACGGACGCGAACTCATCGACTTCGTGGGCACGTGGGGCCCGGCCATTCTCGGACATGCCGCCCGGCCGGTGATCGACGCCGTGCGCGAAGTCGCGCTGCAGGGGACCAGCTTCGGCATCCCCAATCCCCTGGAAGTGGAAATGGCGGAACTGCTCTGCGATTGGGTGCCTTCGCTGGAGAAAGTGCGGATGGTCAACAGCGGCACCGAGGCCACGATGTCCTGCGTGCGTCTGGCGCGGGGATTCACCGGGCGCGATCTGGTGGTGAAGTTCGAGGGCTGCTATCACGGTCATGTCGATTCCCTGCTCGTGCAGGCGGGCAGCGGCGCCCTCACCCACGGACGGCCCGACAGTGCGGGCGTGCCCGCCGCGCTGGCCGATCTCACCATTTCCCTGCCATTCAACGACCCCGATGCCGTCCGCGCGGTCTTTGCCTCCGAAGGCGCGCGGATCGCGGCGGTCCTGCTCGAACCCGTGCCCGCCAATGCCGGCCTCTACTTCCCGGAGCCCGGTTTTCTGGAAACCCTGCGCGACCTTTGCACGCAATACGGCGCATTGCTGGTCTTCGATGAGGTGATGACCGGATTCCGCGTCGCACGCGGCGGCGTGCAGGAACTCGCGGGTGTCATGCCCGACCTCACGGCACTGGGAAAGGTGATCGGAGGCGGGCTGCCGGTGGGTGCCTTCGGCGGCCGGGCGGAGATCATGGACCAGCTCTCGCCCGACGGGCCCGTGTACCAGGCCGGCACGCTCTCGGGCAATCCGCTGGCCATGGCGGCCGGCCTCGCGCAGTTGCGCGAACTCGACCGCATCGACGGCTGGGCGCGACTCGAAACCCTCGGGGCAACATTGGAAACCCTCGTCCGCTCCACGCTTTCGGATCTCGGCCTGCCGCTCACTTTTCACCGGATCGGATCGATGTTCTGCCTCTTCTTCACCGAAGGAAAAATCCGCAGCCTCGCCGAAGCCAAGCGCAGCGACCGTGACCGGTTCGCCCGGTTCTTTCATCACTGCCTGCGGGGAGGCGTCTATCTCGCCCCGTCGCAGTTTGAGACCGGATTTCTGAGCACGGCACATACCCCGGAAGACTTGGAAGAAACCGCCCGTGTGATGCATGAAGCCCTGCGGGCGGCATTCTGATTTCCAGATTGTCCGGCATCCAGCGAGCGCGTCCAGCGGACGGATGGTTTCCGCCGCTCGCGCGATGCCGCCCGATGCTGGCGGCATAGCGAACCAATGCAAAGGTCTTGAACAAAGACCGTAAGCATCTATACTTGGTCTCCATGGAGAACCGAATCATTGAAGTTGTCCGCGAGAAACTTGCCGATTCATTCGCGATGGATTTTCCAGTAATGACGCGACGCGAGGCGATTTTGCCCGGGATCCCCGGGAAAGCCCATGCGGTGATCGGGATGCGACGAGCGGGAAAGACATGGTTCCTCCTGCAATGCCTTGCCGACCGTCTGGCAGCCGGGACGCCACGTGAGATGTTGGTCTATTTCAACTTCGAGGATGAGCGCCTCGGTGCACTGCAAAAGGAAAGCCTTGGGAGCATTCTCGAGGAATACTACCGGCGGTTTCCGGAGTTCCGCCGGAACCGGACCGTGACATTTTGTTTTGATGAAATCCAGACAGTGCGGATTTTCATTCCCGCGGCATCCCTGCTTCGAAAGAAACCCTACTGGGTTTCCTCGACCACCTGGTGGATGCCTTTCTCATCTTTACTGTTCCAGTCTTCAGCCGATCCGAACGGCGCCGACAGGTCAACCCGCGCAAACTTTATCTTGCCGACCATGCATTGGCCGCCGCGTTCAGCCCGGCGTCGGGACTCGACCATGGCCACCTGCTGGAAAACATCGTGGCCTGCGAATTGTCCCGCGAGAGCCGGGACCTGGCCTATTACCGAACACGCGACGGTTTCGAGGTGGATTTTCTGGCCACTTCCCATGACGGCAACGAGCATCTGGTCCAAGTCTGTGCGGATTTATCGGAGCCTGCCACGCGGGACCGCGAGGTGCGGGCGCTGGAATCCGCGCATAAGGAGCACCCTGCCGCAAGCCGGACCCTGCTCTGCATGGGAGATCCGCCGCCCGATGCCGCCCTGCCTCCCGGTTTGCGGGTTGTCCCGGTCTGGAAGTGGCTCGGTTCCCGATCCTCATGAAGCCCTCCAACAATGTCCGATCTACCAACAAGACTCCGGCCTGCCCGATGCGGCGCGCGGGAGAGACCGTCTATTGCTGAGTGTCTATCCGTCCATTTGCGGAATACTATGAGTCTGGAAACGTTTGTCGGCCATCCGGGTACTTGAACTGGCAATATGAACCGCCCGGGGCTGCGCGGACATCGAGCGCCGCGATCCGCTGGAGCACCGGCGGATGCGAATGGTGCAGCCAGACATGGAGCGGATGCGGGTGCAGCGGCGACAGGTTGCTTTTGCAGAGCTTTTTCAGCGCGGCGGCCAGGGAGCGACCGTCTCCGGTGGTTTCCGCCGCGAACCGGTCGGCCTCAAATTCGTCCCGTCGCGAACGCCATGCCGACAGGATGCCGAGGAAGAAATTCAAAGGCGCAAGCAGGAACCCGAACGCGACGAGGCCGGTCGCCACATTGCCAGGCGCGGTGCCGAGTATCCCGGGGAGCCCCGGCCACGCGAGTGCGAGCGAGGCCAGCCAGAGGTATCCGCCCAGCCCCAGCAGCCCCGTGACGAGACGACGGGGAATGTGGCCCCTGCGGTAGTGCCCGATCTCGTGGGCCAGCACGGCGACGAGTTCCGGCACGGGATGCGCCGCAACGAGCGTGTCGTAGAGCGCCACGCGTTTGCGGCGTCCGATGCCGGTGAAGAACGCATTGCTCTTGGAGGAACGCCGCGATCCGTCGATCACACTCACATCGGTCAGCGGAAACCGGTTGGCATCCGCATACCCGAGGATCGCGGTCCGCAACGCACCCTCGGGCAACGGCTCGAATTTGTAAAACAAGGGCAGGATCCACATCGGCGACACGTAGGTGAGTAAAAGGAAAAAAGTTCCCGAAACAATCCAACCCCACACCCAAGCAAGCGAACCGGCGTGCAGAAACAACGCTAACACCATCGCAGCCAGTGGCAACCCCAAGATGGCGGTCATGCATAGGGATTTCGCGAAATCCGCCCAGAACACCCCCGCAGTGGTCCGGTTGAACCCGTGCCGCTCCTCGATCACAAAGGTGTCATAAAGATCAAACGGCAGTCCGAGCAGCGTTTTGCCAAGCCAGAGCAGGGAAAAATACGCGAGCCCCGAGAGGATCGGCCCCCAACCAAAGCCGGCCGCCCATCCCTCCAGCCACACGAATCCGCCCCCGAACCAGAACGCAAAAAACACCCCGGTCGAGACCAGGGCCGTCACGATCCCGAAACGCAGCCCGTCCCCGGTGTAGCGGCGCATCCGGTCATACTCCGATGCATCAAACACCGGATCGTCCCCCTGCGGCCGCCCGAGTGCCCGGAGTTGCAGGAGATCCGCCGCGAGTTCGATGAGGCGGATCGCCAGGATCGCGTCGGCCAGATAGAATGCCGCCGAAGTCATGACAATTCGTCCAGGATGCGCTGCGCGGCGGCGGCCGGATCGGCATGAGCCGTGATCGGACGCCCGATCACCAGATAGTTCGCGCCCGCCGCGACGGCCTCCGCCGGCGCAAGCATGCGCTTTTGGTCGTCCGCACCGGCCCATGCGGGACGGATCCCGGGGGTGACAAGAATGGGCGAAGCTCCCAGCGTTTCCCGCAGGGGCGTGATTTCCCTGGGACTGCACACCAGTCCGCGAATGCCGCATTCCCCTCCGAGCCGCGCGAGCCGCACCACCTGATCCTCAACCGATCCATGGCATCCCACGGCGGCGAGCGTGGCGTCATCCCAGCTCGTAAGCACCGTCACGCCCAGCACCAGAGTGTCCGATCCCTGGGCCGCCTGCGCCGCAGCGGCCAGCATCCCGGGGCCTCCCCCCAGATGGACGGTCAGCATCTCCGCCCCCAGCGCGACGGCGGATTCCACGGCGTGGCGGACGGTGTTGGGAATGTCGAAAAATTTCAGGTCCAGAAACACGCCCGCGCCGGCGTCCCGGATCTCTTTTACGATATCCGGGCCGCAGCGGGTGAAAAGCTGGAGTCCCACCTTGTAGAGACCCACCCGGGCACCGACGCGGCGGATGAGATCGCGGGCTTCCTCCGCGCCGGGAACATCCAGTGCGAGAATGATTTTGTTTTTTTCGTTGGTTGGCACAGGATGCATCTATGCCTGAAGTTTTCGCGCCTGCCAAAATCAATCTTTCGCTGCGTGTGCTGCGGCGACGGGAAGACGGGTTTCACGAAATCGACACCATCATGGCACCGCTCTCGCTGGCCGACCGGCTCCTTCTGGAGCCGATGCCCGGCTGCGGAATCCGGTTTTCCTGCGACGATCCCACGATCCCGGCCGGGGACGACAACCTCGCCGTGCGCGCCGTGACGGCCTTCCGCGAAGCCACGGGCTGGTCGGAGGGGGTGCGGGTGCGTCTGGAAAAAAGGATTCCCCACGGGGCGGGGCTTGGCGGGGGGAGCAGCGATGCGGCGGCGGTGTTGTGTGCGCTCAATGCCCACATCGGAAACGCCCTCCCGGAATCACGCCTGCGGGAAATTGCGGCCGGTCTGGGATCGGACGTGCCGTTTTTTCTGCTCCACGGACCCGGGCGCTGCCGGGGTCGGGGCGAAATCCTGGAGCCGGCTCCTCCTCTGCCAGCCCTGCGGGTGCTGCTCGTAAAATTGCCTTTCGGCGTTCCAACCGCCTGGGCGTATCGCCAGTGGGCGGCCTCGAAAGAAATCCCGGGCGTTGACTATGGCCCCCAGAAGTTTTCCTGGGGCGGAATGGTGAACGATCTTGAGCGTCCGGTCTTTGAAAAATACATCGTCCTGGCCGCGCTCAGGCAATGGCTGCGGGTGCAACCCGAATCCGATGGCACCCTGCTCTCGGGGTCGGGCTCCACCGTGTTCGCCCTGCTCCGCAGGGAGGTCTGCGGGGAAACGTTGGCCGATCGTGTGAAATCACAATTTGGCGCCCACTGCTGGACCTGTCTTACCCGGCTGCGACATGAGTCTCCGGCGTCTTCCGACGAAATATCCGATTGATTTTCAGGGGAACCGGGGTTCCAATATGAATCCATGAGAGAAATCCGCCTCACCGGGAAGGAACGCACTGTGGTGCGCGGGATTGGGTTTGCCCTGGGCTGCACCGGAGAGGAACTCATCGAGCATTGCCGCATGGACATCCACGATCTCACAGACGTGCTCAACGCGCTGCTCGAAGCCGGATTCATCGAGTCGGCGCCCTACAAGGACCGGGTCACTGCGACCGAAATTCCTGGGTTCCTCTTTGAGGTCAACCCCGGGTACGCGCACAGTCTGCGCGAAGCGATCCAGCGCGGAAGATAAAAGCCCGCAGTCCCTCCCTGTCCCTGCGCTCCCGCACAGAGCTACAAAGCGGCCTGTAGCCCGCTCCGGGAGGAGCGGGATTGCCCGAGCACCCCGGCATAGACGGCGGCAGTCCGGGCTGCGACGCTGTTCCAGTGGTGCGCTGTGCGCCATTCCCGCGCATGATCGGGGCCAGTGTCCGCCACCAGTGCCCGGGCGAGCTGGACGAATAAATCCTCACGCGGATCCCCGAAGCGGAACACGAGCGGGTGGGGTTCCATAAGGTCGAGCGTGGACAGCCGGGCGGGCAACAACATCGGAATGCCCAGCGAACGGACCAGCGTTGCCGCGCCGGATACCAGGATCGTGCGGTAGTTGAAAATCACCGCATCGGCTGCCGCGAGATGGAGTGCGAGATCCGCGTCGGACATCCAGCCCAGATGCAGTTCCACCATGGGCACCCCGGCGGCCCGGGCGCGGAGTGCGTCCCCGTACTCCGCATGGAAAGGGCGTCCGACAATCGCGAGTCCCGCATCCGGTTTTTTATCCCTCCAAAGATCGATCATTTCCTCGATGCCCTTGTAGGGCTCGACCGCGCCAAACATGAGGCAGCGCGAACGCGCGTCCCGTCCCGGCATCGCGCGGGCTTCGGCGCGCGGGGGGAGAGGTGGGAGTGCGACGGACAGATCGCCGTGCGGAACAAAGACGCACCGGGCCGGATCCACACCGAACTCGCATTCCAGCACCGGAATCGCCCCCGTTCCGTGAACGATGATCCGGCGGGCGGCCCGATAGTAGAGGCGCGTGTTCCGGCGGACAGCGCCCGAGCCCGCCCGGTTGTGTGGATACAAATTGTGCGCCGTGGCAACCAGCGGATAACTGCGGGTCGTCAGCGCCAGATCCAGAGGGAACCGCCATTCCCGCAACAAATCCAGACCGTCCCGGCGGAGGCCGAAATAGGCGTCCGGCCAATGGAGATGCAGCAGATCGGCGGGATGCCCGCGCATCGCACGCGCCAGAGGCAACCCTCGGCGATACCCCTGTGGAAAATCCACGCCGACCCCGTGCGCGGCAAGTGCTTCCGCCAGCAACCGCTGGTAGGGATTGCCCGCCCGCCAATCCGGAGCCATCACGACGTTCATGGGAGCGGCTGGAGTGTCTGTCGGGGGCGGCATGGGCGGGGTGCGGATGTCTTATGCCCTCTGCCCGGGCGGCGGGCAAGCAAAGCCTGTGATTGGATTTGCCTTCCGCCCGGCAATGTCACTAGAAAACAGCCATGCAACAAATCACTGCCTTTGCCCCAGGCCGCGTCGAGCTTCTGGGAAATCACACCGATTACAACGAGGGCTATGTGCTTTCCGCCGCGATTCATTACGGCGTGAGCGCGACCGGCGGGGCGTTGGAGGAACCCGTCGCGCGGGTGAATTCGGAGGCCATGGACGGCACCGTCGAAGTGCCGCTGGATGCGCTGACTCCCAGAACGGGCGGGGATTCATGGGCGAACTATGCGCTGGGCGTCGCGGCGATGCTGCGCGGGGCGGGTCATGCCCTGCCGGGTTTTTCCCTCGGGCTTACCAGCGATCTGCCCGTGGGCGCCGGTCTATCCAGCTCGGCGGCGGTCGAAGTCGCCACGGCCACGTTTCTGAAAAAACTCGCCGGACTTTCTCTCGATCCGTTGGAATTGGCAAAACTGTGCCGCCGCGCGGAGAATGAATTTGTCGGAATGAATTGCGGGCTTCTCGATCAGGTGTCGTCGGTGTTCGGCAAGGCACAGTGCGCGGTGTGTCTGGATTGCCGCAGGGAAAGCGTCCGCAATATTCCTTTTCCCGCAGATCTGGCGCTGCTGGTGACCCATTCCGGCGTGAAACACGCGCTGGTGAGCGGCGAATACAACGAGCGCCGCGAACAATGTTTCGAGGCGGCGCGGCTGTTGGGCGTGCTCGCGCTCCGGGACGCAAGCCGTGCCATGCTCGACGCCGCAAGACCCTCGATGCCCGACAAAACCTGGCGGCGCGCCAGTCACATCGTCGGCGAAAACGACCGCGTGCTGGAAGGCATCCACGCCATGGAAAACGCCGACGGGGAGGCGTTTGGCCGGCTCATGTTCGCCTCGCACGAAAGTTCCCGCCTGAATTTCGAGAACAGCACGCCGGAACTCGACGCGCTGGTGGACATCGCCTGCGGCATCAGCGGAGTGCTCGGATCACGCCTCACCGGCGGGGGATTCGGCGGCGCCACTGTGAGTCTGATCCTGGCCGGGGAAGCGGACCGGATCTCCGGGACGCTGGCGGATGCCTACCACGCCCGCACGGGCCACACGGCCGTCACCTATCTCTGCCGGATCGCCGACGGCGCGCACTGACCGCGACCCCATCATCACAATCCCAAAACCAACAACCCGAGCCTCATGCTCAATTCCAACGACACCATTCTTTTTCAAGGAGATTCCATCACCGATTGCGGCCGCGCCCGCGACAGCCAGGAGACGCCCAATCATCTGGGAGCCCTCGGGCAGGGATATGCCATGATGGCCTCCGCAGATCTGCTGGCCGCCATGCCCGCCGCCGACCTTCAGTGCTACAACCGCGGCATCAGCGGAAACCGCATCGTGGACCTCTACGCGCGCATCAAGTCGGATCTCATCAACCTCAAGCCGAACGTGCTCAGCATTCTGATCGGTGTGAACGACACGTGGCACGGGTTTGGCTGCAACAACGGGGTCGCGGTGCCCAAGTTCGAGCGCGTCTATCGCGAATTGCTTCAGGAGGTGCGGGCCGAGCTGCCTGCGGTGCAATTTGTGCTTTGCGAACCCTTCGTTCTCCGCTGCGGAGTTGTGACCGACCAATGGATCGAGGAGATCGACCAAAGGCGCACCGTGGTTGCCCGGCTTGCCGGGGAGTTCGCGGGCATCTTTGTCCCGTTCCAATCGATGTTCGACGAGGCCGTGAAAACCGCGCCCCCCGCCTACTGGGCGGGCGACGGAGTGCATCCCACTGCGGCGGGCCACCGTTTGATGGCCAAGACCTGGCTGCAAACCACCGGGGTTGGCAATGCTTGAAGCGTCTAGGTTTGATTAAACCCCAAAAATGTGCAGTGCGCTTCCTCCCGAAGTCACCTCGCTCAACAAACTCCCCGGGCATGCCACCTTTCCACAATCGTTAGGATTGGCGGATCTCTGCGCTCCCGCGCAGGGCTGCGAAGCAGCCTGTAGCCCGCTCCGGGAGGAGCGGGATCGCGCACCGCACAATCCCCCCATTTTTTCCATTTCCTCCAGAGGATCGTAATGATTCGGGGTTTCGCGGCAACCTCCGGGATTTGGCTCGACTCCGGCCCCGCTTGGCGGCAGAAAACGAGGAAACGTTCGAGATGCACACTCCACCAATAGAGAGTCTTCTCCGGGGGACGCACCCCGCGCCTCTCCACCATGCGCCGCACCCAGGCCTTGGGATGCTTATTCCATCATGGCCAAAAAATGCTAGTTTGTATCAAGTTATTTTTGCTAGCCG
>DYRR01000055.1 GCA_020718605.1 Chthoniobacter flavus | reverse complement strand
GCATCTGAATCTGCGCCTGCAACGGCGGCAGGGAAGCCATAAAAGTGAGGTCTGACAGAGGGGCGATGGTGCAGCAACGAATCCCGCTCCTCCCGGACCGGGCTACAGGACGCACCCCGGACATGCCGGAGGATGTCCCTCCAGAAAAGCCATCACAACAACTGGTAGGGGTCCACGTCCACGGCCACATGCACATCCTCCGGGAATGTGAGGGCGGCGAGTTTTTCCCGCAGGTATCGGCTCAGGGGCAGGATGCGCGGGGTCCGCAGAACGATGTGAAAGCGGTACTGGCCTTTGGATTTCTTGAGTGGCGCCGGAGCGGGCTCGCCCAGAAAAACGTCGGGCGGCAAGTGTTCCTTCAGGCGCCGGTGCAGGGTCTCGGCGGAAAACTCGGCGAGGCGTTCGTTCCCGGATTTCAAATGAATGAGCACCATGTGCGAGAACGGCGGGTAACTCCATTGTGCGCGGAATTCGCGCTCCTGATCCCAGAACTCGGCAAAATCATGCTGTCTGGCAAACTGGATGGCCGGACTGAACGGGGTGTGGCTCTGCACAAACACCTCGCCATTGACCTCGCCCCGCCCGGCGCGTCCGGCGACCTGCACGAGCAACTGGAAGGTGCGTTCGGCCGCGCGGAAATCGGGCAGATGCAGGGTGAGATCGGCGTTGACGATCCCCACCAGGGTGACGTTGGGAAAATGCAGCCCCTTGGCGATCATCTGGGTGCCGACCAGAATGTCGATCTTGCCCGCGCGAAACGCGCCGAGGGTCTCACGGTAGGCTTCCTTGCGGGTCATGGCATCGGCGTCCATGCGGGCCAGTCTGGCCTTGGGAAAGATGCGGGCCACGGCGTCCTCGACCTTTTCCGTGCCGGTCCCCGCATACTTGATCCCGGCGTCCGAGCATTTCGGGCACTTCGCGGGCACCCGCTCGATGTGGCCGCACAAGTGGCACACAAGCCGTCCGTCTCCCCGATGGTAGGTGAGCGCGACGCTGCAATTCGGACAGCCGCACACGTGTCCGCAGGCCGGGCACGTGAGGGAGGTGTTGAAACCCCGCCGGTTGAGGAAAAGGATCGTCTGCTCCGAGCGTTCGAGCCGCTGGCCAATGGCGGCGACGAGCAGATCGGAGAGCACCTGGGCGGTGGCCTTTTTCGAGCGCATCCGCATATCGACAATGCGGATGTGGGGCATCTGACGGTCGTCCACCCGGTTGCGCAGCTCGACCAGGCGGTATTTGCCGGACACGGCATTGTGATAGCTCTCCAGCGACGGCGTGGCGCTGCCGAGCAGGACCGCGCAGGGCTCCATGCTGGCGCGGAGCACGGCGAGGTCGCGGGCGTGATAGCGCGGAGCCTCCTCCTGTTTGTAGGAATTTTCGTGCTCCTCATCCACCACGATGAGACCGAGGTGATCGAGCGGCGCGAACACGGCGCTGCGGGCGCCAATGACGATGCGTGCTTTGCCGGTGTGGATGCGGTGCCATTCGTCGTGGCGTTCGCCGCCCGAGAGATGGCTGTGCAGCACGGCCACGCCATGACTCGAAAACCGGCTCTTGAACCGCTCCACCGTCTGCGGGGTGAGCGAGATTTCCGGCACCAGCACGATGGCCGACTTGCCGGCATCCAGGACCGCCTGCAATCCCTGCAGATAAATCTCCGTCTTTCCACTGCCCGTGACCCCGTGGAGCAGGATGGGTTTTGCCCCGGCGGGATCGGCGATGGCCGCAAGGAGAATGTCGTGGGCGGCCGCCTGTTCCCCGTTGAGCGTGAGCGGGATGGAGGGCAGGAAGGATTCGTCCCCGTAGGGATCGCGCCACACAGTCTCGGTTTGTGTGGTCACCCAGCCCTTCTCCTCCAGGGCATCGAGTGCCGCGCGGGATGCCCCGCATTTTTTTTGCAGAACGGTGAGGGCGACCGAGGCGCCGGGTGATGCCAGCAAATGCCGCAAAACGTCCGCCTGGCGGGGGGCACGTTTTTCGATGACGGCCAATTCGCCGGGGTCCGGAGTCTTGAGCAGCCGGGCATGAAGCCGCTCCCGATGGCCCGCCGCCGAGTCGCGGATCACCTGGGGCAGGACGGCCCGCATGGCGGTCTCGACCGGGCAGCAATAATAATCCGCCATCCAGCGCGCCATCCGGAGGAGCACCGGGCGCAGCACGGGATGGCCTCCGGCGATGGAATCGACATCGCGAAGTTTTTCGAATGGGCTGGAGTCGGGCAGGTCCACCACGGTGGCGGACAACAACCGGTTCCGCACGGGCACGCGGACGCGGCTGCCCACCACGATCCGATCAAGCATCGCCTCCGGAACGCGATAATCGAACTCGCGGTCCGTCGTTCGGTCGATGATGACCCGGGCGATGGCGCCCGGCGTTGGCGCGGAGTTCTGCATGCGTGGCGATCTTTTGTTGAAATCGGGAAAATAGGAAGCCCATCTTGGATTCTGCGGAGAAAATCCACACACGCATTGGCCCGATCATTGGCATTTGGCAGATCCCGACGCTCCCGCGCCGGGCCACGGAAGCAGCCCACAGCCCGCTCCGGGAGAAGCGGGATTCACCGGGATTGGCGTTTTGCGGGAAGTGCGATAGGATGCCGCGCATGTCGGCCCATCCCAGCCCATCCAAAATCATCCCCGCCCCGTCCGCCGAAGCATGGACCGCTCCCGACGGCATTGTGATGGGATTCCGCCGCTGGCTTCCCAAGACCGAACCCCGGGCGATGATCGTCGCCATGCACGGACTGGGCGGTGCCTCGACAGATTTTGTTCCGCTTGCAGATTTTCTTGCGCCCCGGGGCATCGCCATTCTCGCGCCGGAAATGCGCGGGCAAGGCAATGATCCCAGACCGGAATGTCGCGGCGACCTGACCGATTGCGCACACCTGACGCGGGATCTCCATGCGTTTGTCGATCATGCGAGGTCGCTGCATCCGGAGATTCCCTGGTTTCTTTACGGCGAAAGCATGGGCGCGCTCATCGTGCTTGCGGGAGCGGCGGATCCGGACCGGCCATGTCCGGCCGGCACCGTGCTGGCTTCTCCCGTCGTGGAACCCGATGGAAAATTGAAACCATGGCAGCGGATGTTGCTCACGCTGATGATTTGGGCGCTGCCCAAACTGCGGATCGACCCTGCACGGCTCGTGATCCGGAACAAGGCGCAACCCCGGATGACGCGCGATGACTCCGCGGAGGACCGCATTCGGCAGGCTCCGCATCGGGTGCGGTGGTTCACGCTCCGGTTTTTTGCGCAACTGGAGCGTCTCCTCCACTCCGCCCAGGCCTCGGCACCCAGCCTGCGCGAACCCGTGCTCGTGCTCTACGCCGGGTGCGATGTCTTTGTGAAAGCCGACGCGGTGGAGAGATTTCTGCCCAGTCTGGGTTCCAAGGAAGTCTGTGCCAGACTGTATCCCGGCGCGTACCACATGCTGCTGCACGATTACGACCGGGATGCGGTTTTGGACGATCTCCGGGCCTGGCTGGAACCCCGGTGCGCGTGATGGGGTTGCCGACCGACATTCCGATCTTTGACGCGGATTTTCTCGCCCGCCTGGAGCGGTTGCATCTGCTGGCGCGCCGGTTGTTCCGCGGGACACGCCGCGCGGAACGGCGCTCCCGCAGAACCGGAGCGAGCATGGAATTCGCCGACCACCGCAACTACACACCGGGCGACGATCTGCGACGGATCGACTGGAACCTGTATGGCCGTTCGAATCGCCTCTCGCTCAAGCTTTTCGAGGAGGAGGAGGATCTGCCGGTGCATCTGCTTCTCGATACCAGTGCCTCGATGCGATGGCGGCCGGAGAAAGGCGGACGGCTCTCGAAGTTCGATTTCGGACGCCGGATCGCGGCGGCGGTCGCGTATCTTGCCCTGGCCGGATTGGACCGGGTCAACATTCATTTTTTCAGTGAAACGCTCGGTCCGGATCTGGGCATGGTGCGCGGGAAAAACAATTTCCATTCCCTGCTGCGCTTCCTTTCCGCCGCGCCCGACATGCCTCCCCGGACCTCGGCGGCGGACAGTGCGCGGGCCTTTGTCCGCCGTCTGCGCCAGCCCGGCATCGCGGTGCTCATCGGGGATTGCCTCGATCCCGACGGCTGGGAGGAGGCGCTCCGGATTCTGCGTCACGACCGGTTTGACACGCATGTGATCCAGATCCTCGATCCCGACGAGATCAACCCGCCGACCGGAGGCGATTGGCGGCTTGTGGATGCCGAGACCGGACGCACGCTCGATGTCACCGCCGATCCCCGCACTCTTGCGGGGTATCGCGCGGCCGTGAAGTCATTTCTCGCCCGCGTGGAATCCGCCTGCCGCCGCACGGACGCCGCGCATGTGCGGGCGCTCACCAATATGGATTTTGCGGATGTGGTGCTCAAACATCTGCGCCAGGGAGGTGTCGTGAAATGACAATGGCATTTCCCGCAGCCCTGTGGTTTCTGGCGGGTCTGCCCGTGCTGGTGCTGCTGTACCTGCTGAAAGTGCGGCATCGCCTGCGGGTCGTGCCGACGCTGTTTCTGTGGGATGCAATGACGCGGGAAGATCGTCCGCGCGCACTGCTCCGCCGTCTGCGACAGTGGATCTCCCTGCTGCTTCACCTGCTTATCTACACGCTTCTTGCGCTGGCACTTGCCCGTCCGGCGCCGGACAAATTCCTGGCCGGAGATTCCGTCACCGTTCTGGTTTTTGATTGCCGCCTGCCCATGCAAGCGGGCAACCGGTTTGAACTGGCCCGGGAACAGGCGGAGCGGGTGGTCCGCGAGTCGGGAGGCCGGCATCGGATGGCCGTGGTGCGGGCCGGACGAGTCCCCCGTGTTCTCGGTCCATTGGGAAGCGACAAGCGCACCTTGCTGGATGTCGTCCATGACATCCGGCCCAGTGACGAAGGAGGCTCGATCCCGGCGGCGGTGGATGTCGCGCAACAGATGCTCACATTATCCGGAACACACAATGGACGCATCCTCGTGATCTCCGGCCCGCCCGCTCCGAAAGATTCCGCCGCACCCGCACAGGGGGTGGAATGGATCGTCTGCGGCGACCCGGCACCGAATCTCGCGCTCACCCGGATGGCCGCAAGACGGTTGCCGGGAAGCCCCCAGACACAGGAGATCCAGCTGGATGTGGCCAACTTCGGCGACGCGCCGCGCGAAGCCGCTCTGGAATGGTTCCATGAAGGATCCCTCTTCAATGCCCAAACGGTCCGTCTCGAAGCCGGGGAAATCAAATCGCTCTTCCAGTCCGCATCCCCCGGACCCGCTCCGGCGCAGGGTGCCCGATGGGAGGTCCGCCTCCGGGATACCGGGGATGATCTCACGGCGGATGATGTCGCATTCGCCGTGATGCCACCTCCTCCACACCTGCGGGTGTTGCTGGTCTCGGAGGGCAACCGGTTTCTGGAATCCGCGCTGGCCTCGGACGAAGAGCTTTCCTTCGAACAGCTTTCCCCGGCGGCCTTTCGACAGGAAATCGCGTCCGGCATGGATGCCGTGATTCTCGATGACTGGCTGCCGCCGAATTTCGATGCCTCGGTGCCGCCTCCGGGCAACTGGATGCTTTTCGGACGGACCTCCTTTGAAACCCCGGACGTCCATCCCGGCTCCCCTCCCCTGGACTGGCTCGCGTGGCATCCGGTGCTGCGCATGGTGGACCTGGACACCGCAAATCTGGTCCGCGTGCGCAGCCAACATCCGCCCACCGGATCCGGCCCGTGGAACTGGCAGGTGCTGGCCCGCATGCCCGACACGGCGCTCATCGTGGCGGGTGAACTCCGGTCCGAAGATGCTTCGCGCCAACGATTGCTGGCCCTGGCGTTTCCCGCCGACGGCAGCGATCTGCCCCTGCGGATTGGATTTCCCGTGCTCATCTCCAACTCCGTGCGTTGGCTGGCGGGACTGCCGGTCCATGAGGTCCGCACTTTGGCCGCCGGAGATCCCCTGCGCCCCGGGCCCGGCGAATCGTGGTCGGACGCCAGTCCCACCAACACTCCCGACCGCAACGGATTTCACCGTATCCTCGGAAGCGGGGGCGGGCGAATTGCCGCGATAAATACGGAAGATGCGGGCGTCTCCGACCTGCGGGGCGGCGGCACCGTTTCAACGTCCGCACCTTCCGCGCGGTGGAAAGCGGGATGGCCTCCTTGGTTGTGGTGCGCTGTGCTGGCATTCGTCCTGTTCTCGGCGGAATGGTGGTGGTTTCACCGGAGGATCACCGAATGAATCTGGATTGGACAGACCCGCACTTTCTCTGGCTGCTCGCCGTGCCGACGATCCTTGTTCCGCTGGCGTTTCGGCATTCCCTGGCGGACTGGACCCCGCGCCAGCGATGGCTCTGCGGCGTTGTCCGTGCCACAGGACTTGGGCTCGTCGTGTGCGCCCTCGCCGGACCGCACCTGCGGCGGACCACGGGCGATGTGGAGGTGTTTTTTGTGGTGGACGCCTCCGCGAGCATCTCCTCCGGGGCGGGAAGTCAGGCCGCAGAATATGTCAACCTGGCAATTGCCTCACGCAAGAAAGGGGACTCGGCGGGTGTGATCGGATTTGCCACGAACGCCATGCTTTGGAATGCTCCGGATGGCAAGCCGCCGCCGACCGCCGAATGGCCGGTGTTGGAAGAACGGGATGCGACCAACATCCCCCGGGCTTTGGAGCTAGCATCTGCGGCCATCGGCGCGGGACGGACCGGGCGCGTCGTGCTTCTGAGCGACGGGTTCGACACCTCGGGAGAGGCGGAGCAGTCCGCCGCCACACTGCGCGCCTCGGGCATCGCGGTGGACACCGTCCCGCTGCGCAATCCCGATGTCCCGGAGACCATGATCGAATCGGTGGACACGCCGTCGCGTCCGCGCTCCGGCGAATCCATCGACATCGCGGTTCGCGTCCGCTCCAACCGGGCGGGTCCGGGTCGGCTCCGGCTCTACCGGGACCGCTATCTTGTGGAGGAACAAACCGTGTCCCTGGCGGACGGTTCGACGCGGGTGGTGTTCCGCAACCAGAAAATGCCGGGCAATTTTTCAATCTTCGACGTGGAGTTGGACACTGAAAACGACACCCGCCGGGAAAACAACAGCGCACGCGCCGCCGTGGCGGGCTCGGGAGAACCAAGGGTGCTGCTGGTGGACCCCGATCCTGAAAAACTGGAGCCGCTCGCCGAAGTGTTGCGCGACGAAAAAATGCGCGTGGAAATCCGCCCGCCCGCCGGCATCCCGGCGACTCTTGAGGCGTGGCAGACCTTCGATCTGGTGGTGTGGAGCGATGTGCCCGCCCACGAGGCCGGGGCGGCCCGCATGGAACTTGCCCGCCGCTGGGTGCGCGACAGCGGCGGCGGATTTCTCATGCTTGGGGGGGAGAACAGTTTTGGCGCGGGCGGATATTTCCGCACTCCGGTGGAAGATCTGCTCCCGGTGCGGATGGAACACGAGGACCGCCGGGAGACGCCCGTGGTGGCGTTGCTGGTCGTGCTCGACCGTTCCGGCTCGATGGCCGCACAAACGGCATCGGGACAGACCAAAATGAGCCTGGCCAACCAGGGGGCGGTGCTCGCGATGAATGTGCTCAAGCCGCGGGATCTTTTCGGCCTGTTCGCCGTGGACACCCGCGTGCATCGCGTGGCGGATCTCACGCCATCGGGCGAACGCCGCGCCCTCGAGGAACGCATCCTCGGCGTGGCGCCCGCCGGTGGCGGCATCTACATCCACACCGCACTGGCCGAGGCCGCACAGGCATTGCGCGGGGCGGATGCCAGGATCAAGCACGTCATTCTTTTCTCCGACGCCGCCGATGCCGAAGAAAAAGCCGCCGGGGACACCGGGGACGGTTCGGATGGCGGCGGCTCCGCGCTGGATCTCGCCGCCACGATGCTGGGCGAGCGCATCACCACGTCCGTCGTCGCGCTGGGACTCGAAACAGACCGCGACACGGCTTTCCTGAAAATTCTGGCGGAACGCGGGGGCGGACGTTTCTACCTCACGGGTGATGCGATGAATCTGCCGGAGATATTTACGATGGAAACCATGAAGGCCGCCCAGAGCAGTCTTGTGGAAATTCCGTTTCTCGCGGTGCCACAGGGTGTCTCGCCGTGGACGGTAGGGATCGACTGGGTGGGCGCGCCGCCGTTGCTGGGATGCAATTCGGTGAAGCCAAGGGCCGGGGCGGACATTCCGCTGGCGACGGAATTCGGCGAACCGCTGCTGGCCGTTTGGCAGTCGGGATTGGGCCGCGCCGCCGCATTTACCGGCGATGCCAAGGCACGGTGGGCCGCCGCCTGGATGGAATGGCCCGGATACGGAAAATTCTGGGCGCGCCTCGTCCGGGGAATGCTGCGCCGGGAAGACGCCGCTCCGGTCGAACTGCGCAGGGAGGAGCGCGGGGACCGGTTGGCAATCACGCTGGAAGCACTCACCGCAGACGGAGCCTTCCGGAATCAACTGCCGGCAACCCTTCTTTCCACAACTCCCTCCGGCGATCGCCGGACGATTGCCATGGAACAAACCGCGCCGGGCCGCTACGAGACCTCGTTGCCACTCCCGCAGGAGGAAGTCTCCACCATTGCGCTTTCCTTCGGAGACGAATCGCAACGGGACGGACTGCGATTTGCGCATGCGCGCCGGATGCCGTCCGAATTCCGGGGCATCGGCCTAGATGAAAATGCCCTGCGAAAAATCGCGGAGGCGGGCGGTGGGCGGTTTAATCCCGCACCGGCGGATGTCTTCCGCCGCGAGACCACCGCCACCCGCCGTCAGGATCTCACCCCGTGGCTGCTCGCGGGAGCGCTGCTTCTGCTGCCCATCGATCTCTGGCTGCGACGGCGCGCTTTTCAGACCGGAGCGTGACGCCGTGATGGACTACGCATCCTGGAAAAAAGCTTTATCAAAAAGACCCGCGCACCGGATGATGTCGCGGTCGGATTTGGCGATGGTGTCGAGACGCTGTCGCACGACGGAACCCTGAAGGAGCCCGGCCGTATGAAGTTGGCGAATGAGGGTAATATCCTTTGGCCGTCCGACAAAGACTTTAACCGCAGCCAAGTCGGGCGGATCGAGAGCCCGCGCATTGGCAATACCGGGAACCGGAACAAGCCTCTCCCTCCACCCGTCCGGGAGAGTCCCGAAAATGGAATCCCGCAGAATGTCGGCATGGTAACCGTATCGGCGGTAGTAAGCACGGTTTTCGCCGAGTGCTTCATCCAGCATTGTGCCAATGAGTTCGTCAAAAGGCTCGCAGCACAGGTCGGCATCGTAAGTGCTGGCCAGCAGTGCCCCGGAATCACCCAGTTCCGGAAAGCTGGCCAGAAGCGAAGCGGAACCGAGCACGAAGATTTGGCGATCCTCCGCCAGTGCCAGAGCGGCGCGAAGGAGGTGCTGGAGAGCGGAGAGTGTCATGGCGGGGAATCTGGCCGGTCGTCCGACCCGGTCAAATCCAGCCCGGCAAAAGGAGAACAGCTTTTCAGGGGTTCGGAGTCGTGGTTATCCCTCGCGATCCAGTGGAGAAAATCCTGAAAGGCGTCCGGGGACTCCTGCGCGGCATGAATGCGCCGACGCCATTCAAGGATCGGAGCCGGGTGAGTTCGCCCCCATGCCAACCAGCGGTCGATATTCTCGAGTGCAATGGACATGTCTTCGGGATGATTCCCGAGCCGTGCGGCGATTCGCAACCATCGCTCACTGCGGTCTTCGCGTCGAAAATGAGGATCCTCAATCACAGGCAGTGCAAGTCATCGGTTTCAAAAAAACCCGGGGTTATGCTTTCGCAGGCAGTCGGTTCCATCGGGTGTCGTCCTTGTCGGGCCAAAATAATCTTCGTAATCAAACAATCTGCGGAACGCAACGGTTCCACCCTAGCGAGAATATATTGTTGTTCAATCTTAAAATCCCTTGCGCGACCGGCTCCGCCCCACTATATCCACGGCCAAGCGCGGGGCGACTCCCCGGGCGGAGAGCGCACCGGGGCAACCCGGAGGCGGCTCCGCCCCGGCCTTGCCCCCCGCCGGAACGGACCCTTAACCAAACACACCAACACCGGGCCCCCGGACGTCGTTCCCGACCGGGTGCTCCAAGGAGAGACCAGCCATTTCAGCATTTATTCCACGCGTCAACGGACGGATTCGCGCCCGCGAAGTCCGGGTTATTCATTCCCTCAACAACGAGCAAATGGGTGTCATGCCCCTGCCGGACGCCTTGAAACAGGCGCGTCTTTCGGGGCTCGACCTTGTGGAAGTCGCTCCCAATGCCGATCCACCGGTGTGTCGGATTGTTGATTTTGGAAAGTACCGCTACGAACAGGCCAAGCTTGAAAAGGAGCGCAAATCCCAGGCCGCCAAGCTCAAGGAGGTGAAGTTCCGGGTGAACATCGACGAGCACGATTACCTCACCAAAATCCGCCATGCGGAACAGTTTCTGCACAAGGGAAACAAGGTGCGCGTGCAGCTCCAGTTCCGCGGACGCGAGAATGCCCACCAGGAGTTCGGCTTTGTCCTGCTGGACCGCGTCAAGGGCGATCTCTCCACCATGTCCGCCGTCGAGATGGAGCCCCGCAAAATGGGCCGCGCCATCAACATGGTCCTCTCCCCTCTCCCGAGCCAGAGGCGCAAACTCCGATGGACCGTTCCGGACGAGGATCTTGGCGAGATGGAGGCGGACGGTGAGCCCGCCGAGACAGATCAAACCGAAGCGTGAGGGCAGTATGATTTTGTACGTGAAACGAGGATGCCCGTGGTGTGTGGGCGCCGTGAATTATCTCCGACGGCAACAATTCCGTTTTCAGGAGATCGACGTCCTCAGTGATCCGGCGGCCTACGCCACGATGAGGCGGCTCTCCGGCCAGTCCCTCGCCCCCACATTGGTGGTGAACGACCGGGTGCTTTCCGATTTCGACACCGGACAACTGGAAGACTTTCTCGGCACGCACGGGATCCGTCCGCAATGACGCTGCCCGATCTCATGCTGATCTGCGGGACCGCCGTGCTGGGCACCGCCCTGCGCTCCGTGGGTCACGAAGTGACGGACAAGCTGGGGGCGCTTGCGATTCTGGCCACATCCTTTCTCACCGGATATTGTATGGGAGGAGGCTGGATCGGCGGACTGTTGCTGACGTCCCTTTGGTTCTTCCTGCCCTGGCTGGAACTGCTCACACGCGTCCGCCGCATGAGGATTCCGTCGGCACAAACCCTCAAGGAACAATCCCCCCCGGGGCACGAAATCTTCCCGACCCTGCGCAACCTCAGTTCGGAATTTGAGGATGCCGGCTTTGACCGGGCGGGAGACATGGGCTGGGATTGGGACGGACACCGGCAGTTTTTCCGTCTTTTCATTCATCATGAGGAAAAACTGGAGGGTGCGATCTGTCTTTTGGAACAGAACGGCATCGTGTTCTATTATGTGAGCCTCTCCACCCGCATGCCCGACGGCACGGGGCGGGTCACGTGGAACTATCCTTTCGCATACAGTCTCAAAACGCCGCCCCACCTGAACCTCAATCGTGTGAGGGGCGATCTCTCCGTGAGGGATCTGCTCCGGCGCCACCGCGATTTTTTGATCCGCGAATGCGTGCCGATGGATTCCGTGCCGCCGCCCGTAGCGTCCGATTTCGCCGGCGAAATCCAGCAGGACATGCAACTCCAAATATCCCACAACATGCGGGCCGGGGTGCTGCGCATGGACGCCAAAGGCGACGTGCGCTACTCGCTGCGCGGGCTGTTTTTTCTCTGGATCCAGTTCCTGCGCGATCTGGTGCGGTTTTCCTGAATCAGCGCGGCGTCCGGGCCGCCATCACCCGCTGGAGCGCCAGAAACACCTCGTCGGGCGGAAGCCCCTTGCTCACAAATCCGTTGGCGCCCGCTTTGCGCGCCTTCTGCATGGCCTCGCTGTCGTAGCCCATGCCCGTGAAAATGATCACCGGGACATCCGCAAATTTCTCCCGGATGAGCGGAATGAGGGTCAACCCGTCGATGCCCGGCATGCCGATGTCCAACACGATGGCATCCACCGGATTGCGTTCCAGCCATGGAATCACCTCCGTGCTGTTGGTGAGGCTGGAGCAAAGACTCCCCTTTTTCTCCAGATAGGTGGTCATGAGTTTCACGACCGCCACATCGTCATCGACTATCAGAAAATGCATAAGCTTGGATTGATCGGAGATTCCGCCTTGGAAAAAACGTGGATGAGCAATACCACGGGAAAAGACTCCAGACCAACAAAATTATGGCTCCACCGGAGCCGGAGTGGTCTGCGGAATTTCGGAGAAGAGGAAATCGATCTTGCCTGGGTTCTGGATCTTGGTCGGCTCGGGATTTTTCACCAGCAACTCGACGATGGAGTTGCCACCGGTGCCAGGCAGCAGGCGGGCGACACGCACCAACTCCCGCATACCGTCCGCCATGCGCACGGGCACCACCATTCCCGGGGCGAGCTTGGCGGCCCAGGCGGCGGAGACCGGCAGACAGACCTTCAGTTCGGCGGAGTCGGCCACGGTGACCATCTCGGCACCGGCGGCCACCGTCTCTCCCTTTTCCTTCTCCACGGTGGCCACGATGCCGGCGATGGGAGTTTTTAAAAAGCGGTTCTCGTAATTGATCTCGGCAAGTTTCAAATCCAGCTCGGCAAGTTTCGCGTTGGTCTGCGCGGCTTCCAGTTTTGCCTTGGCACTGTCGAGTTGGGCTTCGCCCTGCCGGAGATCCTGGTCGGTAGCCGCGCGTCTTCTGAGTCTCTGGCGGATTGTCTCCAGAGTGGACTCCCGGATATCAATATCCGCCAAACATTCGCGAATCCGGCTCTGGTCGGCGGTGCGCAGTTTGGCAACTTCCAGAATATGTTTCTGGCGGTAGCTGTCGAGCGTGACCAACAGCGTGTCGGCCTCCACATAATCGCCCGGCGCCGCATGAATCATTTCAATGATCCCGGAATCCACCGCGCGGATCTTCTCGATCCGGGAAGCTTGGAATGGCGGCGCGGATGCCGCCGGGGCCTCTGCGGGAGCGGTCGCTTTTTTTGCGTCCTTGGTCTGCCCGTGGACCGGGACCACGACCGCACAGAGCACTCCAAGACAGAACAGGGTAGTCAGGTGTGGTTTCATGGTTGATGGGTGTGAAAATATTGGACGGGGCCAGGTGCGGTGCCCGATGCCGCGCGGGGAATGCCCGCAGCGATGGCTTCCCGATAGTAGGACTCCAGTTTGCGGATCTGGGCGCGCTGCTCAAAGTTTTCCAGCATGGCATCGGAGGCGGCCCGGCCCATCTGTTTCCAGCGCTCCGGGTCGGAAGCGAGGTTTTCCATTGCGGCATGGAGACCTTCCTCATCCCGTTCGGCCACCAGAATGCCGGTCTTTCCATTCTCCACCGCCTCGGGGATGCCTCCGTGCAGGGTGGAAAGCACGGGCAATCCGGTGGACATCGCCTCCAGCATGGAGTTGGGAATGCCTTCCTGGTTCTGATCCGCCGTCAATTCACTGGGATGCACAAAAGCGTGCCCGCTGCGATAGAGTGCGTTCAAGGCGTCCTGATCCAGAAATCCGGCGAAAGACACCGGTTTCTCCAAGCCGAGCATCGTGACGAGCGACCTCAACTCGCGCAGCATGGGCCCCTCCCCGGCGATGGTGAACCGGGAGGCCGGGTGGGTGCGGTGAAACTTCGCAAACGCATGAAGTGCCGTCACGAGCCCCTTTTTCGGAATGAGCCGGCACGCCTGCACAAAATGCCATCCGCCATCCTGCGGGACCTGTCGCTCCACAAAGGGATAGTGGTCCAGGGGAATCCCGGTGCGATTGATCCGGATTTTATCGGGATCGGCTCCGAGGCCGACCACACGGTCGCGCAGCGACTCGGAGCGCACCATCACGAGGGGAAGAAGCGAGAGCATCCGGCACATCCGATCGGCGTACTCGGGCTGATGCGCCCGCAGCATCACGTCCGCCCCATGGAAGGAAACCACGCAGGGACGATCCCACGATTCGATGAAGGGCAGCAGATGCACCCCCGTATGGCCGAAATAAATGTGCATCAGGTCCACCGGACGGCGTTTCAAAATCGCGCACATGGTCTGGAACTCCCCGCGATAGACGATGGGCGGTTCGCGGCGGATGTGCTTGAGATAGAACCGGCGCAGAAAGTTCTTGTGGGGTTTCGGGATGATCTCGACCTCCGCAAACGGATAACGCTCGGAGTTCTGGCGGGTTTTTGCGAGCACGTAGGTCTCAAATTCCGTCAGGCCGGTGACCTGCCGATAAATGTGGAGCATCTCGGCTTTCAAAAAAGAGGTGCAATAGCTGGCGACGACGGATTGGGACATTCCATGGTATGGTTACCGGAGAAAGCCACCGCTTGGAAAGCCCGGATTCCACAGAATCACGGATTATCTCCGAGCCGGGGATACTCGTGTTTGCGCCGGAGCCGCAGAAGGTTGCCCCAGGTCTTGCGCAGGGAATCCCGGGCCGTGAGGTAATGCTGCCGGAGTGCGTTGTCCCGAACGATCTGCCGGAGCACACCCGCCACACTGAAGTCCTCCGTGTCCAGGATCGTGAAAGCCGTCCCGAGCGTCTCGGCGTGGTGCGAGTCGGAGGCCGCGGTCATGGGCAGCCCGCGCAGGGTGGCGTAGTCGAAGGCCTGCCGGTTGTAGCGCTTGAGCGTGGTGGCGGAATTGAAAACCTCGATCGCGTCGATTTCCAGAGTGTCGAGGGTGGCCTGGCGGATCCCCGCGCGGAACAGATCGTAGGGATGCGGGGGGATGGCAAGGCCGCCGGCCTCGTG
>DYRR01000054.1 GCA_020718605.1 Chthoniobacter flavus | reverse complement strand
GGATTGCCGGCCACCACAGTGCCTGCGGGGACGGATTTCGTCACAACGCTGCCCGCGCCCACGACGGCGTCGGAGCCGATGCGCACGCCTTTGAGCACGGAGACATGCGCCCCAATCCAAGCCCGGTCACCGATTTCCACCGGGTCGGACCGCAACCCGCCGTCGGAAGTGTGGTCGTGGTCGGTGATGTAGGACATGGGCCCGATGAGCACGTCCTCGCCCACGGTGATGGATGCACTGGCGTCGAGCATGGTGCCGCGATTGATGTAGGTGCGCGCCCCGATCCGGAGGCGGGGGGTATCCGTGCGGGGGCCGGTGCATAGCAGCGTGACGCCGCGATCGAGCGCGACACGGTGGCCAAGACGGATGTCCCAGGCCTGACGCGGGATTTCCACGGCGCGCAGCCAGACATCCGACGGCGCCCCGAGGCCGCGGGCGCGGTGAAACACAAGACGCAGACGCGAGAGCGCGCCCTGCCAGATGCGAAGGATCATGTCCATGTGCCGAGGATTTCCTGCCAGCATCCCGGGCCGCGTCCCCGGAGAATGCTGATCGAACTGAAGACGCGGTGGAGGAAAAATTGGAACTCAAACCACGGGCCACGGCGGCCCAGCACGTCGCGGGCGAGCGCGCGCTGGTGGGCGACCCGGCTATGGGCAAGCGCACGGGCGTCGCGCTTGAACTCGCTCCCGGCACTGCGATGCGCGTAGAGCGCATCGCGGTGGAAGAAGAGAGCGTGGGTCCTGCCAACGCGGGAGGAAAGATGCACGTCCTCCATGAAACTGTAGCCGCGAAACGCGGGAAATTGTTCCCGGCGGAACACGGAAGTGCGATAGGCGACGCAAGTGGAGTTGAGCCACTCGGAGGGGATCAGTTCGGGATCATTCTCCCGATAACACGGCAGGCAGTTGATGCCGGGCCCGAAGAGTTTTCCTCCGTAATCGGGATGTGCATATCCTGCTTGGAGCCGGTAATACCCCCACAGGAGGCCGCGGGGGACCGGGTGTTGCATGTCGTCGATGCGTCCCGCGACGCCGCCGGTTTTTTCCTCCGGATCGGAGTCGAAAGGTGCGCACATTTTCGCCAAGGTATCGGGACGGAGCACCGCGTCGTCGTCCATGAACACCACCAGCGGCGTGGCAATGTCGGCGGCGCCCTGGTTGCGCTGCATGGCCGCGCTGGGCTCGGTGGCGACAAGGTGCCGCAGCGGCAATCGCTCCGCATACTCCCCGGCGACGCCGGAAACGGCATCGGTGCGCGAGGAATCCACGATCAGGACCCGCGCGGGTTGGCGCGTGGAGGCGGCCACGCTGTCGAGTGCGCGGCGGAGTTCCTCCGGACGCTCGTGGGTGGCGATCACGATGCTGAAAGGCAGAGGGGTCATCGGAGCCATGCGGCGATTCTCTCCGCGAATGCGAATCCGAAGCAACGATAGAATGCGCGATACATCGCGGGGGCGGCCGGACCCTCCGGGCGGATCAATCCTTTCTGCTTCCAGGCGGCATGGTATTGCGCGGCGTCGGAAAGATCGCGCACAGCGAGCGAGCGGGCCATTTCAAAAAAGGCGCGTCCCGCATGTTGCCGGTGTTCCCCGCGGAGATGTCCGTTTGCTTCGAGCCAATCGAGCATGTCGGCGATGAGTCCCGACCGGATGCGGATCACCCGGCCGGGATCCCTGCGGCAGAGGGTGTCTTCCGACCAGAGGCGATATACGGCACGGGTTTCCGGGCAAAATGCGAAGCGCACTCCGGATTTCAACGCCCGCAGATACAGTTCGTGTTCCTGGCAGCAGGGCTGGTCCGTCTTCCAACCCCCCAGCGAGCGCAGCGTGTCCACGGGCCAGAGCACGCCGCCGGTCTGGGGCATTTGCCAGAGGATCCACTGGGAAAAAATATCGAGTGTCGTGTCGATGGCATCGGCGGCCAGCGAAGCGACCTTTCCGCCCCGCCATGTCTCGGAGAGCACCGGAGAGTAGGGAACCATGCACGAAAGCCGCAGCGCGTGTGGAGGGTCAGACTCCTGTCCTGACTTTGGAAGGCAGCCGGGGTCCCGCTCCTCCCGGAGCGGGCCACAAAGCAGGTCAGGCGGGGACGCTGACCCTCCATCGGCCCGGGTGCAGGTGTCGGGCGGCATCGGGGCGGCCGCATCGAGATGGAGACGGATTTTGTCCGGCAGCAAATAATCATCCGCATCGAGAAACTGGATCCACCCGCCCCGGGCTTCCGCGAGAGCGCGGTTGCGGGCGGCGGGCGCTCCCTGCCCCTCGTGGCGGAATGTCCGGACGCGGTCGCCGAAAGCCTGAATGACGTCCAGGGAGCCGTCCGTGGACCCATCGTCCACCACCACCACATCCGGGGTGATGTTTTCCTGTGCGAGCGCGCTTTTGATGGCGGCGGCAAGCCATGGCCGGGCGTTCCGGCACGGTATCCCGATGGTGACAGTGGGCGGAGTCATGGATGATCCAGGTCGTAGAGGCCGTAGAGAGCGCGGCGGTGGGTGTTGAGACGACGGGCACCCGCAAGGCGTTCCCAAAGCAGCCGTCGGCTGCGCCAAAGACGGAACTCCGTGCCGCTGGCATTCTCGCCGTTGCCCGTGCAATAGACCGCGCCCTCGAATGGCGGACGCAGGAGCGGACGGCCCTGCGCTGCCAACCAGGATCCAATCTCGCCGTGTCCGTAACGCAGGATGAAGTATTTTTCCCGTTCCTCATCCATCGACTGCGGGATTTCCCGGGGGTCAAGTCGCACGACGGATGACGTGCCGCACATCCGGTCAAAATTTTTTCTCCGGAAAAGCCAGGGCGATCCTTCGTCGTGAATGAACCCCTCGGAAAAATTCCAACCCTGGATGTCCGGACCCGCTGTCGTGAGTGAGGCGAGATCGCGATGAACGCAGTCGTCGGAGTCGCAGAGAAGAAAATGGGCCGGCGCATGGGAACGCATGGCGATGAGGCCGAGTTTCACCTTCCGCCATTTGTCCTCCATGCGTTCCCCGATGGATGTTCCTGGTGCGAAAAAATCCGCGTGGATGATCTCGAGATTGGGGTTGGACGGCAATCCTTCGGGCGGTTCATTGCAGACCAGAGCCACCCGGAAATGCGGATCGCTTTGCGCGCAGGCCGAGCGGACGGTGCGCACCGCCAGCCGTGAGACCAGCGGCCAGTCGCGCGTCGTCTGCGGACTTCGCATGGGTATGATGAATATCAGCATCGTGTCATGCGGGAGAACCAGATTTCATAAAGCCAGAGCGCATAAAAGACCCGTCCGTTGTCATATTGACCCGATTGAAGATCGTTCCAAAGCTCCGTGATAAGCCGGGCATCGAGTGTGCCCCGCCAGGCTGCCGCCGTCCGGAACACATCGTCGTGCACCCGGTCCTTGAGCGGCCCGCGCAGCCAGGCGTTCACCGGGATGGGAAAGCCGCGTTTGGGGCGGTCGAATGTCTCGTCCGGATCCCGCCGGGCCATGCAACGCCGCAGAACGCATTTGCCGACACCGCCCGAGAGTTTGAGATCGGGATGAATCCGCGCGGCCAGCGAAGCGAGAGGGACATCCAGAAACGGGGTCCGCAGCTCGATCGAGGTGCCCATGCTCATCTTGTCGGCTTTGAGCAACAGGGAATCCGGGAGCTGCCACTCCATGTCGAGGGCGAGAAGGGTATGGAGATCGTCCCGCTGTGGCCGGACCAGAGCGGCGCCGAGTTCCTCCTGGCGGGAGAGCACTCTTGCCAACTGCGCGGGAGTGAGTCCGCGAGGCGATCTCACGTCGCCGGGCAGACCTTCGATGCGGAGCGCGATCATTTCCGCCGCCCGGGATGTCTTTGCGCGGCGCAGGAATCTCCCGGCCTTGTCCGGAGGATAAGGCAGCGAAGGCTTGGGCAGGAACGCACCGAACCGGCGCATCGCGTCCGAACGCCGCAGGGTGGCCAGCATTCCCTCATAGCGCTCCGCATAGCCTCCGAACAACTCGTCCGATCCTTCGCCCGAGAGCAACACTTTCACATGATTCCGCGCAAGTTCGCAGACCCGGAACACCGCAAACGCGGCGGGATCGCCGACGGGTTCGTCCAAATGCCAGGCCACACGGGAGATATCCGAAGCGAGATCCTCTGCTGTGATCCGGATTTCATAATGCGTGGAACCCATGGCTTCCGCCGTCCGACGCGCGCCGTCAAACTCCGAGCCTTCGCCGGCATAGCCTGCGGTGAAAGTGGACATGCCGCCGGGATGCCGGGCGGCGGCGTAGGTTCCCACAATCTTGCTGTCCAACCCGCTGCTCAGCAGCACCCCCACCGGCACATCGCTGCGGAGATGGACGCTCACCGAGTCGTCCAGCGCGGCATCGAGCGCCTCGGCGGCGCGGCCCATGTCCCGCAGAAGCGGCCCCCGCGCACTTTCGAATCTCCAGTAAGTCCGGTGTTTCGCCGCGGCCGGCGCTGCCAGATCCAATTCCAACAAACTGCCCGCCGGGAGTTTTTGAATGCCGTGGAAATGCGTCCGGGGCGCGGGCAGAGAAAACCAGGAGAGATAATCCAGCAGCGCATCGGAATCGACGGAGCGCGGCACAAAAGGAAGCACCATCAGGGATTTTAGTTCCGAGCCGAAGGCAAACCGGGTGCCCGACGTCCAGTAATAGAGCGGTTTTTGGCCGAAATGATCGCGGGCAAACAAGAGCCGGCGGCGGGCGCTGTCGTAAATCACAAAAGCAAACATGCCACGCAGTCGTTTCACCAGATCGGCCCCCGATTCCTCGTAGAGATGGACCAGCACCTCTGTGTCACTATCGGTGCGGAAATGGTGACCCCGGGCGCGAAGCTTGTCGCGAAGCTCAATGTAATTGTATATTTCGCCGTTGAAAAGCACCGCCACCGTGCCGTCTTCGTTCACGATGGGCTGGTTGCCGCCCTCCAGGTCGATGATGCTCAACCGCCGCATGCCCGCATAAAATCCATGCCGCGCGTCCGCCAGCACCCCGTCGCCATCGGGTCCGCGGTGGCGGATCCTCTTCAACATGCGATCCAGCAACGCTTCGCCCGTGGCAGAGTCGCCAGTCTCACGATCGATAAAGCCTGCAATGCCGCACATGGAGAGCGGAAGAATACGTCAAAATCCGGCGAGAGCGAAAGATTTTTAGGCCCGATGCGCTCTCCCGGATTTTGTTTGTGGACCGGGGAAGTGGACGGATAGGCTGCGCGGATGGATTTCTTTGCCAATGACATGCTTTTTGGTCGGGGGGGGGTGAAAGGGTTGCTTTCTGTGGAACACGACGGCATCCGGACCGTCACCCTCTACCTGCGCGACAAGCCCGATGCGGCCGTCCGGGTGGAAACCGACACCTTGCTGCCGTTTTTGTGGATGGATGAACCCGTGGTCTTCGAGGGAGTGGAGGTGCGGGAATTGGCGGGGGATCTGCCCTGCCGGTTTCTCGCCGAATGCCGGGACTGGAAAATTTTTACGCGGTTGCGGGCTTCGCTCAAGGACAGCCGGAACCGCTTTGTGGCGCTGTCCGATCCCGTCCAACAATACCTCACCCGCTCGGGCCGGACCCTCTTCCGCGGGATGCTCCTTGGGGAGGTGCGCCGGATGCAGATCGACATTGAGACCTGGTGCGACCCGGAATTTGAGTTTCCCAATGCCCAACGCGAATCCGACCACCTGATGGCAGTGGCCCTTTCCGATTCCACCGGATGGGAGAGGATTCTCACCATTGATCCGGCGCGCCCGCAGGAGTCCGAGAAAGAGGCGCTGGTGCAACTCGGCGCACTCATCGCCGAGCGCGACCCCGATGTGATTGAGGGCCATAGTTTCTTCAACTTCGACCTGCCCTACCTGGTCGAGCGGGCCAGGCGCCACAAAGTGCCTCTCACCTGGGGACGGGACGGGAGCAAAACCCGATCGCGCCCTTCGCGGCTGCAAATAGCGGAACGCACCATCGATTACACGCGGTTTGAAATCGCGGGTCGTCATCTCGTGGACACCTATCTGCTGGTCCAGTATTACGACATCGGCACGCGCGAACTGGAAAGCTTCGGACTCAAGGACGTGGCCCGGCACTTCGGGGTGAGCGCGGGCGGGGGAGGTGCGGTCCGGACCTATCTGCACGGCAAGGAAATCCAGAAAGCCTGGGAAACCGATCTCACGGCGTTCGAAGCCTATGCGCTGGACGATGTCCGCGAGACCCGCGCCATCTCCGGGATTTTGCTTGGCAGTTATTTTGTGCAGACACAGATGCTGCCCTTCAATTTCCAGAATGTGATCATCCGGGGCAACGCGGCCAAAATCGACGCGCTGTTTCTGCGGGAATATCTGCGGCGCGGGCATTCCCTCCCCGACCTGCCTGTTCCGCGTTCGTTCGAGGGCGGTTATACCGACATTTTTTTCACGGGCGTGGCCCGCGACGTGTGGCATTGCGACGTCACCTCCCTGTATCCCTCGGTGATGCTGCGGTTCGGATGCTTTCCTGCGGGCGATGTGCTCGGTATTTTCGAGGGCATGTTGCGCGACCTGCGCACCTTTCGCGTGGAGGCCAAGCAGCGGCTCCGGGCACTCCCCGCCGCGCCCGATACGCCGGCGGAACGGGCCGCCCTGGACTCGCTGCAATCCACATTCAAAATCCTCATCAACAGTTTTTACGGATACCTGGGGTTTGGCCAGGCGCGTTTTGCGGACTTCGACGCGGCGGCGGAAGTCACGCGGATCGGCCGCGATCTGCTGCGCAAGATGGTGGACTGGTTGAATGAGCGCGGCGCGCGGGTCATCGAGATCGACACCGACGGTATTTATTTCGTGCCGCCCCCGGGGGCCGACTCCGCCACGCTCGAAGCGGGCATGACGGAAATGCTGCCCGAAGGGATCGACGTGGAATTCGACGCGCGTTACCCGGCCATGTTCAGCTACAAGGCGAAAAATTACGGGCTGCTTACCTCGCGCGGCGAGGTCGTGCTCAAGGGTGCCGCGCTCAAGTCGCGGGGGCTTGAGAAGTTTCAGAGGGTGTTTCTTCAGCGGATGATCCGCCACCTGCTCGAAGGCGGGTCGGGAAAAATCGCGGCACTCCGCGCGGAATTCGAACTGGCGCTCCGGGAACGCCAATGGCCGGTGGAAATGTTCATGAAGACGGACACCCTGCAGGAATCTCCGGCAAGCTACCAGCGCAAGACCGCCGCGTCTTCGCGCAACCGCTCGGCCGCCTACGAACTCGCCCTGGCCAGCGGCAGGGATTACCGGGCCGGGGATCAGGTGAGCTATTACATCACCGGCGATCGAAAGCGGGTGACGGCTTTTGAAAACTCCAAACTCGCCCGCGACTGGGATGCGCGGCATCGCGACGAAAACGTGGCCTATTACCTCGGGAAACTGGAGGATCTTGCGAAAAAATTCACCGGCCAGGCCGGAGCCGATGAGGGCCAAGGCACGGGGGATTTATTCGCCTGATCCGCCTCCCTCCGCCCACGGCACCCTACCCGCCCGCCGCTGCGGATAATCCGAAGCCGCGCAGGATTCCTTCGGATCCGAGATACACCAGCACCGCCAGTCCGAGCCAGATCAGGGCGGTCCAGAGATATCCGATGGCGATGAGAATCCCGTCGCGTTCCATGAGGCCCGCGCACAGGAAAATAATCGCCCATGCGGGCAGCACATTGAGCATGGGCGGCGGCAGGCAGAGCGCGATGGCCGCCACAAACACCGCAAGCCCCACCAGGCGACGGGAAATTCCGTGTCCATGCAGGAGCCCGAGACGTGGACGCGCGAATCTTTCCAGAAACCTCGAAAGTTTGATGCCCGCCCGCACGGCAAACACCACAAATTTGGAGGGAATGGGCTTTTCCAGAAGTGCCGAGGGAAGCCAGATGCGGCGCCCGAGTGCCATGCGGGCCGCCAGAAACGCAATGGCCAACCCGATGGGCGTGGACAAACCCGGAATGGATATCGGAGGACTGAACGGCAAAGTGAGCAGAAGAATCAGAACCGCAAAGCCGCGCCCCTTGAGCTGGAGCAGGATGTCGCCCAGGGTCATCGGCCCCGTCCCGACCCGCCGGAGAATCCCCGTGAGATCCGCCGACAGTTTCGCTGCGGAAGAGACATCCACAGGCTCTCCGGGATCACTCACATGCATCATCGCCGGCTCACTCCGATCAACTTCATGGGGCGCAAGGTAGCCTTTCGGGGACGGTTGTCCAGCCGTTCGGGCGCGACGCTGGCTCTCTTCCCAAAGCTCCATGCGAAATACTGGATTTCGGCGCGATGCACTGCTAGGTTCGGGCCATGCCCACTTATGTATATGAAACCTGCGACGGACGGAAGCCGGTGCGGCGCTTCGAGCACAGACAAAGCATCAAGGACAATCCACTCACAGTGGATCCCGACTCGCTCAGGCCCGTGAAACGCGTCATCACATCCGGTGCCGGCATTCTCACCCCTGGGGCGGCGGGTGCGGCCGCCCGGTCCAGACCCACTCCTTCCAGGGGCGGCTGCGGCAGCGGGTGCTGCTGTCACTCCCACTGATTTTTCATGCCGGAACCGGTGTCCGAAACACCCCTTCCCGGGTTGCTGCCGACAGGGCGGTCGTTTGTGCGGATGAATGCCGGGCAGTTGAGCCGGGTCGTCGGCATCCCATTGCGTGGCATGGTGGAACCCGCGTCCGCCGATGAACGGGTGGACCACGTGTGGATTTCCATCGCGGTGCCCGGATACGGGAATGTGCAGTTGAACCTGTCCACGAGATCCAGCCGCAACCGCCGTGCGGGATTCGACGACGCCATCCGCCTGGCGGTGTTGAGGGAAAGCGGCCTGCCCCGCCCGAAAACCGGAGTTCATGCGTGTCCGCGATTCGACTACACGGATATCGAAAGGCGGCAATCCCTGGAGTATGCGCGGCAGACCCGCGACGGGATGGCGCGCATTCTGCTGGATACCGCCGCGTCGAGCGATCTCATCGAGGCGTGGGGGATCCTCTATGCCCGCGATCATGTCGGCCTGCACGAAATCCACAGCCGCAAGGCCAGTTGTGCCGTGCCGCAGAATCTGCGTGGAAGGGACGGCGCGGTTCGGTTCTATCGCGCCGGCACGACCGACAGCGAGCTGTTCCTGTTGAAGTTCTGCGGCCAGCTTTGATCCGGCGGATTTTGTTGGGGTTGCGTCAATATTTTGTGCAACCTTCAAAAATCCCGGGGGTATCACCTACTGTTATGAAAACATCATCCTTCGTATCCACCCTCGTATTAACCCTCTGCCTGGGCCTTTCCGGTCCCATCATGCTTCGGGCCGCAGAAGCCGAGCCTGACAAGGAAACCGCCTTGTATCTGCGCCTGCACGCCAAAGATCTCCTGGATCAAGTGGTGAAAGTCGATGTGGTCGCCGTTCGTCCAACGCATGCCCAGCCCTTCGCTGGAACGTTTCAGATTTTTCAGGTCCTCACCCAGGACAAACGGAACGACCGCTTTGGCGGGGAGATCCTCGTCGTGGTGCCCGAAGCCCAGGCCGACGCATTGGTGAAACGCTACGGAGTCTATCCCGAACGTCCGAGGCGGAACCCGACCACCAAATCGATGTCGGCCACTCTCCGCGAGACCAAGTTTAACATGGTATATCTCGACCTCGATGGAACTGCGGCGGAGACGGTGAAGAACAGACATCTTCCCGACATGGGAGGGCGTGGCCCGGGACACCTGGGACGCTGATTGGGCGGGTTGCGAAGCGCAGCCTATCCCGGAGTCGGCGGTGTTGGGGATTCCAACTTCCGGGTCCACCACTCCAGACAAGCCTGGGTACCCGGCTCGACCGGTGCCGCCACCACCGGGGGATCGGTTCTCACAAGCTCCAGCCAGTCCGCCAGTTGCTTCGACGCGCCGGAAGCAAACACTCCGCAATGCGGCAATGCGTTGAGTTCCCGCGAGATTGCGCCTCCGGCGGGGCCCACCCATGCGAGAGGACGCGGGAGGCGCCGCAGGACTGCAAGCTTGCTCGGCCAAAGCAACCCACAGGTCTCCGGTCGTTGTGTGGCGACCAGCACCGAGGCCGCAAGAAGCGATTTTTCCAAATGTTCCGGTTGGGCGTAGTCGCGCCACTCGCATCGGCGAAGATCCAGGGCGCCGGCTGTTCTGCGGGCATCCGCCCAGGCTGCGCCACCACCCTGGAACACCAGTGTCCACGGAGAACCGCGCCGCTCCAACTCCGCCTGGGCATCCAGCAGGGTCCGCCATTCATGTCCGCGTCCGAGATTGCCGGAGTAGAGCCACTGCGGACATCCCGCAACGGACAACCCGGACGGGACCGGCGCATCGGCAGTCGGCGGCCAGGGGTGCATCACGGCGGCATCGATCCCATGGGTGCGCAACCGCTCCCGCATGTCCTCATCCAGAGCCACCACCAGATCGCAGCCACGATAGGCGCGGCCCATGAGTCCGTGCAGGACCCGATAGACAAAGCCCTGCGGTATCTCGCCCAGAGCCAACGCAATTTCCGGGTAAAGATCCATCACCCAATGCACACTGCGGGCCCGATGCCGGTGCGCGATGAGTTTTGCGGCAAGCAGCAGGCACGGGGGCGATGTGAGCGAGAAAACGACATCGGGGCGCGGCCCCCGCAGACCGCCGAGAACGAGATTTCCAAGCCCCTGGATCTCGCGAAGATACCGCCCCGCGCGTGTCCGGCTGCGATTATGATAATTCTGTCGGGCCGAGATCATCCGGACCTCATGGCCCAGGGCGCGAAGGTGCGTTGCCAGATCGCCCAGCAACCGGGCGGTCGGTGCCGGGTCGGGGGGGGCGAACTGGTTGAGAAAGAGAAATCTCATGCCGGTTGCGGACCCGACACCACCTGGTCGCGCAGCGCCCGGCTGCCCTCCCGTGTCTCATGCAGCAGGTTGGAGACAGTGGGCACAGCCCGGGCATGCACAAAGATCTGATAGGAAAACAGTCCGGGCAGGAGGCGGATGAGGATCAGGTTGATCCGGATAAGCAGACGGGAAAACCGGTTCAGGCCGATGGCCTTTGGAAATGGCGCGGGGATTCCACGCATTTCCGTGATCCGATAGCCTGTCTGGACAAACAGTTCGCGCAGCGAACGGAAGGTGAAAAGGCGGGTGTGGGTGCGGTCCAGAATTCCTTTGCGCCCGTAATTGAACTGGCCCAACAAGAGCATGAGTCGGGTGACAAAAAAACCGATATTCGCCGTGGTGAGAATGATTTCGGGGCGGCGGGACATGGCGGAATGCCGCAGAATTTCCATGAACCGCTCGGGATCCTTGAGGTGCTCGATGATATCCAGCAAAAACACCTGGTCGAATTCCGAGACATCCGTCGGGAACTCCTGCTCATCGAGATCCCACGACAGGAACCGGATTCGTCCCGGCATCGGGGATTCTTTGGGGGCATACTGGTCGAGGCCGGTGACCATGCACCCCTTCTTGGCAAACTCGCGGGCGACAAGCCCCCGGCCGCAGCCGACATCCAGCACATGGGCATCGGGGCGGGCGGCGTCCACCGCCATCGTGTGAGAAGAGGGGAACCCAAGCTTGAGATCGTAGGTCTCCTCGGGAAGATCGAAATCGTATTTCCGATCGTAGAGCAAATCGGCCTGATGTACCCGCGCCCGGAGCATGGTGCGGGCAACGTCCCATGCGTATTTCATCCCGTTCACGTAGCAGATTTCCTCGCCGTAATAGGTCGGGATGGGCAGCTCGGAGATACGCAATCCGCGCAGCACAAACTGGATCATGATTTCCGTGTCGAAATGGAAGTCGTCCGTGTTGCGCTCAAAGGGTATCCTGCGCAGCGCCGCTGTGGAAAATAGGCGGTAGCCGGAGTGAAATTCCGAGAAATGGGTGCCCAGGATGCGATTCTGAAAGGCGGTGAGGATTTTATTGCCGACAAATTTGTAGAGCGGCATGCCTCCCCGGAGGGCCCCTCCTTTGTCGAGCATCCGGGAGCCGAAGGCGGCGTCGGCTTCCCCCCGCACAAGCGGGCCGAGCAGGTCGGGCAGCTTTTCGGGGGCATATTGTCCGTCCCCATGCACGAGGGCGACGATGTCGAATCCCTGGTCGATCGCGTAGCGATAGCCGAGTTTTTGATTTCCCCCGTAGCCCTGATTCACCGGGGTCCGAAGCACATGGATGCGGAAATTGGAATGGGTGAGCTGGTACTGCACCCCCTCGGCAAAAGTGGTGTCCTTGGAAAAATCATCGATCACAAGCACTTCCACATTGCCCAGGTGCAGGCTTGCGGGGATGCGGTCGAGCACACTGGCCAGGGTGGATGCGGCATTGTAGGCCACCACGAAGATGAGAATCCGCTTGTCTAGGGGATCGGTGGTGGCGTCGAAAGCGGGCGGGGTGGGACAGGTGCTCATTTTTTGGAAACTAGAAGGATGCCCCAACCGGCCAGAAAAAGAACCCCGCCGACGGGGGTTATGGCGCCAAGCCAGCGCAGGTTGGTGAGGGCCAGGAGGTAGAGAGACCCGGAGAAGAAAAGCACACCCAAGATCCATGTCCAGACGACACGAGGGTGCCGTTCGGCGGCCCAGAGTGCGGCGGCGACATGAATAAGCTGGTAGAAAACGGCGGTCTGCCAGACGGCGGCGGTGCTGTGGGCCGCCAGAATCCCCTTCAAACCGTGCGCCCCAAAAGCTCCCAGAGCGACCCCGAGGAAGCCAAGCAGGGCGATCACCCGCCGCCTGCGGGTTTGTGGGATTTCATCGGGGAGTTGCATGGCAACCCTGCATAGCAGAGTTCGATTTGTCCTGCAACGTGCAAGAAAAGGAAGAGGGCCGATGCACAGGATGCATCGGCCCTCTTGAAGTTCAGTTGATCATCCGGAAAAACCGGAGACAACCTTGTGGATTAGTAGCGGAAACGGACGCCGGCATTCAGGGTCGAAGCCGTTTTGCCGAAGGTGCCGCCGACGGCGAGATCCCAGTTCTCGGTCAGGCCGTAGTAGAGTTTCGCAAACCCGACCCACTCGTTGGTGATGTCGATGTTGGCATAGGTGGCACCAGCCTGGACTTCGAAACGATCGAAGCGGGCACGCAGGTGGGGCTTCACATAGAAGTCCGCGCCGTTGTCGCTGAGCGAGTCGAAGCTCTGGTCGTCGATGTTCACATTGTCCACGCCGTAGAACACCACGCCGCCTTCGGCGACGAAGTCCACGTTGGGGAGGATGCAGAAGTACCCGCCGAGACCGGCGTTGGCCTGCCACACGTCGAGATCGACGCCCACGTCACCGAAATCGGCGCTCCAGGTCTCCCATGCTCCACCACCGGTGAAGTAGAGATGATCGATGATGTTGTAGCTGAAGCTGGCACCGACTCCGTCGCCATCATTCAGGTTGGTGTCGTCGAACCAGGTGTGGATCCAGTCCACTTCGATGGTGTTGTAGTTGATCTCGCACGCAGCAGGTGCAGGTTCGACAACCTGTTTGGACATGGGCGCAACGGGACCAGCAAAGGCCATTCCTGTCAGGGACAGGGTGGCAATAAGGGTAGCGATTTTTTTCATGGTTTATAGGTAGGTAGTAGTCTTGTCGTATTCTTGTTTGGTTAATCAAGCATAGTCGCTGCGAGTGAAAACACCCGCAACGCCAGCACCATTAAAAGGACCAGCACCGGCTGTCGAGAGAAAAATTTTATTTTTTTGAACATTTTTCAGAGCGGGTTTCAGGGAACAAATGACACCCCCCCCGCCGTCCCCGCACCCGAATCCTTACGATCCTTTGGAGGAAATGGAAAAAATGGGGGGATTGTGCGGTGCGCGATCCCGCTCCTCCCGGAGCGAGCTACAAGCTGCTTCGTAGCAATGCGCGGGAGCGCAGGGATCCGCCAATCCTAACGATTGGGTCACCGCGGGCACCCCTGCGTCACAGCAATTCCATCTGATGCACGGGATGTTTTCTCCGGGAGATCGCGTCCATTTTCCTGGCGGTGGCCGGAGCGTGCCCCTCGAAATGATTGCCGGAAAAGACGTATGCCATCGTGGTGCCCATGGTGTGGAGATGGAGTTTGGTGCGCCAAAGGCCCAGCGCGGGATCCCGGTCCACGGTGGGAATCCGATACCGCGGCCGCTCCCCGGGAGGCAGGGCATAATCCGCCTCCGCGTCCCCCAGCAGCCGGACATAGAGGAACGATGTGCTCTGGGGAAGGAACTCGAAGGGCGCGATCTTTTGTGTTTCCGGAGGATGCCGGTCGCTCCACACCCAAGCGGCGCCGTGTTCCCCGAGCAGATCCACCAACCCTCCGCGACGAAGGTCGGGCTGGCGGAATTCGAATGCATATTGAAAGTCCCGCGGCAATCCGCGCAGGAAATCCCGGAGATCGCGGTCATGGGCCGGCAGAGTGAAGCCCGGCGGCAACTGAACCAGAACGGGCCCCAGGCATTCACCCAATCCCGAAACCGCTTTCAGGAAATCCGTCATCAGCCGTCCGCAATCGTGCAGCCGGTTTTCGTGGGTGATCTCCCGGGGTGTTCTCGGACAAAACCGGAAGTCCCCGGGCACCTGCTCCCTCCAATGCCTGACCTGCTCCGCGCCGGGGACATGGTAAAAGGTGGAATCCACCTCCACGGCACCGAATTCGGCCGCGTAGTGGGCCAGCCATTTTGCGGGGGGCAGACCTTTGGGATAAAAGACTCCCGCCCAGTCATCATGGCTCCAGCCGCACGTTCCGGCCAGGACCGGGGGAAAATACGCTGTCTTGGAAGCGCCTCCATCCATCATCGGTAAGCCAACCTTGACCCCGAACCCGGCTGCCGTCCAGAGAAAGATGCGGGC
>DYRR01000053.1:5735-14998 GCA_020718605.1 Chthoniobacter flavus | reverse complement strand
TCTTATCCACGCCGCCAGCGTTCGTTCTGAGCCAGAATCAAACTCTCCGTTGAAAGTTTGTTCCCGTCCGCTAAGACGGGAAAGTGTTCTGACTTTTCCCACGGATTGCTCCGCAGGATCGGTCTAAATTTATATTCAAAAATTTGACGTATAACGCACAATTCAATTTTTGCTTTTCAACCATTCCAGATCAACTTTGGTCTTTGGATTGTGAGCCGCACTCCGGAACCGGTTGCCCGATTTCTCATGCGATTCATTTTTCCACAAAACTGATTGGAACCTGTCTTTCAAAGAACTTCGCGGCGGCTTTTGGCGGCCACTTGTTTCAAACAACTACCGGCGCTTTGCGTCGGCCCGTTTTGCAGCGGGACGGACAACATATATGGAACTCGTTTTACGTCAACGAAAAACTTGATATTTTTTTTGCGAATTTTTCAGAACCACCCGCCAGACCGCATAAACACAAGCTTCGGGCCTAGAAAAATATTTCTCATCCACGGCGATTTTCCGATTTTCACTCTTTCGTCAGCGCAAGATTCAACCCGAATTTCCGCCACAATCCGGCATCAGAGTTCCAACTCCACCGGATAATCGCTGAGCCACTGCGGTCGGGAGCTTCCCACCCGGGCCACGTCCTCGATCCGCACACCGCCCAGCCCGGGATAATAGAGCCCCGGCTCCACCGTGAGCACCTGTCCCGCACGAAACCTTGTTTTTCCATATCGGGGTGCCTCGTGCACTTCCAATCCCAGCCCATGTCCCACGCCGTGGAAGAACCCCGTCCAAACACCCTTTCTTTCAACGGTCGGATAGCCCTCCTTTTCAAAAAATGCCCGCACCTGCGACTCCGCATCCGCCCCGTCGCCATCCACCCGCAGAAGCCTGTACGCAAGTGCCTGCGCGGCCTTCACGGTCTGCCACATTCGCCTCACGCTCTCGCTGGCGCGCCCCCGCACCACCGTGCGGGAAAGGTCGCCATAATAGCCCGAGCGCACATCCCTTGGAAAGATATCCAGAATGATGGGCACTCCTCCCCTTAACGGCCCCGAGCCCCGCTCATGCGGGTCACAGGCCTGATCCCCTCCCGCGACAATGGTGTTCGCGGGCTGCCCCCCGGCGCGCAGCACCGCACAATCGATCTCCGCCCGCAGACGCTCCGAGGTCAGCACCCCGCCACCCCAACGCAACACGCCATCCCGACCCGCTCTGGAGGCCTGCAACACCTCCATTCCCCGGGCCATTCCGGCTTCGGTAATGCGGAGGGCCGCCCGGATACAGCGGATTTCCGCACTGCTTTTGATTTCTCGCTGCGGATAAAATTCCCCATCGACCGGCTCGACCTTGGTGCCTTGTGCCTCGATTTTTTTGGCAATGCCAACGGAAAAGTCCCGGGGCACCGAGACTCTGCGAACTCTCCTGGATTTCAGAAATGCGCCAACGATCTCCGGCATCGACGGATCTCGCCCCAGGACGCGGCGCAGCGGGTCCGCAAAGGCATCGCTTGCCAACACCTGATTCACTCTAGCCTCCCGCCGTCCGCGGCCCAACTCCAGACGACTCAGCAGCAACGTGCGCTCGCCATCCCGCTCAAAATACACCACGGGATCGGGTGCAAAGAATCCACTCGCATAGACCACATCCGCGCACGTCTCCGGCGTGGCGACGATGAGACGGGCGTCCGGAGTCGTTTTTTTCACCCCACGACTATTCCCGTGCGGGCGCGGACCCTTTGTATTGGACTTTGCGGGGCTTGATCGGGGTGCCGGGCTTGGGATACTCGGAGACCAACTGCTCCTGGGACGTGGGAATGAGCCGGAAGGAACCCTTGGCGTTATTGCGCCAACCGTTGGGATCGGCGAATTCCTCGCCGCTGTTGTGCAGCCCGCCCACCTGGTCCTCCAGGCCGGTCCCGTAGCCCTGCTCAATGATCGTTGGCGTCACAAACACGAGCAGATTGCGCTTGCTGCGGGCTTTAAGTTTTTCTTGGAACAAATATCCCAGAATTGGAATGTCCCCAAGCACCGGGACCTTGGAGGAACCCTTGAGCGATTCATCCTGCAACAGTCCGCCAATGGCCAGCGTGTCGCCGCTGCGGATCAGCACGTTGGACTCCAGCTTGCGAGTGTCGATGATGGGGCTTTTTACCACCGCACCCGCAAATGTGAATGTTTCGTCCCCGACTTTGTTGCTGATTTCGGGTTCGACTTTGAGTGTGACAAAGCTGTCCTTGTTGATTGAAGGCGTAACGATGAGTGTGTTTCCGAAGAGTTTATCCTCGAACCCCCCGAACACCGCAGTGGCGGTCTGCTCATTGAAATTGAGCTGGGGCACCGGCTGATTGCGGGTGATTTTGATGGTCGCCTGCTGATTGTCCGCAGTAACCACGCGGGGGTTGGCCAGAAACTCCGCGTCGCTATCCTCGTTGAGCAGACGCAGCGTGGCGCTCATCTGGGGCACACTGAGAATTGCAAACTGGTCGCCGATGAGTTTTGTCGGATCGAACCCACTGGCCGCGTTTGTGGGGTTGGCCGCCACACCGAAATCATTGAGCTTGATCGTCCCTGCCTCGGTGGTTTCTATATCGTAAGATCCATCCTCGTTAATGAAGGAACTGCCCCCGTAACGGAACGTCTGTGGAGAGGCGGATCCACCGAGCACACCGGCCCAGTTGATGCCGTAGCTCTGTTTGGGGTTGGCGGTGACCTCGACCAATCTGGCCTCGATCATGACCTGCTTGGTGGCCACGTCCACGGTTTTTAAAAACAGCTTGATCGAGTCAAGATTGGATCGCGTTTCACGATAGAAAATCGTATTGGTGCGGGGGTCGAATTGTGGCGGAACACCGCTTGCCAACTGGGACGCCAGCAAAGGAGCGATCGCGTCCGCCTTGGCATAGCTGAAGTTGTAAAATGCGCTCTCGGTGGGCTCCGCCGCTTTTTCCGCCAATGTCTTCACGTAATAAACGCCCTCGACCTCGTCCATAATGAGTCCCTGGGAATTGATGATGATCCGGATGGCGTCCAGTGCCGTGGTATTTTCCAGGCGCATGGTGAGGGTGCCCTGCACCTGCGAACTGACCACCATGTTTAACTTCGCCTGACGTGCCAGGAGTCGCAGCACCTGGGGCACCTCGGCATTTTGAAAATCCCGTGCCGTCATGGCATTGGGATCCACCGGCACCCCGGCAGAGGGTGCGCCGCCCACATCGGAAGGAAGCACGGGATTCAGTCCGGCGGCAGAGGGAGAAATCCCCGCCCCGGGGTCCGCAGACAAACCGGGGATCATTCCGGGAGCGAGCCCGGGCTTGGAATTTTCCATTGCCGGGGGATCAATCGGCATCGGCTCCACAGGCTCGAGCGCCGAAGTGCCCGCCGGGTCGGCAGGGGGCGGCATGTCGGGAATCCCGAGGTCTGCCGTGGGAGGCAGGGCCGTCGGGGTGGGCGCAACGGGGGCGGTCTGAGCGGTCAACGCACTGGAGAGAATTCCCAGTACAGCCAGAGTGGAGAAGATTATTTTCATGATAGGAATCGCTTTGATAAAGAAACGGGTTTTTGGGGGCGGCACAATGGATCAAGCGGGTTAAGAAGCAATTTACAGGCCAATCGTTCGGCCAATATTGAAGTGTACGCAGGATAAACGCAATCTTTTATTGCAATCGGATCACACCCAGGCCCCGTCGGGAATGATGGCATTTTTTGGGACCACAACGATTCCATCCCGGATGTAATAATTCTCCGAGTCGTAATGATCGGGTTTGCCTTCGGGAGTGACCACCACGCCCTCGCCGATGCGGGCGTTTTTGTCGATGATGGCCCGCTCGACAACCGAGTTGCGCCCGATCCCCATCGTGGGGGATCCCGGCGGGACTTCCGGGCCTTCGTTCTCAAAATAATCGGCCCCCATGATAATGCTGTTGCGGATGGTGGCACCGCTGCGGATCACGCTGCGAATACCGATGAGACTGCGCTCGATGTGTGCGTCCGAGATCACGCATCCGTCGGAGATGATCGCCTGCCGGATGTTGGCGGCGTTGATCTTGCTGGCGGGCATGAAACGGGGGTGCGTGTAGATCGTCGCATTGCGATCAAAGAAATTGAAAGCCGGCAGGGGATCGGTGAGCGCCAGATTGGCCTCGTAAAACGAGCGGATCGTGCCGATGTCCTCCCAGTATCCCTGGAAGATGTAGGCCATGACCCGGTATTTGTCGATTGAACCGGGAATGATATGCTTGCCGAAATCGGTGTGATCGTTCTCCAGGCAGTCCACCAGCACCCTGCGGTTGAAGATGTAAATGCCCATCGATGCCTGATACAGATCCGCCCCGGGCTCCTTGCCAATGTCGCGCAGCAGACTCTCGGGAATCCGCAGGCTGTTGAGCAACACCTCGCCCTTGGGTTTTTCAACAAACCGCGTGATGCGCCGGTCCAGATCGGTGTGCATGATTCCGAATCCCTCGGCATCGGTGCGGGAGACGGGGATGGTCGCGATCGTGATCTCGGCCTTGGTGTCGATGTGCTGCTGGAGCAGTTCCCGGTAGTCCATCCGATAGAGCTGATCCCCGCTGAGGATCACATAATACTCCGCCGGACGCTCCAGGAAATAGCAGAGATTCTGCCGGACGGCATCCGCCGTGCCTTGATACCAGTTGGGGCTTTCGGGCGTCTGCTGTGCGGCGAGGATCTCGACAAAGCTGCCGGTAAAATGATCGAATTTGTAACTGCTGTTGATGTGCCGGTGCAGCGACGTGCTGTTGAACTGGGTGAGAACGTAGATCTGCCGGAGACCCGCGTTGAGGCAGTTTGAAATCGGGATGTCCACCAGCCGGTATTTCCCCCCCAACGGCACGGCGGGCTTGGACCGATCCTTGGTGAGTGGAAACAGACGGGACCCGGTTCCGCCGCCCATGATGATGGCTAGTGACTTTCTGATCGCAGAGACGATGGTTTCGGCTGACATTGGGAAACTTGGTGAAATGCCGTCCAGAAACACCGGATGGCAGTGGAGATTGGCACAGACACATGTTGCATGAATCGCCTCCTTTTGTCACGATGGAAAAAACCCGACCCATCAATATCATCATATGTGCGGAATCGTTGGATACATAGGAAGTGCCGAAGCAGCCCCGATTCTCATCGATGGCCTGCGACGGCTGGAATACCGGGGCTACGACTCCGCCGGCCTCGCCGTGCTCGACGGAGGTGCGCTGGACATCCGCAAATGCACCGGACGCATCGCAAATCTCGCCGCCCTCTGCGAAGCCGACATGCCCCTGGGACAAACGGGCATCAGCCACACCCGCTGGGCGACCCACGGTGGCGTCACGGCGGCAAACGCCCATCCGCATCTGGACGCCAACGGGCGACTCGCGCTTGTCCACAACGGCGTGATCGAAAACTATCAGCAACTCCGGAGCACCCTTATTGAGGCGGGCCACGCCTTTCTTTCCGAGACCGACACCGAAGTGCTCGCGCATCTCGTCGGGGACCACTACGACCGGATCGGCGGCACGCCATCCAGGGAACGTCTGCTGGCCGCCCTCCGGCGGGCGCTCGGCCAGGTGAGCGGCACTTACGGCATCGCCCTGCTACACCAGGATCTCCCGGAACTGATGGTTGGGGCGCGGCGCGGCAGCCCGCTGGTTCTGGGAGTGGGGAAGAACGAGCATTTCCTTGCCAGCGATGTGAGCGCCATCGTGACCCACACACAGGACGCCGTCTATCTCAACGACTACGACATTGTCGCAGTGGAACGCGGCCATTTCGAAATCACCGCCCTCACCGGCAAAGGAGTTCTGCACGAAATCAGCCGCGTCGAATTCACCGCCGGGGATGTGAGCAAAGGCGATTATCCGCATTACATGCTCAAGGAAATCCACGAGCAGCCGGACGCGGTCCGGGACGCCCTGCGCGGCCGACTCTCCCACGAAGAGGCCTCGGCGAAACTTGGCGGACTCAACATGACCCCCGGCGATCTGCGCGACATCCGCCGCCTCATTCTGGCCGGATGCGGCACGGCGCTACACGCGGCGTTGGCGGGCGAGTATGCGATCGAAGCCCTCGCCCATCTCCCGGTGGAAGTTGAGTTCGCGAGTGAATTGCGCTACCGCAATGTGCCCATGGACCCCGGCACACTTCTCTTTGTCATCAGCCAAAGCGGGGAGACGGCGGACACCCTCGCCGCATTGCGGGAAGGGCGGCGCAAGGGCCTGCGCACTCTTGGCATCTGCAACAATGTCGCGAGCACTATCGCGCGGGAGAGCGACGGGGGGGTGTACATGCACGCCGGACCCGAGATCGGCGTTGCCGCCACGAAAACCTTCACCTCACAGACCGTGATCCTCGTGCTGCTCGGACTTCTGCTGGGCCGGATGCGCCACCTCTCGACCACCGAGGGCATCCGTCTCCTTGAAGCACTCGAAGCACTTCCCGACCTCATCCGCACAACCCTGCAGGTCGGGGACCGGATGCGCGAGGTGGCCCAAAAATATCTCGGCTGCCGGGGCATGATGTTCCTCGGACGCCAGTTCAACTACCCCATCGCGCTCGAAGGCGCACTGAAGATGAAGGAAATCAGCTATCTCCACGCCGAGGGACACCCCAGCGCGGAACTCAAACACGGCTTCATCGCGCTCATCGACAAGGACCTGCCCTCGGTCGTGATCGCGCCCGACGATGCCGTGTTTGAAAAAAACCTGGGCAACATCGAGGAAATCAAGGCCCGCAAGGGTCCCGTGATCGCCGTGGGCACCGAGGGATCGGGTCTGGCGCTGGAGCGGGTGGCCGATGACGTGATTCTCATTCCCAAAACTCTCGACGTCCTCACCCCGATCCTTTCCGTGATCCCGCTGCAATTCCTCGCCTACCACACCGCCGTCGCGCTGGGATGTGACGTGGACAAACCCCGCAACCTGGCAAAAAGCGTTACCGTGGAGTGAATTTTCTTCTTTACGAATCCAGCAGATCTCATTAGAGTGTGCATCTGGATGATTCCCCGGCCCTCTCGCTTTATTTCGAGATACCCCACGAATTATCCCTAACCAACCCAACCCAACCCAACCCAAAAAAACCAGCCATGTATAAAACAATAATGTCACTTTTCGCCATTGCGGCGATTACTTCCTCCGCTCTCGCGGGCACTGCGCCTGCGGGTAAAGCGTTCAAACAACCCGTCATCGACGAGGTCACACCCTGCTTCGCCGACAATGAATTCACCGTGGACGCCTTCGCGGCCTACCAGATGGGCAACGGCGGCTACTACGACGACGGATTCTCCGGCGGCGTCGGGGTCAATTACTTCTTCGCCCGCTACTTCGGTATCGGCGCGGAAGCCTACTGGAACGATCTCGGTCCTGACAACACGGTCATTCATGCTGTGAACGGCATGTTGCTCGCGCGTTACCCGATCGACAGTCTCTGTCTCGCCCCCTACATGATGGTCGGTGGCGGCGCACTCATGAACGGCCAGAACACGGCTGTTGGCTTCCTGGGCTCCGGCTTGGAGTATCGCATGACCGAGTCGGTCGGCATCTTCGGCGACGGACGCTACCAGTGGAACCAGGGCGCGAACGACAAGATCGTCTGGCGTATGGGTCTGCGTTTCGCGTTCTGAACCGAACCACGCAAACACCCAAACTAATCTGGAGCGCGAGGCCGGGATGCAAAAATGCTCCCGCCTCGCGCGCTTTTTTGCCCGGAACACGCTCCTTTTGGGAAGTAGCCACCCTCTTGCCCCACCCCCGGTTCTGCGAATTTTCTGGTGAAACGCCCCGGAGTCAAAACCAGCCATTCTCATTTTGGACCCAAGCCCGATCATTGCCGGGGAGCCTGGAGGGTCAAACTCCAGTCCTGACCTGGGTGGAAAACTCCGGTCAGGCGGGGACGCTGACCCAAGGGAAGCCTTCTTCACCATTCAAGTCAAAATGAGAATGCCTGAGTCAAAACAAGGTTCCTTGTCTTCGTGGCGGAATTCCGGCAGTATGCCGGCGTTTCAATGACCATTCACAGATGAGCATCGTCCGGATCGGAATCGTTGGCCTTGGCAACATGGGTGCCCACCATGCCCGGACCTTGTTGGAAGGCCATGTGAACCGGGCCACCCTCGGGGCAGTAGCGGATGTGGATGCCCGGACATTGGTCAATTTTCGGAATGTCCCCTGTTTTTGCTCCGGTGAGGCCCTCTTCGATTCAGGCACCATCGACGCCGTTCTGATTGCCACACCGCACTACGATCACACCATCACGGGACGCCAGGCTCTGGAGCGTGGATTCCATGTCCTTGTCGAAAAGCCCATCTCCGTGCAGGTCTCCGACGCCAACCATCTCATTGCCGCCCATACCAATCCGGGCCAGGTCTTTGCCGCGATGTTCAATCAGCGCACCGATCCGCGTTTCCAGAAAATCCGCGAGTTGGTCGCGGACGGCACCCTCGGCAACCTGCAGCGGGTGAACTGGACCATCACGGATTGGTTCCGTACGGAAGCCTACTACGCTTCCAGCAATTGGCGGGCGACCTGGGCCGGTGAGGGCGGGGGCGTCCTGCTCAACCAGGCCACACACAATCTGGATCTTTGGCAATGGATGTTCGGGATGCCGATCCGTGTGCGGGCGGTGTGCGGGTTTGGACGGCATCACCACATCGAAGTCGAGGATGATGTGACCGCCTTGTTCGAATATCAAAATGGAGCCACGGGGGTGTTTGTGACCTCCACCGGAGAAGCTCCGGGCACAAACCGCTTGGAAATTGCGGGAGATCGCGGCCGTCTGGTCTGCGAGCAGGACGTTCTCCGGTTCACTCAAAATCTGGAATCCGCCGCCAAGTTCTCCCGGCAATCTGAAAAACACTACGAAATACCGCCTCGAATCGATCGGGAATGGCGGTTTCCAGATCATGGCGGTCAGCACCGCGCGATTCTGGAAAACTTCGTGGATGCCATTCTCGATGGCACCCCGCTGCTCTCACCCGCAAAAGAGGGCCTGAATGCCGTGGAATTGGCGAACGCAATGCTCTGGTCGTCGAGCCTTGACAAGCCCGTCCCTCTTCCGCTGGATGAAACCGGTTACCGATCCTTTCTGCAACAGCTTGTTCGGAACTCCAATCTCCGGAGCGTGTCCTCCCTGCCCAAAACAGTCTTGGAAACGGCGCCCTATCTGTGAGTCAACCTCCGGCGAGCAGCGACCGTGGCAGTGCCCGCAGACAAGCACTCATCACTTCGCCGCCGCTGGACGGGGAAAGTTCTTCCTGACCCTCCACGGTGGTCTGCGGAG
>DYRR01000053.1:0-5635 GCA_020718605.1 Chthoniobacter flavus | reverse complement strand
TTTCTGGGCAGCTTCATCGGCCTGGGCAAAGTAACCTCCTTCGATCTGGGCGGAATCTTCATTGCCACGGCCGGCGCGGTCGTGGTGCTCGTCCTCTGGCGTATTCTGAAAAAATAGAACACACGGGAGCGGCAAATTCACTCGGCCATCGCCGGATTTTTCCGGGCATCAGGATGCCAGTCCTCAATTGCGAAAGCATCTGCGGCAATGAGGCCCCAGAACGCGATGGGCAGCAGCAATAGCGAAATTCCCAGCGTGGCCAGACACAAAAGAACGGAGGCCCACAGAACCAGCGGTGTTCCCAGCAGCAGAATGCCCAGACCGAATTTATAATGGTGTTTGTAGAGATGCCCCAGGCCGGGCACCACACTCATGAACGCGGCAACACGGTTGCGTTCCGCAGTGTCGAGATGGTCGGGTATGGCAGGATTCATTAAATTCACCTCCTTTCACCCTTTTTTCCTGAACAAGACTCACTCCGCCTGGACCGGAATGCAAGCGGAATCCTTCAATTTTCCCGGCCAAAGAACTCGACAGAGGCAGTGGTGTGCGGTTAGAAATGCCGCCCCGTTATCCATCCCCTCCTCTCTTTTATGACATCCGATTTTTCTCTTCTCCAACAAGCCGCAAACCAGGCCCGCGGTCTCGCCATCGATGCCGTGCATGCCTGCAACTCCGGCCATCTCGGACTTCCGCTCGGCTGCGCCGAGATCGGGGCGACTCTTTATGGATGTGCGCTACAACACGATCCTTCCGCGCCCCGCTGGCTGAACCGGGATCGGTTTGTCCTCTCCGCCGGGCATGGCAGCATGTTTCTTTACTCGTGGCTGTATCTCTCGGGTTACCCGCTCACTTTGGATCAGGTGAAAAAATTTCGGCAGCTTCACAGCGGCACGCCGGGCCATCCCGAGCAGTTCGAGACTCCGGGGGTCGAGGCCACCACCGGCCCACTGGGTCAGGGCATCGCCAACGCCGTCGGCATGGCGGTCTCGGCCAAAATGGCCGCCGCGAAATTCAACACCCCCGCGCACCCGATTTTCAACCATCATGTCATCTGTCTTGCCGGGGACGGCTGTCTGCAGGAAGGCGTCGCCGCCGAGGCCTCCGCGTTTGCCGGTCATTTCGGTCTCGATAACCTGATTCTCATTTACGATTCCAACGAGGTGACTCTGGATGCCATGGCGTCCGCCACACAGAGCGCAGATACCGGAAAACGCTACGAGGCGCTCGGATGGAAAGTCCGCACGATCGACGGACACAATTTCAGGGCGATTCTGGACGCTGTGGAAGGCGCCAAAGCCGATGACTCGGGCCGACCGCATTTGATCATTGCCAGGACGGAAATCGCGCGGGGCATTCCCGAAGTCGCGGGAACCAGCAAAGGGCACGGCGAGGGCGGGGCCAAGTTCGCCGATGCCGCCCGCAAAGGTCTGGGTCTGCCGGAGGACCATTTTTTTGTGTCGGAGGATGTGCGTGCGTTTTTTGCCGCGCACGCCACGGATCTCCGCAAAGCCCGCGACGCCTGGGAGACGGCATTTGCCGCATGGCGCAAGGACAACCCGGAACTGGCCGCCCTGCTTGATGACGGTTTGAACAAAGTGGTCCCGGACGATCTCTCCGCCCGCATTCCGGAGTTTCCGGCCGAGGCGAAGATCGCCACCCGCAAGGCCGGTTCGGATGTCCTCCAGCCGGTCGCGGAGGCAATGCCCCTGCTGGTGAGCGGCAGTGCCGACCTGCACGGATCGACTCTCAACTACATCCGAAACGGAGGGGATTTCACCGCATCCACACCCACCGGACGCAATCTGCGCTTTGGAATCCGCGAGCACGCCATGGCCGCCATGCTCAATGGCTTCGCCTACGACGGCATTTTCCGTCCCTCGGGCGCAACGTTTCTGGTATTTGCCGATTATGCGCGGCCGGCGATCCGCCTCGCGGCACTCTCTTCACTGCCAGTGGTGTATATTTTCACGCACGATTCCGTGGGGGTGGGAGAGGACGGTCCAACCCATCAGCCCGTCGAAACGGTGGCGGGCCTGCGGGTGATACCCAATCTGGACGTGATCCGTCCCGCCGACCCCGAAGAAACTGCGGGCGCGTTTGTTGCGGCCATGCAGCGCACCGACGGCCCCACGCTGCTCGCGCTCACACGGCAGGCTGTGCCCAACTTGAACTCCATTCCCGTGACACCCCGCCGCGAGGGTGTGCGGCGGGGAGGCTACGTCGCCCGCCGCGAATCCGGGGCGTTGCGGACGATTCTCATCGGGTGCGGCAGCGAACTTCAGCTTGCCCTGGCGGCGGCGGACCTTCTCGGCGAAGGCGTCCGCGTCGTCTCGATGCCCTGCCCCGAACGTTTCGACCGCCAGCCCGCGGAATACCGGGAATCCATCCTGCCCGCCACCTGTCGCAACCGGGTGGCGATTGAAGCCGGCGTGACCGGCCTCTGGCACAAATATGTCGGACTCGACGGAGCCATCATCGGCATCGACCGGTTTGGCATCAGCGCACCCGGGGACATCGTAATGAAAGAACTGGGCATCACCGCGCAGGCGATGGCCGACGCCGCACACCGGTAGGCTAGGAAGGAAGACAGAGATCCTGTCCGTGATGCCGGTCCGATCCGCACACGGGCAGCCCTCCCTTGCCCAGCAAGAGCAGGGTGATCTTGAATCGCGAATCCTCCTTCACACATTCCCCACAGCGGCAAAGCCGGCAGTCGGCGACCAATGCCTCAAAATCCACCTGTCCGCCATGGTGCATCGCGATTTGCAGCCGGATGATTGTGCCCAGAGGGAACTCTTGGGGCGCCTCGATCTCGATGCTTCCGTGATCCAACAACGCCAGATTCCCCTCGCATGCCCCGCCTCCACAGCATTCCACTGTAAGGGTCGGCCTTTCCGATAGAGCGGATCGAAGTGCCGGGTTCATAGGCGACAAGCCCCCTGTGACCCGGTGTCGCCACGCTGGGTGTGCCCGGAAATAAAAAATGAGGTTGGCGGCAGGGATTTCACGTCGATATCGTGGCCAGCTTCAGCATCCCTTCGTCAAGAGAACCCGAATAGCTCGCGTCGGCAAAGTATCACGCAATTCCACCCTGTCAACGGATGGCAGACCCACCGGCGGAGGATGAGAGCGGGAGTCGATGAATTTTATGTAAATTTTGGCGTGAATACTGCTTGCAGAGAACATAGAGCAGGGTTAGCTTGGGGCAGTTATGGCACAGGGAATGCAACAGACGCAGACGCTCGGGCTTCACCAGACGCTGGCACCGCAGTTGCAGCAGTCTTTGGCGATTCTCCAGGCGCCCATGATGGAGTTGCAAGGAATCATCCGCCAGGAAATGGAATCCAACCCCATCCTGGAGGAGGAGACCCCGGAGAAAACTCCCGAGGAAAAAACCGCCGAGGATGAGGCATTCAAGGAGGAGTTTGAGCAGCTCGCCAAACTTGACGAGGAGTGGCGGGATTACATGACCCAATCCAACAGCTACCAGCGCAGCGAGGAGGATGAGGAACGCCGCCAGCATTTTTTTGATTCAATCGTCAATCCCGAGACACTCCAGCAACATCTGCTCTCCCAGGTACCCTCGGCCGACCTGTCGTCCTCCGACGCAAAGCTGGCCGAATTGATCATCGGCAATCTGGACGATTTCGGCTTCCTCCAGTCGCCTCCCGAGGAAATGTCGCGCAATACCGGGGTGGATGTGGAAGATTTCCAGCGGGTTCTGGACGTCATCCGCACCTTCGATCCGGCGGGTGTCGGGGCGCTCGATCTGCGGGACTGCCTGCTGATCCAGCTTCGGCGTCTCGGAAAGGAAGGTTCCCTGGAATATCGGATTCTGGACCAACACCTCGATGAAATGGCCCGGCGACGCTACCCGGATCTCGCCCGCAAACTGGGCACCACCGTGGATCATATCCAGCGCGCAGCCCAGTCGATCGCCACACTGGATCCCAAACCCGGCCAGATTTTCTCCTCCGATCCACATCAATACGTCATTCCCGATGTGACGGTGGAGAAAATCGGGGACACCTACACCCTCTCACTCAACGGGGACCAGATTCCGCATCTGCGCATCAGCAACACGTACAAAGATCTAATGGCCCAGAGAGGCAACACCGATGGCGTGAAGGATTACATCCGGGAAAAAATCCGCAGCGGCAAGTTTCTCATCAAGAGCATTCATCAACGCCAGCAGACCATCTCCAACATCGCGCAGCAGATTGTGGACCGGCAGCATGATTTTCTGGAGAACGGCCCCTCGCAACTGCGGCCCATGACCATGGCCCAGGTCGCTGCGGCGGTGGGGGTCCATGAAACCACGGTAAGCCGCGCGATTTCCTCCAAGTTCATCGCCACTCCGCGCGGTGTGTTTGAGATGAAATACTTCTTCACCCCGGGCTACAAGACCGCAGAAGGGGAGAACATGAGCAATACCAGCGTGAAGGAGGCGATCACCGAAATGGTAAAAAATGAGGATGCCCGCCGTCCGCTCAGCGATGCTGAGATTGTGGACAGCCTCAAGGAGCGCGGCATCCCGATCGCCCGCCGCACTGTGGCAAAATACAGGGCCGAGGCGAATATTCTTCCGAGCAACATGCGCCGTCAGTATTAATCTCCCCCATGCCACACCTTACAGAAGAAATCGTCCGGGATGCGCTCCGCACGGTCAAATATCCGGGCTTTACCCGGAACATCGTATCCTTCGGCCTGGTCCGGGATATTCAAATCAAGGGACCCGACGTCTCCGTGCGCCTGGCCTTGGCCACCCGCGACGCGTCGGTGCCGGACTCAATCCGCCGGGATGTGGAAAGCGCACTGACCCGGGTGCCCGGCGTCGGCAGCGTATCGGTGCATATCGAACTGCTCGAGGCCCCTGCGGCACCGGGGGGACAGGCTGAAAATCACGCCTCCGCCATTCCGGGAGTGAATCACATCGTGGCCGTGGCCAGCGGCAAGGGCGGGGTGGGAAAATCCACGGTGGCGGCCAACATTGCCCTGGCGTCCGCACGGTTGGGATGGAAAACCGGACTCTGCGATTGCGATCTCTACGGGCCGAGCATGGGGCTCATGTTCGGCGTGAACGAGCGCCCCTATGCAACCGGGGACAACCGTATCCAGCCCATCGAACGCCACGGTCTGCGGCTTATGTCCATGGCGTTTCTTCTGGAGGACGACGCTCCGGTGGTCCTGCGGGGCCCCATGGTGACACGCTACACCCAGCAATTTCTCCGGCAGGTGGATTGGGGCGATCTCGACCTGCTGGTGCTCGACCTCCCGCCGGGCACCGGCGACATCCAACTCACCATCGTCCAGACCGTCGCCCTTTCCGGTGCCCTGCTGGTGTCCACTCCACAGGAAGTCGCCCTCATCGACGCCCGCAAGGCCGCTTCCATGTTCGCCAAGGTGCAGGTGCCCGTGCTCGGGATCGTGGAAAACATGAGCTTTTTTCAATGTCCGACCGATGGAGTTCGCTACCCCATTTTCGGGGAAGGCGGCGGGCGCCGCGAAGCCGCACGGCTTGGAGTGCCGCTGCTGGGCGAGGTGCCCATCGATATGCCCACGCGCGAGTCCGGCGATCTGGGGTTGCCGGTGGTGGCGCGCAAACCAGAATCGCCCGCAGCCAAGGTTTTTC
>DYRR01000052.1:10165-15056 GCA_020718605.1 Chthoniobacter flavus | reverse complement strand
AAACCTCGGACGGTTTCTCACATACCGGGCGGATTTCCCCTGGCTACCGCCGGTCGATGAAGACCTGGTGCCACAATTCCAGGATCACCAGCGACATCACTTGTTTGAGCGTCACGAACTCGCGCGTTTCCATGCGGGCAAGGAGCGCCTTCACGGCGGCGGGCTCGAAGTAGCCGCGCTTGCGGATCTGCTCCTCGTTGAGCGTGTCGGCGATGAGGCGCTTGATCTGCGGGTGCTCGAAAAAGAATTCCATCGGCAGGAAGAAAGGAATCTTGGGGCGGTTCACCACAGCGGGCGGCAGGAGCTTGCGGGCGAGCTGGCGCTCGATGATTTTGTCCTTGAACCCGTTGTTCTTGAGCCGGGGCGGTATCCTGAATGCCAGATCGATGAGGTTGTGATCGAGAAACGGCAGCCGCACTTCGAGCGAGTGGGCCATGGTATTTTTGTCCTGGCGGATGATGCACCAATCCTGAAGCCACTCATCCCATTGGAGCTTGAGCAGGCGGTCGAGGAACTGTCCGCCGGAGTCGCGCACGGGCGGCACCCAGAACTCGGTGGCCAGCGCTTTGTAGCGGTCGGTATAGACCGCCTCCCGGGCGTCCCGGCTCCAGAGGGTCTTGAGCGCGATGTAATTGCCGAAAAGTGACCGCTGCCCATAGCCCCCCATGAAGTCCACCAGGCGCGCCTTTCCCTGTTGCCCGAGTTTTGCCGGGAACACAAAAAAGCGGTTGAGCAGATCCACGGGCAGCCCGCGCAGGAGCGGCATGGCCACCCCGCGATGGAGAAAGCCCGGCACGGCGCGGTGATACCATTCCGCGAGCTGGATCACATTTTGGAAGGAATATCCCCCGAAAATCTCGTCGGCGCCCTCCCCGCTGATCACCACCTTGTGGTCGCGGGCGGTGGCCTGGGCGAGCTTGTAGAACGCGATGGTGAGGGCATCCCCCACCGGGCGGTCCATGTGATGGACGACCTCGGGCAGGAGATCGAAGTCCTCCGGCGAACACTGGATTTCATGATGGGTCGTTCCCAGCAATCGCGCGGTCTCGGCGGCGTCCCGGGTTTCATCAATGGGGGAGTTGAATCCGATCGAGTAGGTGTTCACCCGGTCATTGTGCCCGCACATGAGTGCCACCAGCAGCGAGCTGTCCACTCCGCCGCTCAGATATCCGCCCACCGGCACATCGCTGCGCATCGTGAGCCGCACCGCCTCGCGCAGGCCCCGCTCGACCTCATCCAGCATGTCGCCATCGGACGGATACACGCGGTCCTGCTTGAGCGTCACATCCCAGTAGCGCTCGAACTTCATCCCGCCCCGCGCGGTGAGGGTGAGCGTATGCGCTGCGGGCAGGGTGAACACCCCCCGGAACATCGTCTGGGGCTCGGGCACGTAGCGCAGCCCGAGATAGGCGTCGATGGCCGGCACATTGCACTCGCGCGGCACGAAGGCGGATTCCAGGATCGCCTTCACTTCCGAGGCAAACACGAACTTCCCGTTTTCGTTCCAGTAATAAAACGGCTTCTGCCCGCAGCGGTCCCTCGCAAAAAAGGCGTCCCCGGTGCGCGTGTCGTGCAACGCAAAGGCGAACATGCCGTTGAAGCGCTTCACGCAGTCGCGCCCCCATTCCTCGTAGGCATGGACGATCACCTCCGTGTCCGAGCGGGTGCGGAAGGTGTGCCCCTTCTCCCGGAGTTCCTCCATCAGCTCGACATAATTGTAGATCTCGCCGTTGAAACACACCGCAAGCGTGTTGTCCTCGTTGAAGATCGGCTGCCAGCCGCCGTCCAAATCGATGATGCTCAACCGGCGCATACCCATCGAAAAAGCGCCCGTGCTGTGAAAGCCCTCTCCGTCCGGTCCGCGATGGACCAGCGAATCGGCCATCCGGCGAAGGAGCCCTTCCTCGGTGAAACCGGCAAAACCAAAGATTCCGCACATAGTGTCGGGGATTCATCCACAGAATGCCTCCTTTTCACAATCCCGATTCTTGAAACGGGAAAAAAATATCCGGTTGCAAATCCGTCGCCAAGGGCGATGCGTACGAATGTTCCCGCACCGATCCGCCTTTCTGGCCCCACTGGCCGCTCTGTTGGGTGCCTGCGGAGGCACGGCCCCGCCCCCTCCCACCCAGACCGCCGCGCAGGAACCAGCCCCGACCCCGCTTATGAAAGCCGACGCCGAATGGAAAACCGCCCTCACTCCCGAGCAATACTTTGTCCTCCGCCAGAAAGGCACCGAACGGGCGGGCACCGGCAAATATGACAAACATCTGGAGCCCGGCACCTATGTGTGCGCGGGCTGCGGTCATGAGCTGTTTGTGTCGGACTCGAAATTCGACGCCGGATGCGGGTGGCCAAGTTTCTCCAGTCCGGCCACCCCCGCAGGGGTGAAGGAAAACCCGGATGCCAGCCATGGCATGGTCCGCACCGAGGTTACCTGCGCAAAATGCGGGGGGCATCTCGGCCATGTGTTCGACGACGGCCCGGCACCCACCGGCCTGCGCTATTGCATCAATTCCGCCGCCCTGGGTTTCAAACCGAAGTCCAGCAAGTGACCGGATGAAATTGCGACTGGCGCGGCGGGCCGGTTTTGGCTTTACTCACCGGATGTCCGCCGCATCGCACAACGCACCATCCGACAGCTACACCGGTCCCCGCATCCTGATTCTGGATTTCGGATCGCAATATACGCAGGTCATTGCCCGGCGTGTTCGGGAATGCCAGGTCTATTCCCAGATCGTTTCCTGGAAAACCAGCGCCAAAGAAATCAAGAGCCAGCCGGTGAAGGGCATCATCCTCTCCGGCGGCCCCGCCAGCGTGTATGCCAAGAATGCACCCCATGTGGACCCCGCGATTTTCAAACTCGGCGTGCCCGTGCTCGGCATCTGCTACGGCATGCAGCTCATGGGGCATCATCTGGGCGGCAAGGTCGAGCATTCCACCGAGCGCGAGTACGGCGCGGGAAAATTCGTCGCCCGCGCCGGATGCCCGCTCTTTAAGAGCCTGCCCCGCACGCTGGATGTGTGGAACAGCCACGGCGACAAAATCACCAAGCTCCCCCCGGGATTCCGCAGTGCCGGTCACACGGAAAACAGCCCCTCCGCCGCCATCGAGCATCCGGAAAAGCATTTTTACGGACTTCAATTCCACCCGGAGGTGGCCCACACGCCCCGGGGCCGTGAGATTCTGGAAAACTTCGTCACCCGCATCTGCCGCTGCCCGCAGGAGTGGACCATGGGTTCCTTCATCGAAAACGCGTGCGAGGAAATCCGGCGTCAGGTCGGCAATGAAAAAGTCGTGCTTGGTCTGAGCGGAGGCGTGGACTCCTCGGTGGCGGCCGCCCTCATTCACCGCGCCATCGGAGACCAGCTCACCTGCATTTTCGTCAACAACGGCCTGCTCCGCTCCCGGGAGGCACAGGTGGTGCAGCGCGTGTTCGGGGATCACTTCCACGTGAAACTCAAATACGTCGATGCCTCCGAACGCTTTCTATCGAAGCTCAAGGGCGTGACCGATCCCGAACGCAAACGAAAGATCATCGGCTCGGAATTTGTCCGGGTCTTCGAGACCGCCACCCGCGAACTCAAGGCCGAGGAAAAGAAATCCGGCGGACGCGGATCGCAGTACCGTTTTCTCGCCCAGGGCACCCTGTATCCCGATGTCATTGAGAGCGTGTCGATCTCGGGCAATCCCGCCGCGCTCATCAAGAGCCACCACAACGTCGGCGGCCTGCCCGAACGGATGAAGTTCGAATTGGTGGAGCCGCTCCGGCAGTTGTTCAAGGACGAGGTGCGACAGGTCGGTCTCCAGTTGGATCTGCCCCGCGAAATCGTCCATCGCCAGCCCTTCCCGGGCCCCGGGCTCGCCGTGCGCATCCTGGGCGAGATCACCCCGGAACGCCTGCGCATCCTGCGCGACGCGGATTCCATCGTGGTGGCGGAGATGAAGGCCAGCGACTGGTACTACCGGGTCTGGCAATCCTTCGCCGTGCTGTTGCCGGTCCGCTCCGTCGGCGTGATGGGCGACGAGCGCACCTATGAGTACACCATCGCAATCCGGATCGTGGAGAGCATGGACGGCATGACCGCCGACTGGGTGCGTCTCCCCTACGACCTGCTGGCGCGCATCTCGGGCCGGATCATCAACGAGGTCAAGGGCGTGAACCGCGTCTGCTACGACGTTTCCAGCAAACCCCCCAGCACGATCGAGTGGGAATGAAAAAACGCCGCGTGGTCTCCCGCCAGTTTGGCTGCCCTGTTGATCGCCGCCCACAGACGTTCATGCCATGGACTTTGTTATTCCCGTCGAGATTCCGTGCCCGCATTGCTGGGAATTGATTCCCGTTGGCTCCATACCCCGAAGCTTGCTTCGGCTTTCCTGCATCTCTGGAGCAATATCCATCCCCTGCTCCGCAATGCGCGTTTCACAGCTTCATTGCATCTCAGACGGAAACGTGTAGTAAAAGGATGTGGTCGGCGGCAATACACATTGCACGGACGAAATATCACGGGCGGTTAGCTCAGCGGTAGAGCGGCAGTTTTACACACTGTTGGCCGGGGGTTCAAATCCCTCACCGCCCACACCCCCGGCTGTTTTGGAGACGGTCGTTACAATCCGAGGGAATCCAGCAACTCGCGGGTGATGCCCCCGGTGATATCCAAGCCGTAATCGGCTTGATAAGCCCGGATGGCCGCCCGGGATCTGGGGCCAATCGCCCCGTCGATCTCTCCGTTATAATATCCCCGACTCCGGAGTTCCCGCTGGACCGCAGCTTCCATGGAACGCACGTAGGGACGAGGCCGATCCGGAGGGGGAATAACTATCGGGGGCAAAAAGACACCAAATCCAAAACCAGGATGAGAACCGGGACCACCGCCAGGGCCAGGACCGC
>DYRR01000052.1:0-10065 GCA_020718605.1 Chthoniobacter flavus | reverse complement strand
CCACCGCCAGGGCCAGGGCCTCCAGGTCCGCCAGGTGGTGGGGGGGGAGCCGATTGGAGCACCGTTGCCCCAGCAAAGAGAACACACACCGACAAGCTCAAACATTTGCGCCAGAAACGAATGATATTCATAAGAACCTCCGGTTCAGCGAACTCCGAAGCCTGTGATTTGTCAAACGGAATTATTTTTTTACACGAAAATCAGCCCTACGAAAATTGTGCTTTGCATCCGGACATACAATCCCTTTACCCTCCGCGTCCGTGAGTGATATTCCGCATCCCTTGAAAACCGCGCTGCACCCGGCCCATCTGGCTCTCGGAGCCCGCATGATGGAGTTCGGCGGCTGGGATATGCCTGTCCAATATGCGGGCATTCTTCCCGAGCATGAAGCCGTGCGCACCACATCCGGCATGTTTGACATCTCGCATATGGGGCAGATTTTTGTCGGGGGAGCGGCGAGTCTCGACTGGTTGGAGTCCCTCTTCACCAATCGTGCGGCCCGCCTCACACCAGGGTTCGGCCAATACACGCTCATGCTCAACCCCGATGGCGGGGTGATCGACGATCTGTTTCTGTTCCGGCTCGGGGCGGCCCAATGGTTCCTCGTGGTGAACGCTTCCAAGGCCGCAGAGGACGAAGCCTGGCTGCGCACCCATATGGTTCCCGACATCCAACTCACCGCGCCGGGCGCCGAGCGTGCCGCCATTGCGGTCCAGGGCAGGCAGGCAGCGGAAGTTGTCGAACAGCTTCTGTCCTTGAAACTGCCGCCACACAACGGCATCGCCCATCTCCCGGAGCAGGACACCTATATCGCCCGCACCGGCTATACCGGCGAGGACGGATGCGAAATTTTCTGCCCCGCCAAAGACGCCGTTCCGCTTTGGGAGCGCCTGCTTGCCGCCGGCGTGAAACCTTGCGGACTCGGGGCGCGCGACACGTTGCGCCTGGAAAAATGCTATCCGCTCAATGGCAGCGATCTCTCCCCGCAGCGCACGCCCCTCGAAGCGGGCCTGGGTATATTCACGGATCTCTCCAAACCGGCTTTCGTCGGGCAAGATAGGCTCATCCATCAGAAAATAGCCGGGGTTCCCTCGTTGCTGCGCGCCTTCGAGATGCAGGGCAAAACCCCGCCTCCGCGCGCCCATTATCCCGTGCTCGCATCGGGTGAAGTCGTGGGGGAGGTTTCCAGCGGCACCCTCTCGCCAAGCCTGGGCACCGGCATCGGCATGGCGTACCTGCCCCCTTCTCTCAAACCCGGCGACCCTGTGGAAATCGACATCCGGGGCAAAAGATTTCCTGCCATCCTGCGGAAAAAACCCTTATACCCACAATCATGAACGTTCCCGAAGACCTCAAATACCGCACATCCCACGAATACATCCGCATCGAAGGCGACACCGGCACGGTGGGCATCACCGACCACGCCCAGGCGGAACTCACCGATATCGTCTATGTGGAACTGCCAAAAGTCGGCGCGGAAACGCAGGCGGGCGGGACGATCGCCGTTGTGGAATCCGTGAAAGCAGCCAGTGACATCTATTCTCCCGTGAGCGGAGTGGTTGTGGAGGTGAATACCGACCTCGAATCCGATCCCGCTCTGGTGAACACCGACCCCTACGGCCGCGGGTGGCTCTACAAGATCCGTTTCACCTCTGCTTCGGAACTTGATTCCCTGCTCGATCCGGCGGCGTACAGCGCCAAGATCGCCTGATTTCCATGCAGGCCGATCCCGCTCCTTTTGTCCGACGCCATATCGGCCCCTCTGCTCCTGAGACCGCCGCGATGCTTGATCTCCTCGGGGCCGATTCGCTCGACGCCCTCATCGACCGCGTCGTGCCAGAGTCCATCCGGCTTCGCACGCCTCTCAATCTTCCTCCAGCACTCGATGAACACCGTGCGATGGAGGCTCTGCGTGCCGTCGTTTCGTCCAATCGACTGCTGGCATCGCACCTGGGCCAGGGATTCTACGGATGCGACACGCCCCCGGTGATCCGCCGCAACATTCTCGAAAATCCCGGTTGGTACACCCAATATACCCCGTATCAGGCCGAAATCTCCCAGGGCCGTCTCGAAGCGCTGCTGAATTTCCAGACCATGGTCACCGATCTCACCGGACTTGAGATCGCCAATGCCTCCCTCCTCGACGAACCCACCGCCGCCGCCGAGGCAATGGCCATGTGCAAACGTCTGCACCCTTCCGCCGGTGCCACCCGATTCTTCGTCTCCGAGGGATGCCACCCGCTCACCCTCGAAGTGCTGGGCACCCGCGCGGAGCCCCTCGGAATTGCCATCGTGTCGGGCGACCACCGGACCTTCGAGCCCGGCCCGGATTTTTTCGGAATGCTCGTTCAGTATCCCGACACCGTCGGTCTCGTGCATGACTTTTCCGGAGTGTTTGAAAAAGCGCGCACCGCCGGGGTCCGGACCGTCGTCGCGACCGACCTGCTCGCGCTCGCACTCCTGCGTCCGCCCGGCGAGTTTGGCGCGGACGTGGCCATCGGCAATTCGCAGCGATTCGGTGTTCCCATGGGGTTCGGCGGGCCGCATGCCGCGTTTTTCGCCACCCGCGAATCCTTCAAGCGCGCCATGCCCGGCCGTGTGATTGGGCTCTCCCGCGATGCCGACGGCAACCCGGCACTGCGCCTCGCAATGCAGACGCGCGAACAGCACATCCGCCGCGACAAGGCCACCAGCAACATCTGCACCGCGCAGGTCCTGCTTGCCATCATGGCCGGGATGTTCGCCGCATGGCACGGACCCGAGGGGCTGCGCCGCATCGCCCGCCGCATCCACACTCTCACACAACACCTCGCCGCCGGGCTCCGCGCCGCAGGCATTCCGGTGGCCGACGGCATTTTCTTCGACACCCTCCACGTCACAGCACCCGCGCCGGGCAGCAACGCCCTGCTGGAGAATGCGTGCGCTGCGGGGATCAATCTGCGCCGGTTCGATGACACCACGGTCACGGTCAGTCTCGACGAGACCACGCAATCCATCGCTCCATTGCTCGGCCTGTTCGGGGCCGCTCCCGTCGGCGTCACTCCCGCCGGGATTCCGGCACCCCATCACCGGACCTCCGCGTTTCTCACACACCCGGTCTTTCACCGTTTCCATACGGAGACGGAGATGATGCGCTACCTCAAGCGCCTGGAGTCCCGCGACCTGTCGCTGACGACCTCCATGATTCCACTGGGTTCCTGCACAATGAAACTCAATGCGGCGGCGGAAATGCTGCCGGTGACATGGCCGGAGATTTCCGGACTGCATCCGTTCGTCCCGGCGGACCAATCCGTGGGTTATCGCGAAATGATCGCCCAACTCGAATCCTGGCTCTCGGAGATCACCGGTTTCGCGGCCACTTCGGTCCAGCCCAACGCCGGCTCGCAGGGGGAGTATGCCGGTCTGCTCACCATCCGCGCGTGGCACGCTTCCCGTGGCGAATCCCATCGCGACGTGTGTCTCATTCCCCTCTCGGCGCATGGCACCAATCCCGCCAGCGCCGTGATGGCGGGATTCCAGGTCGTCCCGATCGCCTGTGCTCCCGACGGCGATATCGACCTGGAAGATCTCAAGACCAAGGCTGCGGCCCATCGGGACCGCCTCGGCGCCATCATGGTCACCTATCCCTCCACTCACGGGGTGTTTGAGTCGGGGATCCGCGATATTTGTGCGATTGTGCATGAATACGGCGGGCAGGTTTACATGGACGGCGCCAATATGAATGCCCAGGTCGGGCTTTGCCGACCCGGGGATTTCGGGGCGGATGTCTGCCATCTCAATCTCCACAAAACCTTCTGCATCCCCCATGGGGGCGGTGGACCCGGCGTCGGCCCGGTCTGCGTGGCCGCCCATCTCGCCCCGTTCCTGCCCGGGCGCGGTGTGGTCGGGCCCGTCTCGGGGGCGCCTCATGGCAGTGCGGGCATTCTGGTGATCCCGTGGATCTACATCCGACTCATGGGCGCCGAGGGTCTCGCCCAGGCCACGAAGTTCGCGATCCTCAACGCCAATTACATCGCCCGCCGCCTCGAGCCCTTTTTCCCGGTGCTCTACAAGGGTGCGGATGGTTTGGTTGCCCACGAGTGCATCATCGATCTGCGGCCTTTCAAGGATAGCGCCGGCATCGAGGCGGAGGACGTTTCCAAGCGGCTCATGGACTACGGGTTCCACGCGCCCACGATGTCATGGCCCGTGGCCGGAACTCTCATGATTGAGCCCACCGAGAGCGAGTGCAAAGCCGAGTTGGACCGCTTCTGCGATGCCATGATCTCGATTCATGGCGAGATAAAAGCCGTGGCCGAAGGCCGTTTTGACCGGACGGACAATCCGCTTAAAAATGCACCGCACACCGCCGCCGCAGTGGTTTCCGATGCTTGGGCTCGCCCATATTCCCGCGAGACCGCCGCATTCCCCGCGCCATGGACGCGCGAACACAAATTCTGGCCTGCTGTGGCACGGGTGGACAATGTCTATGGCGACCGCAATCTGGTCTGCTCCTGTCCGCCGATCGAATCCTTCACCTGACCCAGCCTGCGGCGGCTCCACCTATTTCGCCATGTCCTCTCTCCCTGTTCCCGCCGCCCCGGATGATGGTATCGACTGGGATCGCTGGGAACCCACCGAGCGGGCGAATCTCTGCTTCATCCGGGTCGAAAACCGTTTGCTGCTGATTGTGAAAAAGCGCGGGCTCGGCGCAGGCAAGGTGAACGCCCCCGGCGGACGGATCGAGCCCGGCGAATCGGCTCTCCAGGCCGCGCTGCGTGAGACGATGGAAGAAGTGTGCGTGCATCCGTTGGGAGTCGAGGAAATGGGGGTGCTGCATTTTGATTTCACCGACGGCTACCGGCTGCATTGCACCGTGTTTGTGGCCTCCGGACTGGAGGGCGAGCCCGCCGAGACCGACGAGGCGGACCCTTTCTGGGTCGATGTTTCCGAGGTGCCCTACGACCGCATGTGGTCCGACGACCGCCACTGGCTGCCGCTCGTTCTGGATGGCAAAAAGTTTGACGGCTGGTTTCGATTCGATGACGAAACGATGCTCACCTGCCGGGTCATCGTGCGCACCCATTCATAGGGCACCGCCCCCTCTCCTCCCGGCCCCACGGAGAAAGGGCTTGCCATTGGGCGGGTTTGTCGGGATTTTGGGTTCCGTCCCGAGGCGTTGGTCCCCGATCCGCTTGAGGGATATGGATTCCAGATCGCGGAGGATCGGCGAAGCACCAACGCCTCCCCTCCCGAAGGGAATCTCAAACCGGCCAGCCATTGTCCCCGTAGTTCAACGGATAGAACAAGGGTTTCCTAAACCTTAAATGTGGGTTCGATTCCCGCCGGGGACGCTGGCCTTCCAAGCCGCATGAATACAAGGTTCCAAGGTGATCTGGTGTCCGGATTTCCGGTTTTCGATTCGGCAAGAAATGACAGAATTCAACTGTTTAAGTGCGGGGTTTATGTCACGCCCGCGTCACACGGATTTCCGCCGTTGGGGGGGAGGGGGGTCGGTTTTCCTGCCGGGGGTGGTCGCAACAGGGATTGATCCGCCGGCCCGGATTTTTTTCAAAATGAGCGGTTCGCTTTGGAGATCGAAGGGATGGAAGGCGATTCCGTTGTTACGCTGTCAGCGTCACAAAAGCGCTACTTGAGATTGCAGCTACCAGCGGCGACCGGTGATGCGCTCGTGGAGCGCATGGCGTTCCATCTCGGATTTCATCGACCGGATGTCGTTCTCCATGCTGGAAATCTCTGAGTTGCGTCGATATTCCTCTTGGTCCCTTTGAAGTTCGGCGGTAAACCGCGCATGTTCGGCTTGTCGCTCCGCGTCTCGCGCTTTTCTCGCTTCGCTCGCCTCGTCCATTTTGCGGAAATGCTCGCTGGGTGTTTCCCATGCTGGAGCTGCTTCTTCCCGAATCACGATGATTTGCGGCGGCTGATAGGCTGGGCCGACGATGCGCACGGGTTGATTCTTCGGGATGAGATCGTCGAACAATCCTGTGCTCTTTGTCGGTGGCGGCTGAATCTTGGCCTGTCCCGGTGGGTCGATGGGGATAGCACCGCCGTCCCGCACTGGATCCCATGACGGCGTCGGTGCTGCCTGGGCCAGCGCTGCGGCGTCGTCAATCCCGATTTGTCTCCGGGCCGCCGTCGGGCTCTGGCAGGCCGCCAGTGCACTCAGGCCAATGATTGGAGCGATGAGGAGCGATTTCATCTTGAATGCCTGCCTTGCGCTGGCAATCTCTCCTGAGCGGTGGTCTTTGGCAAGGATTTTGAGCCGGTGAATCCGACCCGAAAAAAATTTGGGGCGGGAATTTTGTATCGAGATGCAGGGGTGTTCTCTGTGGACACATACAAAGAAAGCCCTCCGGAGGGGTTGGGGAGGGCTTACCAAGGGCTTGTCGTGCTCTTGAAAAGGATCCAAACAAAGATGCAGACGATGTCCGGCGGGGTCTGGCAGATCGGTTTGAGTGCCCGGAAAACTTCGCAATAGAGTCTGTGCGCGGTTTTCATGGTGAAGGTATGATGCGGTAGCGGGTGGATGTGTCGGACGCTCTGGCGGGGATTCTGGGCGGTTTCTGGCGGCTCATCAGGTGGCGCGGTCGGCATGGTATTCGCGCCGAATTTTGAGAGACAACATTTCCCATGATAAAGCTTTATCGGCGTTTGGGTATTTCGCATCCCGCCATTCCTTCCAGTCATGCGGCCCTGGATCGATGCGTCTTGCCGAGGAGTGGTCGGGATTTGATTCTGTCCATCGGTGAGCGCGACTTACTTCAACGTCGAGGTATTCGAGGAAGGTCATGAGCGAACCGCGGCGTCGTTTTAGGTGCCAGTCATCTTTGTCTTTCGCGGAGTAGAAGCGGGTCAAGGCGTCCGCGTCTGTGCTGCTGAGGTTCATCAACTTTGGCGCGGGTTTGAAATTCTCCGCTTTAAAATACTCACTCAAAACCGAGGTCAGTTTGCCTATATGAGTACCGAGGGTACTTTGTGAGTGTGTTGTAGATGTAGGTTCTATTGACGGTTCAAATGACGGTTCGGGGGACAAATCGGACCGCGTTTGTGTCCGATTTGTCCCCCCCTCCGTGCCGGATTTGTCCGGGGGGACAAATTGTCCCCCCCTCGTTATGAGCGTGATTCTGAAACGGTTTGTGCCATGCGGACCATCCTGCGCTTCGGTTTCGATTTCTCCCAAATGTTCCAGGCTCCTGAGACATCGGCGGCATTGCCGTTCCGAAAGTTTTGCTTTGGCTGCAAGGCTTTCAACTCCCGGCCAGCATTCGCCGGAGTCGTTCGCATGGTCTGCAAGTGCGAGTAAAACCAAGCGGTCGGCCAGTCGCGATTTGCTGCGCTTCCACACAGCGTCAATCGTGCTGATGCTCACGCCACGGCTCCGATGGTGCGGCGGTTGAGGGCGGCGCGGAGTTGTCCGAGCGGCACCAGCACGCGGCCTCCGAGCTTTACGTGAGGTATGCTGCGGTCTCGGATGCGGTCGCGCACCGTGCGTACGGCTATCCCGAGGTAGGCGGCGGTCTCGTTCAGGGCGAGCATTTCCGGCGGATCGCGTCGGACGCTCGCGGCCTGCTCTGGGGCAAGGCGGGTTTCGGTCCGGCGGAATGATTGTTGGGTTGCGGTGGATTCGGCGGTTGACGGAGTGGTGTTACTCATGGCGTCTGGAGCATTGCCGAATGGTGGCAAAGGCATAAGGGACGCGGCCAACTCCGATTGTGCAACGGGCGTCCCCCTTCGCGCCTGTGCTGCCGGACCTTACTTCTGGCGTGGGCGTCGGCGTCCGGGCTTGGCGGGTGCAGGCTTCCCGAGCCGCTTGACCAGCTTCTTGACCGCCTCGAAGGAGTGTGTCGGGCTCATTGCGCCGCCAAGTGGCGGGCAAAGGTCTTGCGCTCTGCGGCGGTCAAGGGACGTGCGCCATGCTCTCGGGCGATGCGGTCAAACTCCTTCGGGGGCATGGGCGTCCCGATCAACCGCCCGGTGCGCTCAATGCGCGAGGAAGTCGGCAAGATAGATTTCGGCGTTTTGCTCAAGGTCGCAGATGGCATGGCGGAAGGCTTGTTTGTGGGTCAACGTAGGCATGGAAATCTTGTGGCGCAAGCCTTCATTGACCCCCACAACATCGCGGTGCGCGAATCCGTGGCTGGTATCGTATCGGGTCACGTTCAGCCATTCCCCACCATGATACGCCATGAGAATCACGGCGAAGGAAAAAGGTTGTCCGCCCTGGGTCTCGCGCCGAATCAAGATCGCGAACAGTCCGCGCGGGATGATCCATTCTTTCAAAGGCATATTGGCAGGCGGATGCTGACAAGCCTGCGCTCTGGTGGCGAGAGGAAATTCTGTGCCGGGCTCGCTGCGGGCCGGGTGATCCGGGCGCGGCGGGCAGGCGGATGGACGGCGTTTCAATCCGATGGCAAGAAGGATGTCGGACCGGGTTCGGTTCGCGCCTGCTGTCGTCCCTTACTTCTGGCGTGGGCGTCGGCGTCCGGGCTTGGCGGGTGCAGGCTTCCCGAGCCGCTTGACCAGCTTCTTGACCGCCTCGAAGGATAGGCCGAGAGGCTTCCCAGTCCGCTCCCAAACGATGGTTGTCTGCGCGGGATTATCGGGCTCAATGTCGGCCAGTGTGCCGACAATTTCAGAACGGATGAAAGCAGAGTTCTTATTGCAGAATGCCTCCCAGCGCCGGGCGCATTTGCCGATAAATACATGCAGGTTCTTCGCTCCGAGGGAGGCGTAGAGCAAGAGGGCATCGGCGCGGGCGTCCCCGAGAATATCGCCGTCCCCGGTGATGCTCTCATGGTAAATGGCATCGGTAAACTTGCGGGTCTCGGCCTCTGTCTTCATCGCGGTGATGGTCTGTTTCGGATTGTCGAGGAGTCTTTCAACCAAGGCATCGAGGGCGCGGCGGATCGCGTCCCGCTCCGCTCCTGCCTGCGGGGTGTCACACGTTCCCCGATAGGTCTTGGCGGCGGTGGCGCAAAGATTCTGGCATTCGAGATGGATGTCCTTTGTGTGCTCCTGCATTGCGCGTGCAATCCAGTCCCAGTCAGGTTGTAGGGTGCGGGCCAGCGCGTAATCCCCGCCGGTGATCTTGAGCGTGAGGGCTTCAAAAGTTGTCGCGTCCGATGTGGCCGACTTGGTGGGTTTCGGGCGTTTCTGCCCTGGGATTGCAGGCTTGGCGGGTTCCTGTGTCGATCCCAAAGAATCCGACGCTCTAGGATGCCCCAGGAATCGTTTTGATTTCGTCCGAGGGTCAGGAGCGCGGAGATTCGAGGGCGTTTTCTTGGCTCTGGTGCTTGGTTTGCCGGTGGCGGTGGGTTTCATCGGGCGGCGGTCCGGCGGGTGCGCTGCTGTTTCGCGGGCGTGGTGGTCGCCTGCCGGATCGGGATTATTTTCCCGTCCCGGTCGAGAACAGAATCCGGCCCGAGGCGGAAGAAGGCGCGGGCGGTCTCGGGCTCTGCCAGTGCGCGGTAGTGGGTGAACAAAACCCCGGTGGCGTTGGCGTGTCCGAGCTCGCTTGCGACTCGGGCGGCGTCGGCGGTGAGTGCCATGCGGTTCGTTGCGAACGTATGCCGTGCGGCGTCCACGGGGTAGCGATCGAATCCTGCGGCCCGCGTCACACGGCGGAGGCGGACGGCAAAGTTGGACGGGCTGCCGATGATCGGTCCAGCGTGCGGGAGCGGTGCCAGCCGGAGCCATGCAACAGCGGCCTCACAAAGCGGCACCAGCCGGACGCCTGCCTTGGTCTTGGTAGCATCCCGGCGAATGTGAACCACTGGTTCGGCGCGGTCGAGGCGGATGTCCCGCCAGTCCAAGCGTTGCAGCTCACTCGGGCGGAGTCCGGCGAACAGGGCCAGCGTCCAATAGGGCAACAGGGCATTGTGATCCTCGCCGTAAAAACTTCCGTCCGGGTGTCGGTGCCGGGTGTCGTAGGCTGCGCGGAGGATCCCTGCGGCCTGCTCGTTGCTCAGGGTGGCGGGCTCATGGTGGGTCTCGGGAATCATCATGTCGGCCAGCGGATTCGCGGCCAGCCAGCCATTGACGGCGGCGGTCCGGCGCGTCCGGCGT
>DYRR01000051.1 GCA_020718605.1 Chthoniobacter flavus | reverse complement strand
ACCTTTGCAAGAAAATAATTGGTGGAAAGCTTACGGCCACGGCAGATTTTAGCAAAAATGCCCTGTTCGGGCGGCCAGCCGTTTTGCGATGAACTCCTTCGGGCCCTTGAGATAAATAAACGTCAGTTCGGGAAGCCCGCCGTGCAGGCGTCGTCGGTAAGTGTCGCGCAGGGCTGAACAGGCAAGAAAAATGGGCTCCGGTTTGTTTGAGAATTTTCTCAGTTCGAGATTCAACGCATCGAGCCATCCCCATCGGTCGTCGTCTGTGAGGGGAATACCCGCCGCCATCTTCCGCTTGTTGGCTGGCGGATGATAATTGTCCGCATCAAGGAAAACGCCACCGGTCTTTTTCGCCAGTGCTTCCGCGACCGTGGTCTTGCCGCAGCCCGACACGCCCATGACAACATACAGGTTCATATTCCTCCAACCCATGGCGGGGGACCCCGATCTTGTCCATGTAAAACGCGTCCATAAATGCGGGGGTACCGACCAGACTCTTGCTGTAGGCAGGCTCTCCGGGCTGGAGGCCCGCAACGGCGCACGGGACGCGTACACTTACCCGAAACCAAAAATTAGGAACAAAGAACCAGGAACCCCGGAATGATCCGGTTGCCGGAGGAATCTCAGCTTTTTCCGGTCTGTTTGGACCAGGCATCCTTGAGCGTGATCGTCCGGTTGAACACGGGACGCCCGGGCGCACCATCCGCATCCGATGCAAAGTAGGCGAGCCGCTCGAATTGATAACGCGTCCCGGGATCGGGATCGGCCAGCGAGGGTTCGCATTTGGCGGTCACAACACGGAGGGAATCCGGATTGAGATGCGCAAGCCAATCCTCCTCCGACTCCGGTTCGGGCACGGTGAACAGCCGGTCGAAGAGGCGCACCTCGGCTTCCACGGCATGCGCGGCGCTCACCCAGTGGATGGTGCCCTTGATCTTGCGCCCGGAGTTGGGGCCTCCCCGGCGGCTGTCGAGATCGGCCGTGCACCGGAGTTCCACCACCTCCCCGGCATCGTTTTTCACCACCTCCTCGCACCGGATGATGCAGGCATACTTGAGCCGCACCTCGCCCCCCGGGCGGAGCCGGAAAAATTTGGGGGGCGGCGTCTCCATGAAATCCGCGCGCTCGATGAATATCTCCCGGCTGAAAGGCAGTTTGCGCGTTCCGGCATCGGGATCCTCGGGATTGTTGACCGCGTCGAATTCCTCGCAATAATCCCCGGGCAGATTGGTGAGCACCACCTTCAATGGATCCAGCACGGCGAGCCGGCGCCGGGCGGTCCGGTTCAGGTCCTCGCGCATCGCATGCTCGAGAACGGCGACATCGGTGAGGCCGTTGAATTTTGTGATGCCGATGTGATAGGCGAATGCCCGCAGCGCGGCGGCGGTGACCCCGCGCCGGCGCAGTCCGCGGATGGTGGGCAGGCGGGGATCGTCCCAGCCGCGCACCCGGTTTTCGGTGACGAGTTGCCGCAGCTTGCGCTTGCTCATGACGGTGTACCCGAGATTCAGCCGGGCAAACTCAAACTGCCGGGGGAGCGGGCGGGGCAGATCCAGCGTCTGCAGCAGCCAGTCGTAGAGCGGACGATGCACCTCGAATTCGAGCGTGCAAATACTGTGGGTCACACCCTCGATGTAGTCGCTGAGTCCGTGTGCGAAATCGTAGAGGGGATAGATGCACCAGGCCTTGCCCGCCTGATGATGTTCCGTGTGGCGTATGCGGTAGAGCAGAGGATCCCGCAGCCAGACATTGGGCGAGGCCATGTCGATCTTTGCCCGCAGCGTGCGGGTGCCATCGGGAAATTCCCCGGCGCGCATCCGGGCGAACAGATCCAGATTTTCCTCCACCGGACGGTCCCGCCACGGGCTGGGTGTGCCCGGACGATCCGGTGCTCCGCGGGAGGCTTCGGTTTCCCCGGGGCTGAGGTCGCAGACATAGGCTTTGCCTTTCCGGATGAGCCGCAGCGCAAATTCATGCAGTGCCTCGAAGTAATCGGAGGCGAAAAAAGGTTCCGCATCCGGGCCCGGCCCGACGGAGGTCATGTGAAAATCCCCGGCCCCATCGATCGGCGCGGCACCCCCGGGCTTGAAGCGCAGACAATGGTCCGCCCACCCATCGATGAGCCAGCGCACATCCTCCACGATGGCATCCACGTATTCAATGTCCTCCTTGGTCGGGTTCGTGTCGTCCATGCGCAGATGGCAGACCCCGTCGAACTCTCTGGCGATGCCAAAGTTGAGACAGATACTCTTGGCGTGGCCGATGTGGAGATAGCCGTTGGGTTCGGGAGGAAATCTCGTCACAACCTGCGCGACCACGCCGGAGGCAAGATCCGACGCCACGAAATCGCGGATAAAATCGGAGGGATGCTCGGGTTCGGAAAGCGGCGGGTGGGATGGATTCATGGACAGAAGGAGCAGACGCTATCAAAGCGGCCAGGAAACATCAACCATCGCGACACCATCGCGACAGAAAAGCAGTTTTCGATTGCCTGCCCCGGGGGTTGGGTATAGGGTGGGCGGTGTTTTCCACCCCTATGATTTGGATCCATGTAAAAATGATTGCCGCAATCAGGCACGATCTTTGCTGTTATCCTGTTGACAATGCCTGTGGAACTTAACGGCAACGAGCGCGAACAGATTCTTCAAACCGTCGAGATGTTTGAAGTGATCACCCAGGCAAATCCGGACGATTATCAGTCTCTGGACTTGTTGCGGGAGGCCTATGTCAAACTCTCCAAAACCGGGGATGTGGTGCGGGTGAGCCGGATGCTTGCGGATGCCTACACGCATTCCGGCCAGATTTCCGAGGCGGTGCGGACACTGGACTTTATTCTGAAGGAAGACCCGGAGCAGCCGGAGGTGTTTCGGTTGCGGAAGGAATTGGGGGCACGGATGAAGGAAGACGGGGACGCCCCCGGACCGGACCCGGATCACGCGCTCATCAAGACCGATCTCACGGGCGAACAGGTGAAAGCGGTCGGGACGGCCCTCATCCCCGAGGGGGACGATGGCAACGACGCGATGGGCCGCTACCTGCTCGGGCAACAGTTGGTCACCATAGAGGCACTCCATGAAGTGCTGGAAAAAGTCCGGCGACATAATGACGCGAGGGGTCCGCAGGAGATTGGCCGCTCCCTGCTGGAAGAAGTGCTGCGACAGGCCACGCTGGAGCAGGAAGAGGAGGTCTTTATGAACATCCTGGACCATGCGGGGGTGGGATACATCCCTTTGGAACACTGCGAGGTGGACCGGCAAGTCCTGAAAATGCTTCCGGACGAGTTCACACTGGGACGGCTTTTTGTGCCCTTCGATCTCATCAGCCGCACTCTGCTCATCGCAACATGCAATCCCTTCGACGAGATGGGCAGGGAAGCCGTGCAGCGATCTCTCGACTACAACATTCTTTGGTATTTCGCGACACCAAAGGCCGCCACCAGAACACTCACCGAGGGTTATCGTCTTTCCGGGAAAGGCTGATCCGTTATGAGCATCAAATCCTTCGGAGAACGCATCGCGGAAATCCTCATTGAGGACGGGCTGCTGTTGCCCGCACAGTTTGAGGAAGCGCTGGGCGTCCAGGAAAAAGAGGGGGGCAAACTGCTCAAGGTGTTGGTGGACAAGCATTATGTGAACGAACAGGACATGATGATGTCGATGGGCCGGTGTCTCGATACGCCCCCGGTGAATCTGTCCCGGATGCGGGTACCCGAGGAGGTGATGTCGCTTGTTCCCAAGGACATGGCGCAGCAATACAAGCTGGTCCCCATCGGAAAGATCGGGCGGAAGCTGTTCATCGCCATGGCCGACCCGCTCAATGTGCTGGCGTTGGACGATCTCCGGCACCGCACGAAATTGGATATTATTCCGATGATCACGACCGAACGCGCCGTGCTGGAAACCCTGAGCGGGTCCAGCACCAGTTCGGGCTCGATGAGCGAGGTGATGAAAGAGGCGGTAGATGCGGCGAGTTCCGACATCGAAGTGGCGGCCAACAAAAGCGATGAGGTCGATCTCGACCGCATGACCCACGAGAGCGAGGACGCGCCGGTGGTGAAGATCGTCAACCTCATCCTGGTCCAGGCGCTCAAGGAGAAGGCGTCCGACATTCACATCGAACCTTTCGAAAAAACGCTCAAGCTGCGCTATCGCGTGGACGGGGCGCTCATCGAAGCCAGCTCGCCGCCCAAGAGCCTGCAGTTGCCCATCACGTCCCGCATCAAAATCCTCGCCGGCCTCGACATTGCCGAGCGCCGCCTGCCCCAGGACGGGCGGTTCCGCATCCGCATTGCGGGCAAAGAGGTGGATCTCCGCATCTCCATCCTGCCCACGGTGTATGGGGAGAAAATCGTGATCCGCCTGCTGGACAAGGGGGCGCTGGGAAGCAGCATCGACCAGTTGGGAATGGATGCCTTCACGCAGGAACGCTTTCAAAAGGCCATCGACGCGCCACACGGGATGATTCTGGTGACCGGACCCACCGGCTCGGGAAAAACGACGACGCTCTACACCGTGCTCCAGGAACTCAACAACCCGGAATACAACATCGTCACTGTGGAAGATCCCATCGAGTATCAACTGGTCGGCATCAACCAGGTCGCGGTGAAATCCGACATCGGCCTGGATTTTGCCAGCGCTCTGCGGTCGATTCTGCGTCAGGATCCGGATATCGTGATGGTGGGGGAAATTCGCGACAATGAGACCGCCGATATCGCCGTGAAAGCGGCGCTCACCGGCCATCAGGTGCTCAGCACGCTCCATACCAATGATGCCGCCGGTGCCATTTCCCGCCTGGACGACATGGGCATCGAACCCTTTCTCATCGCCAGTTCGCTCCTGCTCACCTGCGCCCAGCGGCTCGTCCGCCGGATCTGTCCCAACTGCAAGGATGAGTTCGTGCCCGAGCCCGATCTTTTCGCCAAACTCGATCTTGCCGAGGAAATGCAACAGGGGCCCTTCTACAAAGGGAACGGCTGCGAGCGCTGCAAACGCCGCGGGTATTCCGGACGCGCCGCCGTGATCGAGGTGCTGCCTGTCACCGAGAGTATCCGTCGCCTCATCATCAAGCGCGCGTCGGCAAACCTGGTGAAAAATCAAGCCGTTTCCGAAGGAATGAAGACCCTGCGGATGGTCGGTATTGACAAGGCCCGCGAGGGAATTACAACGTTGGAGGAAGTCTGGCATGTGACTGCCGAAGAACACTGATACTAGCCATGGGATTATTCAAAAATTGGTTCAAGAAATCACCCGCACCCGGAACAGATGCGCCCAAACAAACCGGGGGGCATCCCCCCATGCCGACCGCTTCACCGGTGACCAAGACCGTCATGCCCCGGAGCCTCAAGCCCGTGAGCTTGAGCGGCGAGGCTCCGAAGGCCCGGCCCATGGGACCTCCGGGACTCGGAGTTCCGGCGGCTCCCGCAGCCGCCGCACCGGCTCCTGTGATTCCGGACAAAGAAATCCATTTTCAACTCGGTGATTTTGCGGAAAAGATTCCGCCCGGGATTCTCAAGCCGGGGCGTCTGGATTTGCAGCGCGTGGTGACCTTCCACTCCGCCGATCTGGTGGCGGATCTGGCCCGCGGACGCGCCTCGGTGCGGCTTTCCAAGTTGCTGGATCTCTGTCCCGATATCTTCCAGCAATCGGTGATCGGGGCGCAGGACGATCAGGGTATTCCTCTGCCCCTGCAAAAATTGGTGGAGCAAATTGGTGATTTTCAGACCCGGACGGATCAGGTGGACGAAGAAACTCCCACGAAAACCTTCGATACCCCCTTCCTCAAAGGTGCTATTGCCGACGGCGCGGCCCCGGTGCCGGTGCCCGGTGCCTCGTTCCTGCCCAAACCGACCACCACCGTGCGGGCCACGAATCTTCCGGCACCGACGCTTTCCGGGGCGGTGCACACCGAGGCATCGGCCATTCCCAAGCCCCCGGTCCCCATCATGCCCCCGGGGATGCGCCCGCCACCCGCTACGGTGCGGGCCACCGTGAGCGGCGGCAAGATCAAGATTGGCGGCGGAGCCCCCGCGCCGGTCTCTCCTCCGGTGCTCCCGCCTGCGTCGGCTCCAACTCCGGTCCCGGTTCTCCGATCCATTCCGATGTCGGTGGCTCCCGCTCCGCAGGTTCCTGCGGCGGTTCCATCCCCCGTCCCCGCTCCGGTGGAAGCGGTGACACCTCCGAAATCCATTCCGATGCCGGGCTTCAAGCTCCCCAGCCAGTTGCCCGCGACGCCGCCGACCCTTTCCACGGGTGCCATCCCCACGGCTCACGCCGCCGGCGGAGAACGTGTCCTTTCCGGAAATATCCGCCTGGGATTGCGCAAGATTCTCGAATCCCTCCCGGCCATGTGGGTGCAGGGCGATCTCTCAAACGTCGATGCCGATGCAGTGCTGGAATTTCCCATGGCCCTCATCCAGCCGCAAATCAAGAGTGGCAAGGTCGCAGTGCCGGTTGCAACATTCCAAACCGCGCTTCCGGAAAAATATCGCTCCCTCCTCGGCAGCGCCGACGCCACCGCAGAAATTCCCCTGCCCCTGCGCGAAATTATTTCCAATTTGCCGCAGGAAGCCATCATTGGCCGCACGGATCAGGTGGAAGTGGTACCGACGCACGAAATCCCGACTCCCTTCAGCGACAAGGCCAGAGAAGACGCCACGCGTTTTCAGAAAGCCCCCGAACCCGCGCCGGAAGTCGGGACCGCAGCCAACCCATCGGCGGTGGCACCGACAACACCAGCGGTTCCTCCGGTGGTGCCTGTTGTCGAGTCCCCCAAACCCGCGCCCTTGCCGTCGGCGCCGCTGCCGGTCCCGGCCCAGGCAATCAAGCCATCGATTCCCAAGCCCTTTCCCGCGATCTCGCCCGCAGTTCCAGTGGCTGCCGAGCCGGTCCCGCCGCCTGTGGTGCCCGTAACGCCCACCCCCGTGATTCCAGCGGCTGTCGCGCCCTCGGTGCCCGTCGCAGTTCCCGCCGTCGAACCGGCAAAACCGGCGAAGCCTTTCATCAAGGCAGAAATCGTGGATGGCCCCCAGGAGCAAATCCCCGAGCCGCTTCCCGATGGCCAGGATGATTTGCGCGCGGTGTTCATGACCGACGAGAATCTGGACGCCCGCAGGGTGGCCGCGCTGGCGCGCGACTTCCCGGGGATCGAGAGCGTGATCATCTGCACGGCGGATGGTCTGCAATTGGCATCGGCCCACGACGGTCCCTCGCATGATCTCGATGCGGTGTGCGCCATCGCTCCGCATTTTTTCCAGCGGGTGAGCGGGTATTGCCGCGAAATTCGCCAGGGCGGCCTGCGCAGTTTTACCGTCGATTCCGAACAGGGGCTCGCGAGCTTTTTCCTCGCCGATTCCCTTTGTGTCATCGTCCGGCACAAAGGCCGTGACTTTTATCCGGGTGTGCGCGACCGTTTCACCTCCATCGCCCGCGCCCTCGCCCGCACGTACTCCCGCCCCACCGAATACTGAGCCCGCCCCCCCTTCCGCCATGTCCATCATCAATTACGCACGCAAAGAAATTCAGTTCAAAATCGTTTACTACGGGGCGGCTCTCTGCGGCAAAACGACCAATCTGGCCTACATTCACAGCCGGATCGACGCGGGCCACCGCGGCGATCTGGTTTCGCTGGCCACGGCCGCCGACCGCACCCTCTTTTTCGATTTCCTGCCCGTCAACGCGGTGGTGATCAAGGGGTTCAACACCAAATTCCAGCTCTACACCGTGCCCGGGCAGGTGATTTACAATGCCACCCGGCAGCTCGTGCTGCGCAGCGTGGATGGGGTGGTCTTCGTGGTGGACTCGCAATGGGACAAGATGGAGGAAAACGTGGAGAGCTTCCACAACCTGCGGGAAAATCTCGCCAAACAGAACATGAACCTCGACGAGATCCCCTACGTCGTCCAATACAACAAACGCGATCTCGACAACATCGCGCCGGTCAATTACCTGGATTTTCTCTTCAACAACGAGAAAAAGCGCGTCCAGAGTTTCGACGCGGTGTCCAGCACCGGACAGAATGTTTTCGCCACTCTCAACGCCGTATCCCAGCTGTTGCTTCACAAGTTCAGCAAGGACAACAACCCCGCCGAATCCACCCCCGCCGCTCCCGCCACCGCCTGAGCCACCGTTTATTTATTTCTCACCGCCATGGAATCCATTCCCGCTCTCACGATCGACGATGTCGCCAATATCGACGCCGTCCTCCAGAAGTATCTTGAAAAATCGGAAGCCGATCTCGTCGTGATCGTTGACAAGGGGGGCAACGTCCTCTCCCAGTTCGGCGACCTGGAGGTGCTCGATGTCACCATCATCGCGGCTCTGGCGGCGGGCAGTTTCGCGGCCACCAAGGAACTTGCGCGCCGCATCGGTGAAGTCGAATTCAACGCCCTTTACCACCAGGGCAACGGCAGCCATATTTTCATGAACTCCGTCGATGAGGACACCATCATGATCACCGTGTTCGGCTGTGACACGACCGTGGGGCTGGTCCGCCATTATTCCAACGACACCGCCGCCCGGCTCAGCGAGATCCTCGCCACGCTGCGCTCCCGAGAACAGGTGGCATTTCATTTCGGCGCCGATGATGTCGGCACCAGCCTCTTCGAAGACCGCAAATAATCAGGGTTGCGGGGAAGCGGACGCCTTTTGTCTCGCGGTCTCGGCACCCGCCGGGTCTCCGGTTTTTTCCAGCAGCGCGGCGAGCGTGAGCCAGTCGCGCGGCTCTCCGGCGCTGCGCCGGATGGCGCGTTGTTGGTCGGCGGTCGCGCGCAGCCAGTCCCCCGCATCCGCGTGCAGGCCCGCAAGCATCCGATCCGCCGTCGGACTCCGGACATCCAGAGTGCGGGCATGCCGGAGCAATTTCTCGGCTTCCGGGATCCGCTTGTCCCGGGCGAGGAATGAAGCCCGCAGCATCGCCGCATCCAGATGCCATGGGTGTTTTTCCGAAAATGCGGCGACAATCCCGGCGGCCTCGGCCTGGCGGTGTTCTCTTTCCAAAATGCGCACCAGCTCCTGCACAATACGCCAGTTGTCGGGCCAGATTTCATTGCCGGCACGCAGGACAGCCTCGCCTTCGGAGTTGCGGCCCCCGGCGATGAGGCAGGCCGAGGCAGAAACCGGAGCTATGGAGTACAGAGGATGTACCCCGCGATGGCCGAGCATCTCCACCGGCGTCATTTGAACCAGGGGAAGCGCGGCCGCACAGTCGCCCCTGGCCTGAAGCATTGTGCCCAAATAAATCTTGAGAAGGCGGTCTTTTGGAAATTTTTCGATTGCGGTCCGCAGAAGTGCCTCCGCCCGGTCTTGGTTGCCGGCACGGGCCAGACCGGCGGAAGCCAGGCCAAGCAGACGCGCGGTGGGTTGGCCGCGTTCAAGCGTCGCACGCAGAAATGTCGCGTGATCCTTCCAATCCCGCGCCCGCAGATGCGTGCGGACTCCAAGAAAACAGATCCAGCAAACAACAATCACGCCCGCACTCCTGCGGAGTTTGTCCGGCAAATCACTCCACGCCGCCATGCCGCCCAGGGCAAGGCCGACAAATGGCAGATACATCCAGTGCTCCGCAGAATCGGCATTGGGGGCCAACATGGGCGAGATGGGGACAAACCCGGCCAAAAACCAGACCGTACAGAACACACGCAGCCTGCGGGTGGCGCCCGGTGCGCAGGCAAGTGCGAGCAACACTCCGAGCATGGCCAGAGCCGCCGGCAGAAGATCGCCCCCACCGCCCCCCTCCGGTATGAGCACCCGTTCCATGGAAAGCCGGAATGGAACAAAAAAAAGTGTCGCATAATCCCCGAGCGCGAGAATCGTTTTCCAAATTGCCAAGCCGACCGAGCTATCCGGCGCCGTATTTTTATCCAAGAGCACAGGGGGCAGCGTCCTCAATAGGGCATAAACACAAAACAACATCAGTGTGCCAAGCCAGACCGGGGCCCGGATTCGCACAGACCCGCCTGATCTCCAGAGCCCTTCGTAGAGGGCAAACACAATCAGCCACACCATACCGGTTTCGCGCGCACAGAGCGCCAGTAATCCGCACCCAAAAGCGCCGGCGAACGCCAGCGCAGAGCCCCATCCCCATCGAGTTTGGGTGGCTGACCGGAAGATCAGCCACCCCCCCAGCGCAAACACTGCGGCCAACGGATCGGCGCGCCCGCTCACGTAGGCCACGGCGGCGTTGTGGGCGGGATGCACCGCCCAGAGCAAAGCCGCCACCCAGGCAAGCACCTCGGGACGAGGCAGTCCGGCAACAGCCTCCGATTCCTTGTCCGCACCGGATCCCGTGTCCCGCAACAACCCGCATGCCAGCCGCCAAAAGAGGATCGCGGCAGCCCCGTGCCAGAGCAGATTGGTCGCGCGGTATCCCGGAAACCATGTCCCCCAGAGCAAATAATCCGCCAGGAAAGAGAGATTCTGGACCGGACGGTAATACGCTGCAATGGGATCGACCCACAGCCACTGACGGAACATTTCCCCTATCAGGTACGGGCTTCGGAAGAATGGATTCGAGCCCACCAGAAACGTGTCGTCCCAGACCGGCTGAAGTTGCCCGGACCAACCGTAAACCACCCATACCGCAAGCATCAGGAGCAATGCGGCAAGTGCACGGAAGGTCCGGAGGCGTGACATGGCGGACATCATCAACAGACGGGTCACAAATTGCAAGGACGGGAGACCCCACTTGTCCACGCCGCACCTTTCCACGTCATGCTTGCTTTCCGTGACGATCGGACTACAACCCATCGGGTGCCTTGTCGGCATCCCTTTTTTCACAAACCATGAAATATATTTTTGTCACAGGCGGCGTGGTCAGTTCACTCGGAAAAGGCCTTGCGGCGGCCTCGCTGGGAACCCTGCTCGAACACCGCGGACTCAAGGTAATCCTTCAGAAGTTCGATCCCTATCTCAATGTCGATCCCGGCACAATGAGTCCTTTTCAGCACGGCGAAGTGTATGTGCTCACCGACGGCGCGGAGACCGATCTCGACCTCGGCCACTACGAGCGCTTCACCAACTGCGTACTCACCCGCAAAAACAACCTCACCAGCGGGCAGGTGTATGAAACCGTCCTCACCAAGGAACGCCGCGGCGATTACCTGGGCAAGACCGTGCAGGTGATCCCCCATGTGACCGACGAAATCAAGGCCCGCATCCGACAGGCGGGGGAAAATCAACCCGCCGATGTCGTGATTACCGAAATCGGGGGAACCACGGGCGACATCGAAGGCCTGCCTTTCCTGGAGGCCATCCGGCAGTTCACTCTCGATGCAGGCCCCGGCAATTCCATTATCATGCATGTGACCCTGGTGCCCTTCATCCGTGCGGCGGGCGAGTTGAAAACCAAACCCACGCAGCAAAGCATCGCCAAACTGCGCGAGATCGGACTCCAGCCCCAGGTGCTCATCTGCCGCACCGAGCATGCGCTGGACGAAGATGTCCGCCACAAGCTCTCCATGTTCTGCAACGTCGCCCAACAAGCGGTGATCGAAGGGCGCGATGTGGACCACACAATCTACGAGGCCCCGCTCATGCTGCAGAACGAAGGACTCGATGATATTGTCTGCCAGGCCCTCCATCTGGATGTTCCACCGGCCGACATGACCGATTGGAAACGCTTTGTGCGCCGGGTGGTGAGCCCGCGCAAACGGGTTAAAATTGCGGTCGTCGGCAAGTATATCGATCTCCAGGACGCCTATAAAAGCATCTACGAATCACTCACCCACGCCGGGGCCGCCAACGATTGCGGCATCGATCTGGTGCTGGCGGACGCCGAAGAAATGGAAGAGGGAGAAGCCGAGTCGCACCTCAAGCAGGCGGCCGGTATTTTGGTTCCCGGCGGATTCGGGGATCGCGGCATCGAAGGCAAAATCGCGGCCACCCGCTACGCGCGCGAGAGCGGCATCCCCTATCTCGGCCTCTGTCTCGGAATGCAGGTGGCCACCATCGAGTTTGCCCGCCACGTTTGCGGGTTGGACCGGGCAAACAGCACCGAATTCGACCTGGAAACACCACACCCGGTCATCTGCTTGCTGGAAGAGCAAAAGGACGTGCGCGACAAAGGGGCCTCGATGCGGCTGGGGCTCTGGGAAACCCGGCTGACACCCGGCACCAAGGCGCGCGAAATCTACGGACGCGACGAAGTTCACGAGCGGCACCGGCACCGCTACGAATACAACATGCAGTACCGTGCCACCATGGAGGAAAAGGGATTTGTCATTGCCGGCACCTCCCCCGACGGCACCCTTGTGGAACTCATCGAGCTGCGCGATCACCCCTGGTTCCTTGCATGCCAGTTCCATCCCGAATTCCAGTCCAAGCCCAACCTGCCCCACCCGCTCTTCCGCGGATTTATCGCCGCCAGCCTGGCTCAGGGGGCATAGGGCTGCCTCACACTTCGCGGACGCACAGTCTGCCGCCGTCGGTCACCAGACGAATCGTGTGAGATTATTGCTCAGCTTCCGGAGCCGTTCGCCGCAGTGCCTGGTTTGAGACTCGTACACTCTGCGTAAGTATTTGCTTCATAATGCTTTAGGTAACATTAGCAATGCATGGAAGTCGGCAAATTTGTCTTCGATGGGCGGTCGGTAGTGCTTGTCCCCGCCGAGTTTTGGCCGCCTCGGCAATTCCCAGCAACGTCGAATATGCATAGATCCACCGGAAACCCCGATCCTTGAGGTGGCCCCGTTTTTTTCCTGACTATGCGTTTCCTCGTGCATCTAAAATTCGTGCTTTTCGTGTTATTCGTGGTAAATCCAGTTTTCGACGTTTGATACAGGTCAGGCGAGGACGCTGACCCTCCATGGGAACGGCCCGTTCGCAATCTATGGCTATACTCCGAGTCTCTCATTTCTTCGTGATCCGATGCGCCCGGTCCAACATCATTTTCTTGAGCAATGTGCTCTTGCCGCAGCCGGATGGGCCGATCCATCCAAGAATACCAAACAGGATTCCAGAGAAATCAGGGTTGTCGGCCCGTCTCCTCCGTAACCCACGCAAGGTAGGCAGGCAGCACGGAGTTCACCGGCAATGCGATAATTTCCGGCGTCTCGTAGGGATGCGCGGCGCGCAGTGCGGCTTCCAGCGTCGCCCGGACGGATTCCGTAGTTTTGAAAAAAGCCATCACCTCTCCGGCTTCCTCGATCTCGCCTTTCCAGTGGTAGATGGATTCCACTTCCGGCAGCAAATTCACACAGGCCGCGTGACGCGCCTCCACCATCTCCCTGCCGATCCGGTGCGCCGTCTCGCGGTCGGGAAAGGTACACACCACCAGGCACACCGCCTGTGTCCCCGCATCGGAAGGAGACGGGGTCATCGCAGGAACCGCCCAAGATTTTCCTGTTCCCAGCGCTGGGCCCGGCGGAACAGCGAAAACCGCTGTTCTTTCTCCATAAATTCTTCGGTATGCACCTCCCGGCGACCCGATCGCAGTCTGCGATGGGGCACCCTGGCATGCAGCATCTCATGGTACACCACGTATTCCAGGAACCAACGCGGCACAAAACGGGCATCCAGCAGGGGATGAATCCGAATCACCCGGTCCTGCTCCTGGATTGTTCCAAAGACAAAATACGTCTTGGGCCGCTTGCGCATGCGACGGCCCCAGACGATCTGATATCCTCTCAACGGATTGCGCCGGAAGTATTTGCGGTTTATTGTCCGGAAAATATCCCCGAGATCGTGCCAGTTGCCCTCTTCCCCGAAAAGCAAGTGCCTCTGCAGGGGCAGGACAGGCACGGCCAATTTGCGTTTACGGGCAGGCATAAGATGAAAAATTCGGGAGGCATGAGATAGCATCGAACCCCCACCCCTGCAAGCGGGGAATGGACCGAATATCGGAAATTTGTGCCCGGAGATGCGATCTGCTCTGAATTCCCCCTGGATTAACCCGCCCGGTCGCCTCCAGGTTGGACGGGCCACGGACAAGATACCAAGCCGCACTTGACCTTGCCAAACCCCTCTGACAGTCTCCGCGCCATGATTTACGGATTGAGCCTTAGGACGATCGGCGTCTTGGTGGGACTGCTGCTGGCGGTTGCGCATCTGTTCGCACTGCTGCGCGGAGATCTTGTGCTGGCATGGCTCAAGGAATTTCCTCGGTCCCGCCCCGCGGGTCTTGTGCTCGTGACGGTGGCCGCCATTTGGACATTCTGGCTGGTCGCCACCATCGATCTCGGGGAATTCAGCAATCTGCGCACGATGCTGCTCGTGGCGATCCCCGTGGGGGCGTTTCTTACCGCCCGATTTGTTCCGGAATTCCTGGCGGTCCGATCCCTGGCCATGTTGCTGCTGCTCGCCGCCGATCCGCTGCTGGAAGCCGCGTTTCTGCGTCCGGAAAAAAGCAGACTTTTGCTGGTGATTCTCGCCTATGCATGGGCCGTAAAAGGGATTTTCTGGGTGGGACTGCCCTATCTTTTCCGGGATCAAGTGGCCTGGATCCAATCCCGGCCCGGTCTGTGGAAAGCCGCCACCGGCCTGGGCGTGGCCTACGGATGCGCCATCCTGCTCTTTGCCTTCTCCTGGTGAGGCCGGTTATGTCTGAAAAAGTTCTCACCCTTCCCGATCTGACCCACCTGCGGGACCGGCTCGATGCCGAAGGAAAAAAACTCGTCCTTACCAACGGTTGTTTCGACCTGCTTCATGTGGGTCATGTGCGTTATCTGGCCCAGGCCCGCGCTCTTGGGGACGCGCTCATTGTCGCAATCAACGACGACGACAGTGTGCGCCAGCTCAAAGGCCCGGGCCGCCCCATCAATTCCCAGGACGACCGCGCGGAGATTCTTGCGGCGCTGGCGTGTGTGGATTTTGTGACGGTGTTTTCCGGGCCCCGTCTTACCGGGTTGATCCATGCGGTGCGCCCGCACCGGTATGCCAAGGGAGGAGATTACACCGTCTCCACCCTGGATCCCGGCGAGCGCGGAGCGTTGGAAGCCTGCGGCACGGAAATTTCCATTTTGTCATTGGTGCCGGGACGTTCCACGACGGCATTGATCCGGCAGATGGGTCCCGGGTGAAGCACGAACCGGAGGAACAAGTCAGCAGTCAGTATAGTGGTAGCGCAGTTGGGCTATTTCGAGCGTGTTTCCGTCAATGCGATAAACCATCCGATGCTCTGAAGTAATTCTGCGCGACCAGAATCCGGTCACGTCCTCAACAATATGTTGCAAATTGTTTATTTTGTGCTTTTTGCATCTTTGGTA
>DYRR01000050.1:1582-15320 GCA_020718605.1 Chthoniobacter flavus | reverse complement strand
GACGTCCGCAAATACGCCGCCGAACAAGGCATCGCCGAGGAAGAGGCGCTGAAGAAGGGGATGGAAGAAAAGTCCCGCGAGTTCGCCGAGAAGGGCAGCGAGCTTTACGCGAAGGCGTAAACGTGGCGCGGACGACTTCCAAACAATGACTTTTCAAAGACATTGCCGCATGATACTCTGGAGTCTGTGAAGACCATCCCGTCAGGTTTGCTGGAGCAGGTTGTGGAACGGCTGAAAACCGAGTTCCAGCCGGAGCAAATTATTTTGTTCGGCTCGCACGCGTGGGGCACGCCACATGAAGACAGCGACGTTGACTTGATGGTGATCGTTCGCGAGAGCGGCGAACGCGCCATCCGCCGGATGCAAAGGGCACATCGATGTCTCCGGGGACTGCGGATGAGCAAGGACGTGTTCGTGCAAACGCGGGAGGAATTTGACCGCTACAAAGATTTGCGCGCTTCGTTGCAGTACCAGATTCTCGCGCAGGGCAGGAAGCTCTATGGCTGACAACCTCGCTCGGCTTGTCTGCGACTGGCTTACGAAAGCCGCGCACGACCTGCAAAACGCGCGCATTGTCAGTGCCACGCCGGAGGGCCCGCTGGACACGGCCATTTACCACTGTCAACAGGCAGCGGAAAAATCGTTGAAAGGCTGGCTGACTTGGCGGGGCATCGCGGTCGCCAGGACGCACGACCTGATTCTATTGATTGCTGACGCCGCCGATGACATGCCGGATTTCGCGCGGTTCGAGGAGGTGGCGGAAATTTTGACACCCTACATTTCCGCCTTCCGGTATCCGGGACTGACGGACGATCCAATGCCGTCGCGCGAAGAATTTGACTCGGCACTCCAACACGCCCAAGCCATTTACGATTTCGTGTTGAACCTGCTCCCCCCGGGAGCGCGGCCATGAATGGCAAGGCATCGCCGAAGAAGAGGCGCTCAAACGTGGCATGGAAGAAAAGTCCCGCGAGTTCAGGAAAAAGGGTGCGGAGGTTTACGCGAAGGTGTAAATCAAATAGACTATTTGTGACAATCAGAACCTCATGAAAGCGAAAACCGATCTCAAAGAGTTGGCAGCTCGCGAGAGCGAGCAGGTCGAGTGGAAAAAGAATGTCGCTGACATTGAAGATGTAATTCGCACCATTACAGCTTTCTCAAGCGACTTTCAAAACATGGGCGGTGGTTATGTGGTTTGCGGTGCGGAGGAGTCAAAGGATGAATACGACTTTCAGAAGGTTACCTATCCCGGACTGACATCTGACCGGTTTAAAGAGATTGAAGGCAAGGTGATGTCGGATGCGCGTGAAAAGATTGACCCAGCCGTCACTCCAATTGTTGATGAATTGCCGGGCGAGATTGATGGCCAGCGAGTCTTGGTTTTCATCGTCCCAGCGACAGGGTATGCACACAGCTACCGTCCTTCGGGAAAAGACAGTGCTGCATACTATGTCCGCCTCAGTCGGGAAACAGTTGAGGCAAAGAATGGTGTCCTTCGAGAACTGCTCGTGAGGAAGCAGGCACTCCCTCCTTGGGACAGGCGGTTGAGCGAGTTGGCTGGGATTCCAGATGTTGACTTATTGGCGTTTAGAGATGTCTTGCAGCAGGTTGGAGTCTGGAATCCATCTGTGGCTATTGAGGATTATTTCGCCGACTCAATGCGGATTTCTGATTTTGTTCCATCGCTTGGCGGCAAGCGGCCTTTGGATGCGTCCATCCACCCCAGGAATTTTGCTCTGCTGCTTTTTGGCAAAGAACCAACACGCTACTTTCCCGGAGCTTGGACAAAAGTTTCCTTTTATCCTGGAAAGGACCGGAGTGAGCAAACAGCGGAGCGTCATGAACTCACTGGAACAGTGGTCGGGCAGGCGAAAAAGGCGCTTGAGCTGCTCAAGACGCACGCTTCGACCGTTTATGACAAAGAGTCGCCAGAACCGAACGCTTCAAAATATCCAGAGCGCGCACTCCAAGAGGCTGTGATCAATGCCATCGTCCACCGTGACTACGAACAAGAAGAACCCACAAGCATCACGGTCTTTGCCGACCGAGTGGAGATTCGCTCGCCTGGCGCGTTGCCTCGTGCGGTAAACAAAGACAAATTCCTGGCGGGCCAAGCTTCACCGTCGTGGAGAAATCAATCGCTGGCGTATTTTTTCAACAAGCTTCAGTTGGCTCAAGCTGAGGGCCAAGGCATTCCAACCATCATTCGGACGATGAAGCAGCTTGGCTCGCCTGCTCCACGATTCGACCTTGAGGATGCGGCGGTTACTTGTGTTCTGCCCGCTCACCCGCGCCACGAAATGATGCGCCATGTGGCTGAAATCGAGCGACTCATCATTCAGCAAGATTACGACGAAGCCCAATCAAAGCTGAAACCACTGCTCGATGAACAAACAACGAATCCAAAACTGCTGGAACTGTTAGTGCAACTGGCGTCAATGCGTTACAGGCCAGAGACTATCGGTGTCTATGTGGCAGAACACCAACTCCAGCCGCAGGATTTGCCAACAAGCACTGTTTACCAGTTTGCCGAAGTCTTGGGGCAGTCTCCAAAGTCGGAGCACCAGCAAATCGGAAAATTGTGGTTGGAGCACGTTTCCAAGCGGTCGCTGGAGGGAGACGAAGTCAAACGGGTGGCATTCGCTCTGCGCAAGCTAGGCAAAGACGAACAAGCAGTTCAGTTGATTTCCAAATACATTTCCGCTGCAACATCCCCACTTGCCGTTCCGGCCATGCTTTATGATGTTCGAGCGCGTGCGAAGATCGATCTTGCCAAGAAGTGTATGGAGACCGGCAGGGATCACCGAATTCCAAGAGAGCGTCAGGCAAAAGCCTGGGAATTATGCCGCACCTATCTTGATGAGGCCGAAGCAGACATTATCAAGGCGTTGGAGATTGAAGCACGGCCTCGCGAAAAGGAATTCTACGAAAAGGATCTCGAGTTCGTTCGGATAATGAAGGATCAGGCTCGTAAACCTGCTCACCGAGAAGGCCCGCCGCCGCCCCGTCGAACTGGGTATGGGCGACCTCGACGTTGAGGATCGGAAATATGCAGCCGAGCAAGGCATCGCCGAAGAAGAGGCGCTGAAAAAGGGAATGGAAGAAAAGTCCCGCGAGTTCACCGAGAAAGGCAGCGAGCTTTACGCGAAGGCATGAGAAATGTTTGGCCGCAACACACTGAATATTCACGCAGGCCGACGTATATGCGTAGTTTCGGCGGCCCGGATTCGCGCCCTGTTGAGGCGAACGGCGCAGGAGGATGTCTTGCTTAAGCAGGTTGGCGACCTGACTCTCGACATCCAGTCGCGCCGGGTCTGGCGTGCGGATCAGGAGTCATCAGTAGAGATCGCTCCCGGCCTTTCGCAAACTGGTTGGCGAACGAATACAAATACATGAAAGTGCCACAACCAGATGCAGACGACTTGATGATGGAAGGAGCAGCGGCAGCGTCCACCGTTCCAGAGGATATCGCCATGACACCCCAATCATTGGGATTGGCAGATCCCTGCGCTCCCGCGCAGAGCTACGAAGCAGCCTGTAGCCCGCTCCGGGAGGAGCGGGATCGCGCACATGGCAGGGCGCCGAAGGTGCATGAAGGGTTCGATCTGCTTCGCGTGCCCGGCATGCGGCGGTTGCTGCTGTGGGGTGGATTTCCTTACGTGTTCCAAGCGGCAATGCTGGCTGTCTTCATTGCGCTGGCGGTGGTCCTCGGGATTCGCGAACACTGGCTGGCTCATCCGCACGAGCCAGAAAACTGGTGCGCGGTTGTTCCAGTGGCCGCGCTGGCCACGTTGTTCGGTGCAATCATCGTGGGCTGGATGATCCAATGACGCACGGTCGCATCTGCGTTGGGCAGTGCGAATAATCCCGGTGCACAAGACGCGCACGGGAGACCGCGTCGAACTCCAAGGCATTCTCGATGAGGTGGACAAGACGCCGGGCGTCATGCTCTCGGCGATCAAGACGGCCTTCGAGCAGAAGGACAACATCGCTTTCACCAACGCCTACCGCCCTCGATAACCACTCCTGCAAGAGCGTTCGCTCAAGTTAAGAGGGACTCCAGTTCGTTCACCCGGCGCTCGAAAAGGGCCAGGGCATCCTGGATGGGTTCCGGGCCGGTCATGTCCACCCCGGCCGCTCGCAGGGTGTCGAGCGGTGGTTTGGATCCGCCCGACTTGAGAAAGCCCAGATATTCCGCGACTTCCGCCGCCCCGCCATCCAGCACCCGCCGGGCCAGGGCGCATGCGGCGGAGATTCCGGTCGCGTATTTATAGACGTAAAACGCGTTGTAAAAATGCGGGATCCGCAGACACTCGAACTCCAGATCGGCGTCGATGGCGAAATCGGACCCCAGATAGGCGTCGAGCAGCGCGCGATATCCGCCCCGGAACGAATCGAGCGTGAGACTGCCACCCGCCTCCTCGGTCTCGTGGATGATTTTTTCAAACTCGGCAAACATCGTCTGCCGGAACAGCGTCCCGCGCAGATCGTCGATCTGGCGGTTGATGAGATAGGCGCGCATGCGCGGATCGTCCGTTGTTTCCAGCAGATGATGCGTGAGCAATTCTTCGTTGAAGGTCGAGGCCACCTCGGCGGTGAAGATCGGGTAATGATGATCCTGGTAAGTCTGATGCCGCTGCGCGAACCAGGTGTGCATCGAGTGTCCGCCCTCGTGGGCGAGCGTATAGACATCGGAAAACACATCGCGTTTGTAGTTCATGAGGATGAACGGCGGGTTGCCATAGCTGCCCGATGAAAACGCGCCGCTGCGTTTGCCTTTCGTCTCGTAACGGTCGCACCAGCGCCCGAGCAGTCCGCTCCGGAGCGTCTCCACATACTCCCCGCCCAGCGGGGCGAGCGCGGCGCAGACCATCTCCACCGCGCGGTCCCACGGGGTATCGGAGACCACATCGGACACCAGGGGCACATAGGTGTCGTAGTGATGGATTTCATCCAGGCCGAGCAAACGGCGCCGCAGATCGTAGTAGCGGTGCAGCACGCCCAGATGTCCGCGCACGGTGCTGATGAGATTGTCATACACCGCCACAGGCATTTCGTCGGGAAACAGTGCCGCTTCACGGGCCGAGGGATAATTGCGCGCACGCGCCTGGAACACATCGGCCTTCACCGACTCCGCCAGGGAGGCGGCCAGGGTGTGGCGATGGTCCTTCATTTCGGCGTAGTATTGGTGGAAGGCCGCACGGCGCAGTGCCGGATCGCGCTTGACCAGGAACGAGGAAAGGGCCCCGTGGCTGAGCTCGATCTCCCGTCCGTTCTCGTCGGCCAGACTGCCGAACTTCATGTCCACATCCAGCAACTGGCCGAATATCCTCCGGGACGCCCCGAGGGTGCTGCCTCCCAGCGCGAGCAGGCGCTCTTCGCGATCCCCGAGCGTGTGCGGCTTCAGCCGCCGGATCTTGCGCAGATGCACCCGCCGGGTTTCCAGCGCGTCATCGGCCAGAAATCGCGCGAACACTTCGTCCGGGATCGCCTGCAACTCGGGCGTGAGAAACGAGGAGGACTCCGCGATGCGGGTGAGGAGATTCTGAAGCCGCGCCATGCGGGAGAGATTCGCGTCGTTTCCGCTGTCCTCGGACTTGCGCAAACTGGCAAAGTGATGCAACCGCTCGATCTGCCGGTCCAGGCCCGAGTCGAACTCCATCGCCGCCGAAACTGCGGAGGCGGAGGCGCCCAACGTGCCGCGGAAAGCCCCGTATCCGGAAAAGCGCCCGGCGAGATTTGTGAAGTCCTTCTCCCATGCCGCGTCATCGGGATACAACGCGGAAAGATCCCAGGTATCGGCGGGATCCACCCCGTCCCGGGCGGGAATACCTCCTCCCGCCGGTTCGGAATGAAAAAGCCCGGTGGATGTGTGGTGCGTGGCGTGGATTGTCATGGGATGGACTTACGTTGGGAAATTGGGACAGTGGAACCAACTTTTCTGAAATCTGCGGGGTCTCGTCAACCCTGCCATGAAGCGATCTTTCCATGTGGGTATTTGCCCGGCCGGTGTGGCTGAGTTCTTCGGAATCCGGGATCATGGGCCGCAACGCCCGAATCCTTACGATCCTTTGGAGGAAATGGAAAAAATGGGGGGATTGTGCGGTGCGCGATCCCGCTCTTCCCGGAGCGAGCTACAGGCGGCTTCGCAGTCCTGCGCGGGAGCGCAAAGATCCGCCAATCCTAACGATTGGGGCGCGACGGGCTTCATTTCACATTTGATTGCCTGCCTCTTCCCGGGCTGACATTATCCGGGCATGCCGCCCGATCAGGTCTTCACCGTTACCCAGCTCACCCGCCGTGTTCGTGGGGTGCTGGAGTCCGGGGTCGGGGCGGTCTGGGTCGAGGGTGAAATCTCCAACCATCGGCGGCAGCCCTCGGGTCACCATTATTTCACCCTCAAAGATGCCGGGGCCCAGCTTTCCTGCGTCCTGTTCCGGGGTTCCGCCGCCGCGCTGGGATCGCTGCGGCTCGGGGACGGACAGCAGGTCCAACTTTTCGGCGAACTCACCGTGTATGAAGCCCGCGGACAATATCAGCTTCTCGTCAAACTTGCCCAGCCCAAGGGGCTCGGATCGCTGCAGGCCCGGTTCGAGGCACTCAAACGCGGCTTGCAGGCCGAGGGGCTTTTCGATGCCGGCCGCAAACAACCGCTGCCACGGTTTCCGGCCAGTGTCGGCATCGTGACATCCCCCACCGGGGCCGCACTGCGGGATATGCTCAATATCCTCACCCGGCGCGCCCCGTGGGTTTCCGTGCTGATCCATCCCGTCCGGGTTCAGGGGGACGAAGCCGCGGGGGAGATCGCCGCTGCGGTGCGGGATTTCAACCGCCCGGATTTTCCCGTGCCGGTGGATTTGATCGTTGTGGCCCGGGGAGGCGGGAGCATTGAGGATCTGTGGGCGTTCAATGAGGAAATGGTGGCGCGCGCCATCGCGGCATCCCGATTGCCTGTGGTCTCGGCGGTGGGACATGAGATCGATTTCACTATTGCGGATTTCGTGGCGGATCTGCGGGCACCGACCCCGAGTGCGGCGGCGGAACTGATCGCTCCGGACCGCGAAGAACTGGAGCGCCGCCTGGAGGTGACGACGCGCCATCTTTCGGGTCGCCTGCGGGAATCGATCGTGTCTGGCCGTTCCCGCCTGCGGGTGACGCTTTCGGGCGCTCTGCACCGGGAACCCCTGCGGTGCATGCGCGAATCGCGTATGGAAGTCGATCGTTTGGGCGAGTTGATCCGGCGCGGGGCGGGTCATCATTTCGAGACGTTTCGCCAAAGGCTGGCCGCTTTGCTGGCGGTGATCCGCGAACATCGCCCCGACCAACAACTCACCCGGGCCTGCGAGCGTCTCGGGTTTGTCCGGGATCGCATCCGGTCCCGCGTGGCACATGGAATGTCCGACAAGGGCAATCTGCTGCGCGAAACTTCATCCAAACTCCGCCTGCTGGGTCCACAGGCCACATTGGACCGTGGCTACACCATCACGACCGATGCCGAAGGGCGGCTTCTGCGAAGCCGGTCATCCGTCGTGTCCGGCATCGTTCTCCGGACCCGGTTTGCCGACGGTGAAACGCGCTCCATCGCGGAATAATCACCGGGGGTGGCGTGGATCGCATTCTTCGGATTGGTCGCCGGATCAGGTGGCAGCCCCTTCAACGATCCGGCCAAGTCGCCGGCCAGATCTGATGCCACTGACCCGAATGGCGCCAACTCAATCGAAATGCCCCGCCGAAACATAAAGCGCATACGGCGAAGGGCGCCTCTCACCCGACGGGCTTGTTCAACCATGGCTGTAGTCGGAGGCTCGTCCCTCACCTCCGCTGCCGCCTTTATCGTTGAACCCATATGCGGCAAGGCAGCGATCCCGGCGGGTTGTTTTTCTATGGCAACAAAGCAGCTTCCCCGAACTGCTTGATCCCACGGGAGGGGTGTGTTGGAATGCCTCATTATGAAAATCCTGATGGCGGGCAGCGAGATGACTCCTTTTGCACGAACCGGCGGGCTGGGGGATACCCTGGCGTCGTTGCCGCGTGAATTGCACAAACTCGGCCACGATGTATGTGCCGTGATCCCGTATTATCGTTCGCCGAAGTCCGGCAAGGGCGCCAAACCCAAGTCCACGGGAGTCCGGTTGCAGATTCCAATGGCCTGGAAAACTGTCGAGGCGGAAGTGTTCGAGCTGAGCCGGGCCGGGGAGCCCCAGATCTTTCTGATCCGCCAGGACGGGTATTTCGACCGCCCGGGAATTTATGGCGAAGAGGGCGGCGCATATCCCGACAACGCGGAACGTTTCATCTTCTTTTCCAAGGCCGTGGTGGAACTGGCCCGGCGAATGAATCCCGTGCCCGAGTTGTTGCATGTCCACGATTGGCAGACGGCGCTGGTGCCGGTCCTGACCCGCGCCAACCGGCTTCCATTCCGAACGGTGCTCACCCTGAACAATGCCGCCTACCAGGGAAATTTCTGGGGAATTGATTTTGGTCTCACAAATCTCCCGGGTCACTATTTCGGACCGGACGGCCTGGAGTTTCACGGCAACCTCAACCTGCTCAAGGGCGGCATCCTCCATGCCGACGTTCTCACCACGGTAAGCGACACCTACCGCCGCGAAATCCTCACCATGGAAGGCGGGTGCGGCCTGGATGGCGTGCTGCGCGCCCGCGCCGACCGGTTGTTCGGATTTCTCAACGGTGCCGATTACGATGTCTGGGATCCCGCCGGCGACCCCTTGCTTCCCGCCAAATTCCGTCCGCAGGCGCTTGCGGGAAAAAAGATTTGCCGGGAATCCCTGCTCAAGGTCTGCGGACTCGACCCGGTGCCCCGCGGTCCGGTGTTTGCCATGGTGACACGGATCGCCGAGCAAAAGGGATTCGACATTCTTCTGCCAGTGCTCGACAGGCTGCTGGCCGACGATGTCCGCCTGGTCATCTGCGGCGAGGGTGATCCCGGCACCGAGGCGGGCCTCGCGGTGGCGGTTCGGAAGTATCCCGGGCGTTTTGCGTTTCTCAAGTCGGGGGAGGAATCCATGCGGCATCTCATCGAGGCCGGAGCGGATGTGACGCTCATCCCTTCCCGCATTGAGCCCGGCGGGCTGTCGGCGATCCACAGTCTGAGGTACGGCGCCATACCCGTTGCGAAGGCAATGGGTGGATTGCAGGAAATCGTGCGCGATATCGAGGGCGAGACCGGCTGGGGATTTGTTTTTCACACCCACAGCGCCGAGGCCTTCTGGGATGCCATCGTCCGTGCCAAACGCGCTTTCGCCCACCGCGAACAGTGGAAACAAATCATGCGGCGCGCCATGAAACGCGACCACTCGTGGTCCCACAGCGCCACCGCCATCGAAGCCGTATATGCACGCGCCGTCACCCGGTAAGCGCCCGGCATCGGCCTCCGGAGCGGTTTTTTTTCACACAGCCAAATGGATTTGCCTGGCCAGTGTGATGCCGGCGACGCCGTTGACTTCCTGCGTCCCCCTGGCGTCGCGCAGGCCGGCCCCTCCCGTGCCGGCGATGATCGGGGCGCGTGAGATCGGGAAGGTCGTTCTGGTGAATAACGAAAGCCGTTTTGTGCTGCTGGAAACACGCGGCGGCTACCCCGAACCGGGCACCCTGCTCACAATCCGCCGGGCCGGTGCGCCGACCACCCCCGACGCTTCGGCTCCGGCCACCGCCCGTGTCGGCACGGAGCGGCGCGGGGGATTTGTGGTGGCCGATATCGTCTCCGGCGAGCCGATCGTGCAGGACGCGGCGTTTTACTGACTGAATCCTCAAAGGATCGGCGCGAGTGGACGGAAGGCGGCCTCGAGCAGTTTGCGCCGCAAAGGCCGCGCTGCGAACGCCCCCCCATCGACCTCCTGACTTTCCGCAGCGTATTCCAGGTAGAGTGCTTCGAGCGGGCGAAATATTTCCGGCCCGGAAAGCACAAGGCCCATCTCGAAATTCAGCCGCAGCGAGCGGATATCGAGATTGGCGGAGCCAACCATCGCCGTGTGACCGTCGAGCAGAACGAGCTTCGTGTGGAGAAGGGACGGTTGATACTCGAAAATCCGGACCCCGACCCGCAGCAAATCGGGGAAGTAGGAGTGGGTGACATGGTCCAGATAGAAGTGATCTCCTTTGGCGGGAACGGTAAGCCGCACATCGACACCGCGCAACGCGGCAAGCTGAAGCGCGGTGAGCATGGTGGTATCGGGAACAAAGTAAGGCGTGGTGAGCCAGAGCCGTTCCCGGCTGGAATTGAAAAGTTCCACCAGAGTGAGGGTGATTTCCTCGATCTCATTGTCGGGACCTCCGCCCACGAGTTGGGCGAGGATCGTGCCGGCATTCCTCTGGGCCGGAAAAAACCGGGCTTTTGCAAGCATTTTGCCCCCCGCAAAATGCCAGTCCTCGGCAAACATCTCCGCGATGCCGGTGAGGACCGGACCCCGCACCCGAAGCTGGATGTCACGATGCCCGAGTCCACCGGATTCCAACCGCCGGTAGGCGTCTCCGATGTTGCATCCGCCGATAAATGCCGTGTGCCCGTCCACCACCACGATTTTCCGATGGGTGCGCAGGTTGAGATGAAACGCGCCGCGCAACGGAGCAAAGGTGGAGAACCAGCGGAATCGTCCGCCGAGTTCTCTCAAGGGATTGAAAAATGACCGGGGCGTCCACCACGATCCAATCTCATCGGCAAGCACCCGCACCCGCACCCCGCGCCGGGCCGCCCTCACCACCGCATCGCGCACCGCCACCCCGGTGGCATCGGTCCGCCATATGTAAAATTCCAGATGCACATGGTCGCGCGCCCGGTCGATCTCGGCAATCAGCGCGGGGAAGAACTCATCCCCATCGCGCAGCATTTCCATGGAATTACCGCTGGTCCGTGGCAGACGGTTGATGCGTTCGAGCGACCGCGACAGCAGGGAATCGGACCCCGCTGCGCCGCCGCCCGCCGGATAAAATTCCCCGACCCCGCTGCGCACGCTCCGCCTGGCGGTGAAGGAGCGCATGCTCACCCGCGCATTGCCAACGAGGAGATAAAACAACGGACCGAAAAACGGGAACAGCAGGATGGACCACACCCATGCCAGCGTGGCGATGGGATTCTTCCGCTGCAGCAGAACGACGGGGATGAGAATCCAGGTAAGCAGATAACTGCACACGGACAGGATGCCCCAAATGCTGGTAAGCCAGGTGATCACTGGGTTTGGATTTTCACTTCCTCATCGTGTCCGAATTCCCGTGGTTTGTCGGCAAAGTATTTTTTGAACACCCGGTGATTGAAATACGCCCGGGAAGGCTTCTGGCCGCTGCGCAGCGTGAAATCCATTACATGATAGCTCCCCCGCAACCGGGGTTCCACCTCGGGCGCCAGATCCGCGTCCACAAGCAGAAAGTCGGCTTCATAGTCCGTCGGCGGATTGTCCGCGCCGTAGTACCCGATGTTGGTGAAATCCGCGAGCATCCATGGCAGCGGATAATAACTCTCCACCTGAAAAACGCCGCGCCGGTGCAACACCCGGGCATCGTGGCGGGCGGCCTCCAGCAACGGACCGGTGAACCGCCCGATGTCGTGATAGGTCTGCACGTACACATAGGGCTCGTCCGGATCGGTGCAGGCAAAGATCGAGATTCGCACGGACTCGAACACCCCCCCGGCGGTCAGCAATCCCACTGCGGCAATCCCCGCACGCCGCCACCGGGTTTCCAGGATGCGGGCCGCCGCCCACCCCGCCACCAGAAGCAGCGGGACAAGAATGGGCGCGATGCACCAGGGTGTCTTGTAGGCGATGAGACTGTAGGCAAGCAGCGCGCCCCCGCCGGAGATGGCGACATACCGCACCAGGCGCGGGGCCGGCCAAAGCGCCCACGCGCATCCCGCCAGCCCGGCCAGGGCACTCCATTCCGTGCGACAAAAAAGTTTCAGCCAGAAATAAAAGGGTTTGTGATGGCCGGCTCCCACCGCCTCCCCATCCAGCCCGGTCTCATACCAGGGCGCGAAGGCGCCGAACGCATCGACGATCCCCCGCCAGTTCTCGAAGTTGCCGGAATAGAAAAAAACAAACGCCGCGAGATTCACGGCGACCGCCGCCATCAGATCGCGCCACGTCCAGTGCGGCGCCATGTCGGGCACGGGATCGGGTGTGGAGGCGGAGAAGCGTTCCCACAGAAGCAGGCAGGGCCAGGCCGCTCCGGCCGCCGCCAGATGGAGGATCCAGGTCTCTTTGGTGAGAAGCATCCCGCAGACACCGCAGGCGCACGCCCACAACCCCGTCCGGGACCCGCGTTTCCAAAGATCGAAGATCCCCAGATAAAACATCAGCAGAAACAACACCAGCCACGTCTCGTGAATCGAATACCGGCTGTAATACACCATCGCGGGGGACACCGCCACAAAGAGCGCCGCCATCCGCGACGCGGTCCGGCCAAGAAACGGTGCCATCCGCAGCGCCACCCACACGGCCGCCACTCCCGCCAACGCGACCGGCAGACGCAGCACCCAGAGAGAATGGCCCAACAGTGTCTGCGCGCAAAAGAGAACGTAGAAGTGAAGCGGTCCGTGATAGTTTGTCGGGTCGTAGGCAAAGCATCCACGCCCGGCCATGCCGTCGGCAAACCACCCGTTGATGCCCTCGTCAAAATGCGCCGGACGCCACGCAAGCAGTGCCAGGCGCAGGATCGCCGCCAAAAGAACCATGGCGGTTTCGGGCGTGAACCGCAGAACTTTCACACCCGTTCAGATGGAATCGTGCGGCAGTCCCATCGTCGCCAGAATCCGGTCGAGATCTTCGTTGCCATAGTACTCAATCTCCAGACGCCCCTTTTTTTCCCCGTGATGATGCAGAAGCACGTGGGTGGCGAGGTGCTCGCGCAGACGGTTCTGCACATGGAGCAGCGCGGGGGAAAGTTCCTGCACGGAAAACTTGCGGCGGGTGCGCGGGCGCTGCGGGTCGTTCACCCGCGCGAGATGCGCGGTGACCAGCGCCTCGGCATCCCGGACCGTTCCGCCCTGCCGCACGAGACGTTCCGCGAGGAGCAACTGTTCGGCGGGATCCTTCACGCCCAGCAGCGCCTTCGCATGACCCACGCTCAAAATGGACTGCACCACCCATGTCTGGATTTGCCCGTGCAGATCCAGCAGACGCATCGCGTTGGCAATGGCCGCGCGGCTTTTGCCCACTCTTTTCGCGATGCTCTCCTGGGTGATCGAAAAATCCCGCGCCATGCGCAGGTAAGCCCGGGCTTCCTCGATGGGATTGAGATCCTCGCGCTGAAGATTTTCGATGATCGCCAGCTCGAGCACCTCAAGATCGTCGGCTTTGCGGATGAGGACCGGCGCTTCCTTGAGCCCAAGCTGCATCGCGGCGCGCCAGCGGCGTTCGCCGGCGATCAATTCATGTTTGCCATCCACCCGCCGCACGATGAGCGGCTGGATGATGCCCCGTTCCCGGATCGAATCCACCAACTCCGAGAGATGCTCGCTCTGAAACTCCGTGCGGGGCTGGAGCGGGCTGGCCACGATCGAGTCCAGAGGCACAAGCCGCACCTGCTCGCCGGGTTCGGCGGGGGCTGCGAGTTTGGTTGCCGGCACGCCGATCAGTGCGCCAAGACCTTTTCCGAGAGCGGGTTTTGCCATGTTGGGGCGGATCGTAGCCAGCCCTTCACGCACCGTCAATCCGCGAGAAATGCCGTGAGAAAGTCAGGTGTTTCCACCGGGAATAGCATCCAACCACTACGGATTCGATGTCGT